>NZ_JBQUZW010000004.1:0-328972 GCF_056313665.1 Lysobacter sp. DMC104 | reverse complement strand
GCCGGAACTGGTCCGAACCCGATACCATCCCCACAGGACTCACCGCCTGAGTGGCTACAAGATCCGTACGCAGGTCAGCTGCAGGTTCACGGCAAGACCTACATCGACGGTGTGTGCCCGATCGCCATGGAGCCGGATGGCAGCTTTTCCATCGGAGCCGACGAAGAGACCCCGATCAAGTTCTTTGCGACCGTGACCATGGAAGGAAACGGCTTGGCGATGGGGTATTGGAACGAAGAAGAAGGAGCCGGCCACGCCCATTCGTCGCTCGGAAGCCTCAGGTTTGAACGCGGCTGCTGGTCCAACGATGTAGCGAAGGTCTGTGCGTGGGAGTAGCTTTTGGAAAGTCGATCACTCCGACTTGCCGTACTGCGCCCACGCTATGTCATGTTCAATCGGCATGACGCGATATGGATAACCAACGTGGTCAGCAACAGAAGCTATCTTGGCGAAGAACGGCAGTCCTTTCGGTAGCGGAATCAGCCACACATCTTCGGCAAGCCGCTCAATGCCTTCGATGTGCTGCTTCTTGTTATCTCGTGTCGATCGGTATTCTCCGTCCCCTGACACAATACTCCGACGGTCTACCGCCAGAATCATGGCTCCTGCGCGCATACCGGCTCTCCTGTAGGGTCATGCCACCCTACACCCGGCGGCCCCAGCCCGGCCGCCCGCCAGTCGCCTAGCCTACGCCCGGCCCGTTCAGGTTGGCCGCCGCGCCGGGCGTCCCGCCCCAGGTTCAAACTGAGGCACTACCCAGATCCGCAACCACTTGAATGCGAAACGATTTGCCGGCAGAATAGCGGGCTGTTTGACCGTCCGCGCGCCGCAATGGCGCGTTTCTTCCCATCAACCGCGTTATCGCCGAGGCTCCACATGAAGGTCCTGTCCTCCCTGAAGTCGGCGAAGGCCCGTCACCGCGACTGCAAGGTCGTCCGCCGCCGTGGCAAGGTCTTCGTGATCTGCAAGTCGAACCCGCGTTTCAAGGCGCGCCAGCGCTGAACCCGGATCGACGGCCGCGCGATCCCGCGTCGCCGCAGCTCCGCACGAAGGCCGCCTCGCGCGGCCTTCGTCGCATCCGGATGCCGGAAATCACTCGTCCGGATGCATGCGCGATGACGCAGGGATCGATTGCACAGGATCGCGCCGCGCATCGCGATGTGCTTACAATCGAAGCCTTCGCCGGCCGACCGCATCTGGTCGCGCCATCCGCATTTGCCCGAGGAGGTTCCCCCATGCGCCATCTCCCCGCCGCCCTCATCGCGGCCGCGCTGTTGGCCGCCGCGCCGCAGGTCTTCGCCGAAACGCTGCTGGTCGACCGCGTCCAGCAGGAAGCCGGTGCCACCCTGCCCGCCCGCGGCATGCGCATGGCCGATGTCGAGCGCCGCTTCGGTGCGCCGAGCGAACGCCTCGATCCGCGTGGCGGCCAGAAGCGCGCGTGGCCCCGCATCAACCGCTGGACCTACCCCAACTTCGTCGTGTACTTCGAGAAGGACCGCGTGATCGACGCCGTCCTGATCCGCGCCGGCGGCAGCGAAGTCGGTCCCAAGCCTCCGATCCAGTAATCCCGATCCCGATGTCGCAGACGTACCGTTTTCCCGCGGAATGGGAACCCCAATCCGCGATCCTCGTCGCTTGGCCGCATTTCGAGACCGACTGGGGCCCGCGCCTCGTCGACGTCGAGGAAACCTACATCGCCCTGGTGACCGCGATCGCCCAGTTCGGGCACGCGGTGATCTGCGTCGCCGATGACGATCTGCAGACCTATGCCGAAGCGCGACTGCGCTCGGCGCGCGCCGACATGTCGCGCGTGCGCTTCGTGGTGGTCGAGTACGACGACACCTGGCTGCGCGATTCCGGCCCCATCACGTTGAAGGGCACCGCTGATGACGTGGGCTTCCGACTGCTCGACTTCCGCTTCACAGGCTGGGGCGGCAAGTTCGAGGCCAGCCGCGACGATCGCCTGATCGAAGCGCTCGCGGCACAGGGCCTGTTCGCGCAGGCCGAACGCAGCGAGATCGACTTCGCGCTGGAAGGCGGGGCGATCGAGACCGACGGTGCCGGCACGCTGCTCACCACCTGGCGCTGCCTGCACGAACGCCATCCGGACACCAGCCGCGCCGACCTCACCGCGAAACTCGCGGGCTGGCTGCAGCAGGACCGCATCCTGTGGCTGGACCACGGGTATCTGGAGGGCGACGACACCGACGCCCACATCGACACCCTCGCGCGCTTCGCCGCCGAGGACGCGATCGTCTACCAGGGCTGTGACGACGTCAGCGACACCCACTACCCCGAGCTGCAGGCGATGGCCGCGGAACTGGTCGCGCTGCGCACGCGCGCGGGCAAGCCGTACCGGCTGTTCGCGCTGCCGTGGGCGAAGCCCGTGTTCGACGAAGGCCGCCGCCTCGCCGCCAGCTACGCCAATTTCCTGATCGTCGACGGCGCGGTGCTGATGCCGGCCTACGGTGATCCCGCCGACGCACGCGCGCAGGAAGTGATGGCTGAAGCCTTCCCGGGTCGCGAGATCGTGCCGATCCCGTGCCGTCCGCTGATCTGGCAGAACGGCAGCCTGCACTGCATCACGATGCAGTTGCCTGTGGGCGTGGTGGGCTGACCGCATCGGTCGGGCTGCGGCGCGACCGGATACATTGCAATGGCGGGCCAAGGCCCGCCCTACGAAACCCGCTTCGTTGAGGTCGCGATGAAGAACAAGACGCTCCCGGTCGCGCTGATCCAGGAGAAAAACCACGGCGACGCCGCGGCGAATCTCGCCGTCATCGAGGATCGCGTCGGCGAAGCGGCGAAGCGCGGCGCGAAGCTGGTGCTGTTGCAGGAACTGCACAACGGCGCCTACTTCTGCCAGCACGAATCGGTGGACGAATTCGATCTGGCCGAGCCGATCCCGGGCCCGAGCACCGCGCGTCTCTCGGCGCTGGCGAAGGCGCACGGCGTGGTGCTGGTGAGCTCGCTGTTCGAGCGCCGCGCGGCCGGGCTGTACCACAACACCGCGGTGGTCTACGACGCCGACGGCTCGATCGCCGGCAAGTACCGCAAGATGCACATCCCGGACGATCCGGGGTTCTACGAGAAGTTCTATTTCACGCCGGGCGATCTCGGCTTCACGCCGATCGACACCTCGGTGGGCCGGCTCGGCGTGCTGGTGTGCTGGGACCAGTGGTATCCCGAGGCCGCGCGGCTGATGGCGCTGGCCGGTGCGGAACTGCTGCTGTACCCGACCGCGATCGGTTGGGATCCGTCCGACGAACAGGCCGAGAAGGACCGCCAGCGCGGCGCGTGGATCCTCAGCCACCGCGGCCACGCCGTCGCCAACGGCCTGCCGGTGCTCAGCTGCAACCGCGTCGGCCATGAATCCTCGCCGCTGGGCGCGTCCGGCATCGACTTCTGGGGCAACAGCCATGTCCTCGGCCCGCAGGGCGAATTCGTGGCCGAAGCCGGCACCGAGCCGACAATCCTGATGGCCGAGGTCGACATGGCCCGCAGCGAGCACGTCCGCCGGATCTGGCCGTTCCTGCGCGACCGCCGGATCGACGCCTACGACGACCTGCTCAGGCGTTTCCGCGACTGAGCCATGGCCGCGGACGACATCCCTTCGATCCGCGACGCCACCCCGGCCGATGCCGCCGACGTACAGGCGATCTATGCCCATTCGGTCGAGACCGCGTGCGCCAGCTACGAGACCGTCGCGCCGGACGTCGAGGAGATGCGCCGGCGGATGACGGCGCTGATGGATGCCGGCTACCCGTACCTGGTCGCCGAGGTCGACGGCACGTTCGCCGGTTATGCGTATGCCTCCGGCTACCGGCCGCGCGCCGGCTACCGCTGGACCGTCGAGGACAGCGTGTACGTCGCCCCGGGTTTCGCCGGGCGCGGCATCGGCAAGTGCTTGCTGTCGGCGCTGATCGCGCGCTGCGAGGCGCTGGGCTTCCGACAGATGATCGCGGTGATCGGGGATGCCGGGAACCTCGCCTCGATCCGCCTGCATGCCTCGCTCGGCTTCGTCCATGTCGGCACGTTCCGGGCCATCGGCTGGAAGGCCGTGGGCGACGCACCGGGCCGCTGGCTGGACAGCGTGCAGATGCAGCGCCGTCTCGGCGACGGCGACATGCGGTCACCCGACGGCGCGTGATCCCCTGCCGTCAGGCGCCCGGCGCGTCCTTGCAGGCGTCGTAGACCTCGCGATCAAGCCGGCTCAGCAGCTCGTAGGTCCGCGACAGGCCGGCGGCTTCGAGTACGGCCTCGCGATGCGCCCTGGCGGCGCGGCAGCGATCGACCTTCGGATCGCGGCGGCGCTCCTCGGGCCAGCCGAACGAATAGTCACCGCCCGTGGATCGACGCCGCCGTTCGACCGCCTGGCGATCGGCTTCGACCTTGGCCGCGGCCTGCGGATTCCAGCCCGGGTCCAGATAGGGCCGGACGGCATGGGTCTCCGAGCCCGGCGGGCACGGCGTGTTCTGGTAGGTGCGATGGCCCTTCGCGTTCACGCAGGTGTAGAGGACACCATCCGAAGCCCGGGCGGTCGGCGCCGCCGTCGTGGCCCACGCGATGAACAGACTGGTCGCGAGCAGGCGTGTCGCCGGCTGGCCCGTCGTCAGGCCCATGGCGGATCGTGTCGTGCGCATTCCCTTGCCCCCTGTGGCTCCGCGCAGTATGCCGCGGACCGGTCGCGGGGCGGGCGGAGCGGCGAATGAAAACGCCGATGGAATCGCCAGGGTCGCTAGACGACGCGAATCGTCCGCGGCGGACCGGCCAGCGGTGACGCTGTCCGGGATTCTGGGATAATCGCCGATCGCCCCCGTTCCGCCCCGCCGGAGTCTGCCCATTGAGCGTGTCCCCGGCCGAAGTCGGCCTGTTCTCGACCCTGCCCGAAGGGGTGTTCGGCCCGCTGGCGTCGCCCAACCGCCGGCACTACTGGCGGCTGTTGTGCCGCCTGTTCGACGAATTCTTCGGTCCGGACGCGCCCCTGCCGCCCAGCACCGGCTTCCTGCGCCGCGAGATCGTCGCCGCGCTGGAGCGCTACCTGCTGACCGACGACCCGTGGGAGGCCGACGACGGCGACCCGCCGGACACGCCGCTCGCGACCCGGGCGCAGTCGGTCTACGACCGTTTCCGCCAGGCCGGCTGGCTGCGGCAGGAGCGCATCGGCGCCCGCGAGATGGTGTCGATGACCCATCCGGTATCGCGGCTGCTGGGTCTGCTGGTCGAGTTCGCCGAGCGCGGGCCGACCTTCCTCGGCGCCAAGGTGCGCTCGATCGAGTTGCAGTTGCAGCAGGTGGTCGACGGTCATGCGCAGGGCGACATGCTCGACGAAGCCGCCGAGCAGGCCCGCCACCTGCTGGCCCACGTGGCGGCGCTGGGCGTGCAGGTGCGCGACCTGATGCCCGAGCTGAGCCGCGCAGAATCCACCGCCGCGTTCGCGCGGCACCTGTTCGAGCGTTACGTCGGCGAGCTGTTCGTCGGCGACTACGCCGAGCTGCACAACAGCGACCATCCGCTTGCCCGGCGCACGTCGATCCTCGCCATGGTCCGCGAGATCGAACACGGCCCCGCGCGGCCGCGGCTGCTGGACTGGTACGCCGCCCACGTGCCCGGCGGCGATGCCGAGCGCGCCGCGCTGCGGTTCTCGCGCAGCCTGCGCCGGCTGTACGAACTGGACCGGCTGGACGACTACCTCGGCCGCCTCGACGACGACATCCGCCAGGCCAATCGCCGGGCGCTGGCCTTCCTCGACTACCGCCTGCGTGCACCGGACCGGCTCGACACCCTGCTCCGCCGCGCCTGCCGCGGCGCACTCGCCGCTCCCGAAGGGGAACTGCGCTCCCCGGTCGCCCCCGGCGGGCTGATGGACGAGACCCGCCTGCGTCCGCCGAAGGCGCGGCCGCGGCCGATCCCGCGCACCGCCAACGCGCAGGCCGAGCCCACGCCCGAGCAACTGGCGCGGCTCAATCTGCTGCGCCGGATCAAGCGCGCCCGGCTGGTGCTGCCCGAAGACCTCGGGCGCTACCTCGACCGCCAGTGGCGCGACCGCGGCGAACTCGATTCGCAGACGCTGGAAATCGCCTCGATCGAGGATTTCCGCGCCTACCAGACCCTCATCACCCTCGCCCTGCGCAGCCGCCGCGACGGCGGCCTGCGCCGCGACGATCCCCTGCACCGCCTGCTGCAGGGCTTCCGCATCGCGCTGGTCGAGGGCGAGCACGCCGACAACGCCCATCTCCGCGGCCCGCGCTTCGTGCTGCGCCGCGAGGCGGGCCGCAAAGGAAAGACTGCTTCCGCATGAAACGCACCTGGTCCCAGCTCAGCCAGCTCTCCGGCGGCACCTACATCCCGCAGGATTTCGAACGCGCCGCCTACCGGCTGGTCACCGAACAGGTGCTCTACGCCAGCGATCGCGGCACCAAGAACGCCTACCACCTCGTCGACACCTGGTTCGGCGACTTCGCCGCGGCGCTGGAGCCGCTGGGCGTGCGGCTGGAGCGCAACGCGCACTACCGCTACGTCGTCGCCCTGCCGTCGCACGGCGAAGGCACCGCGGTGTCGCTGGACCAGACGCTGCTGCTGCTCGTGCTGCGCCAGCGCTACGACGCGGCGATGCGCCAGGGCCAGATCGAGGACCAGGGCGAGGTCTACGTCGACCTGCCGGAACTGCAGGAAGCCTACGCCGACCTGACCGGCCGGCCGATGCCCGACATCGGCACGCTGCGCGAGACCCTGCGCGCGCTGCGCCGCTGGTCGGTGGCGCGCGTGGTCGACTGCGAACCGGACGACCCGCAGCCGTTCCGGATCGTGGTGAGGCCGGCGATCGTCGAGATCGTCGGCGCGCAGTGGCTGCAGCGCCTCGACCAGCACAACCGCGACGAGGACGACGACAGCGACCTTGGCGCAAACGACGACGAGACCGGCACGCCGGCGGAGGATGCGCATGCGCCAGCTTAAGCGGGTCCATCTGGTCCAGTTCTTCCTGTTCGAGGCCGAGACGCTCGACCTCGACGCCACGACCGCGATCATCGCGCCCAACGGCGCCGGCAAGAGCGCGCTGCTCGATGCCCTGCAGATCGTGATGCTGGGCGGCGACCGCAACACCATCCGCTTCAACGCGCAGGCCGGCGGCAGCCATCGCGCCCGCACCATCCGCGACTACTGCCTCGGCGTGTACCGCGCCGGCGACGACGGTCGCGTGCGCAAGACGGCGACGACGTACATCAGCCTGGTGTTCGAGGACACCGTCACCGGCGAATGCCTGACCGCCGGCGTCGCGCTGGGCGCGTCCGAGGACGAGCCAGACCACCGCGTGCACGGGCTGTACCTCCTGCCCGGCGTCGCGCTGACGCTGGCCGATCACCTTGAAACCCAGGGCGGTCGCGAGCTGCCGCTGACCTGGGCGCAGTTCCGCACCGCGGCCGCCGCGCACTGCAAGACCGCTGGCAGCAAGCCGGAACTGCATGCGACCAGCGAACGCTTCCTGCGCGACCTGCTGCTGCACCTGCGGCCGGGCGGCAACCTGCACATCGACCCGATCGCCTACCGCAAGGCGTTCCAGAACGCGCTGAACCTGCAGCGCGTGAGCGACGTCGACCACTTCGTGCGCACGCTGGTCGCCGAGGAGCGCCCGACCGACATCGCCCGCTTCCGCAGCCTGCTCGAAGGCTTCCGCCAGTTGCGCGAGAAGATCGAACAGGTCGCCCAGCGCATCGGTGCGGCCGAAGTCGTGGAGCAGCAGTACCGCAAGGTCGCCGCGCACGCGACCCGCGCCGCGTCATGGCGCGCGCTCGCCGCCGAATACCGCCGCGATGCCCACGGCGAGCAGGTCGACGCCGCGGAAGAGGCGCTGACCGCGCTGCAGGACGCGGCCGCACGCATCGCCCGCCAGCTCGACCAGGCCCGCAGCGACCGTGGCAGCGCCCGCCAGCAATCCGAGGACGCCCAGCGCCGGTTGCAGGGCACGCGCGGCTACCGCGAGCAGGCGTCGTTCGACGAGATCGCCGGCCGCGACCGCGACGAGATGGCGCAGCTCAAGCGCGAGCTGATGCGCAACGCCGGCTACGTCCGCGATGCGCTCGCCAGCGCGGCGAAGCTGGAACTGCCGGGGCTCGACGCGGATGCGCTGATCCGCGCCGCCGCCACCTGGGGCGCGCTGTACACGCAACTGGCGAGCCTCGCCGACGACGCCGGCATCGACCACGCGCCGGAAGCGCTGCATGCGCAGCTGGTCGACGCCCTGCGCGCCGCCGCGCCGGCGATGGCGCACGTCGCCGCGCGTGCGCACGAGGCGCGCAACGAGCTCGAACAGGCGCGCCAGCGCGAGAAGCTGGCCGCGCAGAACCAGAGTCGCCTGCAGTCCGGCCGCGCCGAACTGCGCGCCGACGTGGTCCGGCTGATGAGCTATCTCGAAGAAGCCGACATCCCCTGCCGCCCGGTCTGCGACCTCGTGCAGGTGAGCGACCCCGACTGGCAGGGCGCGATGGAAGCCTACCTGCGGACTCACGTCGAGGCGCTGCTGGTACCGGCCGAGCACGAACAGCGCGCGGTCGCGTTGTATCGCGGCCTCAAGGGCCATCGCTCGGTCTACGGCGTGA
Source organism: Lysobacter sp. DMC104 (assembly GCF_056313665.1). NCBI lineage: Bacteria > Pseudomonadati > Pseudomonadota > Gammaproteobacteria > Lysobacterales > Lysobacteraceae > Lysobacter > Lysobacter sp. DMC104. Next base: position 320,375 of record NZ_JBQUZW010000004.1, on the reverse strand, counting down.
AGCTGGCGCTGACCAGCCAGGTCCGCAGCGCCCGCGAATCCAAGCCGGCAGAGGGCCGCGTCGCCGCCCTGCTCCGCGGCGATGCCGATGCCGTGGCCTACCTGCGCCAGCAGCTCGGCGACCTGCGCTGTATCGAGACCGAGGCCGAAGTCGTCGCGACCCGCCACGGTCTGACCCGCGACGGTCTGGTGACCAAGGGCGGCGGCGTCGAACGCCTGCGCCTGCCCGGCGCCGGCGAACTCAAGATCGGCGCTTCCGACCAGCGCGAGCGGCTGAAGCTGCTGCGCGAGGACGGCGAGCGCGCCGGCCGCGAGATCCGCCGGCTGGAGACGATCTGCACCGCACTCGACGCCCGCGTCGCCGACTGGACCCGCATCGGCGGCCCGGAGCACGCCGCGCAGGCCGTCCACGACGTGCTGCTGCGCCACCGTGAAGCCGCGGCGCGCTACGCCTCGCTGCGCGACCAGCTCGCGGCGATCGCCGATCCGGACCTCGTGCGGCTGACCGAGCAGGCGCATGCGCTCGACGCGCGCTGCCGCGAACTCGACGCGCTGGTCGAACGCCTCGTCGGCGAGGACGCGGTCGTCCGCGGCAAGGTCGTCGACGCGCAGTCGCGCCTCGAACGCCTGAATGCCGAGAGCGACGCCATCGCCCGCGCCGCGGTCGAGGCGTTCCGCCATCCCGACGTCGACCCCAACCTCGTCGAGCAGCATCGCGACGATCTCGACGAGAAGCATCCGGAACTGGCCGATCGCATCGACCATTGCCGCCGGCGCGCCGACGACGCCGACAAGGCGCTGCAGAACGTGCTGCCCGACGCCTGGTCGGGGCTGGCGCAGTACGCCAAGGACCACGGCGTCGGTTTCGACGTGGAGCCGCAGGACTGGCGCCGCGCCGGCGCGCTGCTGCAGGCCGAGATCACCTACCTGCGCGACACCGAACTGGTGCAGCACCAGACCCGCGCCGACGAGGCGTATGCGATCGCGGTCGAGACCTTCCGCAGCAACGTCGCCTCGGCGCTGTACGACAACTTCAAGCGGCTGGAGCAGCAGATCCGCACGCTCAACCGCACCCTCGCGCAGAGCCCGGCGTTCTCCAACGACGAGCGCTACCAGTTCCGCTGCGAGGTGGCGCCGGAATTCCGCGACCTGCACCGCTTCATCCTGCGCGTGGCCGACGTCGGCGAGGCCGATACGCTGTTCGGCAGCGCCGGCGAAGTGCCGGCCGCGTTCCGCGACATCGTCGAGGACCGCGTCGGCGGCCGCGGCAGCGCGCCCTCGCCGCTGGACGACTACCGCCGCTTCTTCGTGTTCGAGGTGAACATCCGCCAGGGTGAGCAGGTCATCGGCACGCTCAGCGAACGCATGCGCTCGGGCTCGGGCGGCGAACACCGCGCGCCGATGTACGTGATCGCCGGCGCCGCGCTGGCCGCGGCCTACGGCAAGCGCGATGGCGAACTCGGCGGCCTCGGCCTGATCATGCTCGACGAGTTCGGCGACAAGATCGACGCCCAGAACGCCCGCGCGACCACCCAGTACCTGCGCTCGCTCGGCCTGCAACTGGTACTGGCCGCCCCGGACACCGCGCAGGGCACGCTCACCGGCGTCCTCGACAGCTACATCGAACTGTTCCGCGACGGCCCGCTGCTGCAGGTCGAACGGATCGAGGTCACCGAGGACGGCCGCGCCCTGCTCGCCAGCGACCAGTTCGCCCTGCATCCCGAACTGCTGGCGGCGGAGATCGCGCGGATCGAGGCGGAGTCGCGCGTACCTGCGACGTGATCGATGCTCAGAACCCGTGGCAGGCGTCCCAGACGTCGCCGTCGAGGCGGCTGAGCTGGTCGAAGGTGCGTTTCAGGCCGACGCGCTTGAGTTCGGCGTCGCGGCGACCCTTGGCGGCACGGCACGGGTCCGGGGTCGCGTTCCGTTTCGCGCCCGCGGTGCGGACGATGCGGACGTGGTCGCCGCCGCCGCGGTTGCGGCGATCCATCTCGGCTTCGATCGCCCGGGTGCGGGCGAGCGTCGCCGGGTCGGGGACGATCGTGGCGAACTCGCGGGTGGCGACGCTGCGCTGGGCGACGGCGCAGGGCGTGTCCTGGTAGCTGCGGACGCCGCGGGCATCGGTGCAGACGTGGACGGTATAGCTGGCGGCATGGCCCGCGACGGGCAGGCAGGCGGCGAGGACGAGCGGCAGGCAGCAGGCGAAGGGTTTCATCGAAGACTCCGGAAAAGCGCCGGTCGGCGCGGTCCGGAACAGGATCGTCATCGCGGCCGGCGGCCGGGATCGGGGAACGTCCGCTGCTGCCTGCGGCGTTCCCCGCGCTGCGGGGTCAGGAAACCCTGAGCGCGTCCGCGGTACGGGCGCCGAGCCAGACCAGCGTCAGACCGGCCGCGAGCGTGATGACGAGGTAGCCCAGCGCCCAGTCGCCGCGGCTGGATTTCGCGAACAGCAGGCACTCGACCATCAGCGCCGAATACGTGGTCAGCGCGCCGAGGATCCCGACCATCAGGAACGCCCGCCAGTACAGCGCCGACGGGCCGCGACCTTCCAGCCAGATCGCCAGGAAGCCCGCCGCGAACGAGCCGATCAGGTTCACCGCCAGCGTGCCCCACGGGAACCCGGTGCCGACGTGGCGCAGCAGCAGGCCGCCCAGCCAGAACCGCAGCATCGCCCCCAACGCGCCGCCCGCGGCGACCAGACCGAGCTGCTGCCACCAGAGGGCGGGATTCATGCGCTGCCTCGCCTGCCGAACGAGTCTTTTATTTCAATTACTTGGAAGTCGAACATGAAGTGACTCATGAAGCGGACCCGTCGTGGTCTTCGCCACCGCCCGCATCGCTCCGGGCACGGGTACGGGCCTGCTCGCGGTCCGCGCGCAGGCGGTCAAGCTTGTCCTTCAGCTTGATCTCTAGGCCGCGGGTGACGGGCCGGTAGTAGACGCGCTCGCCCATGGCGTCGGGGAAGCCGGTCTGCTCCAGCGCCACGCCGCCTGCGCTGTCGTGGTCGTAGCGGTAATTCTTGCCGTAGCCGATCGACTTCATCAGCTTGGTCGGCGCGTTGCGCAGGTGCAGCGGGACCTCCTGCGTGCCGTACTCGGCCACGTCGCGCCTGGCCGCGCCGAAGGCGGTGTAGGCGGCGTTCGACTTCGCGGTGCTGGCGAGATAGATCACGAGCTGCGCCAGCGCGAGGTCGCCTTCCGGGCTGCCGAGGCGGTCGTAGGTGTCCCAGGCGTCGATCGCCATCTGCAGCGCCCGCGGGTCGGCCAGGCCGATGTCCTCGACCGCCATGCGGGTCATGCGCCGGGCGAGGTAGACCGGGTCGCAGCCGCCGTCGAGCATCCGCGCCAGCCAGTACAGCGCGGCGTCGGGATTGGAGCTGCGCACGGATTTGTGCAGCGCCGAGATCTGGTCGTAGAACTGCTCGCCGCCCTTGTCGAAGCGGCGGGTGCGGTCGGCCAGCACCTGTTCGAGGATCTCGTCGGTGATGGTGCCGCCCTCGCCGGCCGCATCGCCTTCACCCGCCAGTTCGGCGGCGATTTCCAGCAGGGTCAGGCCGCGGCGCACGTCGCCGTCGGCGGCGACGGCGATCAGGTGCAGTTGGGCCGGCGCGATCGTCAGGGCGCGGTCGCCGAGCCCGCGCTCGGGATCGTCCAGCGCCCGCTGCAGCGCGACGGCAATGTCGTCGGCCGACACCGCTTCCATCACGTGCACCCGGCAGCGCGACAGCAGCGCCGAATTCAGCTCGAACGACGGGTTCTCGGTGGTGGCACCGACGAACAGGATGGTGCCGCGCTCGATGTGCGGCAGGAACGCGTCCTGCTGCGCCTTGTTGAAGCGGTGCACTTCGTCCACGAACAGCACCGTGCGCCGGCCGTCGGCGAAGCGCTGGGCGGCTTCGGCCAGCACCTGGCGCACCTCGGGCAATCCGGAGAGCACCGCGGAAATCGCGCGGAAATTGGCGTCGGCGTACTTCGCCAGCAGCAGCGCGAGCGTGGTCTTGCCGCAGCCCGGCGGCCCCCACAGCACCATCGAATGCACGTGGCCGGATTCGATCGAGCGCCGCAGCGCGGTGCCCGGCGCCAGCAACCGGCGCTGGCCCACCATGTCGTCCAGCGTGCGCGGACGCATGCGCTCGGCCAGCGGACGCAGCGCGTCGCGCTCGACCGCCAGCAGGTCGGGCGCTTCGGGGAACGGTGCGGGAGGCGTGGAGCGGGACAAGCGGGGGCGTCCGGAGCGGGGTCGTCACCTTAGCAGGTCGGCGTCGCGAGGCGCCAAGCCGCGAGTCGACGCCTCAACGATGCCCGGCCGGCGACGGACTGCTGCCGGCGTCGTTGCCCGTGTCCTGGTCCAGCGTGTACGACGCCCGCAGCCAGGTCTTGTCGAGGCGGTCGTACAGGCCCTCGACCCGCACCGGTGCGGTGCCGTCGGGCCCGAAGTCGGCGATGCCGGTGGCGTCGATGCGCGAATAGCGCGGGCTGGCCTCGGTGGTGGCGATGCGATCCAGTTGCAGCCGCACGTGCTGGCCGCCGAATTCCTCGCCCAGCTTCGCGACGACGTGGTCGTCCAGTTCGCGGATCAGGGTCGCGTCGTTGGGCACCGATCGACTGGCGGGCCCGGCCGCGCCGATGTCGAGTTCGGGATAGCCGGCGCTTTCGAAGATGGCGTCGTACAGCGCGACGAAGCGGAAGCCGATCCATTCCTCGGCGTTGCCGATCTGCACCTCGCCCTGCCCGCTCACCCGGCGGTCGCGCAGGCTGGTGGTCTGCACGTCGACGCGGCCGAGCTTGAGCTTCACCGCGCGGCCACCGAGCTGTTCGGACAACGCCCCGACCAGCGAGGCGGCGACGACGCTGTCCAGCGTTTCGCGTTCCTGCGCCGCGGCCAGGCGCGCGGTGGCCGGATTCGGTTTCGGTGCCGTCGGTGGTGCCGCGGCGGCGCACAGAGCGACCGCCAGCAGCAGCGGCGCGGTCGCGAGGGCGGATCGGTGCGGGAGATGCCTCACTCGCCGCGCACCACGTCGACGCCCTTCGGCGGCGAGAACTTGAACGTCGCGGCGGCGAACTTCGGATTGCGCTTCCAGCCGGCGAAGGTGATCTCGGTGCGCTGGCCGAGGCTGTCGACGATCACCATCTTCGCGAGCGAGCTGCCGTCGAAACCGAGGCGTGCCCGCTCGAAACCATTGTTGTCCTTGCGCTTCGGCGAGAGTTCCAGCCACTCCAGCCCGCCTTCGCGGCCGGCTTCGGTGATGGCGAAGGACTGGTCGAGCTTCTTCGGATCGGTCAGCACCGCGAGCGGGCTGTTCTGCTCTTCGGCGCCCTGCGAGCGCACCGTGACCTGCTTGAGATCGGGGTCGAAGATCCAGACCTTGGCGCCGTCGGCAACGATCAGCTGCGGGTACGGCTTGAGATATTCCCAGCGGAACAGCTTCGGCGCCGAGAGCGCCACCGAGCCCGACGAGGCTTCCTTGCGACGACCCTGATTGTCGAACACCTGCTGGGTGAAGGTGCCCTGCAGACCCTTGAGATCGCGGGTGAAGGTGTCGAGGCTGTCGCGGGCGCCGGCCTGGGCGAATCCCGAGGCGAGCAGCGCGAGTGCGGCGGCGGAACGGACGGCGAAGGAGGCGATCTTCATGCGACGGGTCATCGTGTAGCCGGACTGGCGGCGAGTCTGAACGGAAGAAGCTGAACGCGGATTGGCCGCGGCCAGTCTGGCGTCCGGAGCCGGCAGGCTGCGGCGCAAGACAGGGCGAATCGTGCAATCAGCGCGGTGGCGGCGGCGCGATGACGGTGCGGTCGCCGTTGTGCTCGGGCGCGGAGACGATGCCGGCCGCTTCCATCGCCTCGATCAGGCGGGCGGCGCGGTTGTAGCCGATCTTCAGTCGGCGCTGCACACCCGAGATCGAGGCACGGCGGCTTTCGGTGACGATCTTGACCGCCTCGTCGTACAGCGGGTCGCTCTCGTCGCCCGCCCCGCCGCCGGTTTCAGGCAGCCCGGTCGGGCCGACGACCACGCCGTCGCCCATCGTCTGCACTTCCTCCAGCACGCCCTCGACGTAGTCCGGGCCGCCGCCGATGTGCTTGAGGTGCTCGACCACGCGATGCACTTCCTCGTCGCTGACGAACGCGCCGTGCACGCGCTCGGGCATCGCCGTGCCCGGCGGCAGGTAGAGCATGTCGCCGTGGCCGAGCAGCGTCTCGGCACCGCTCTGGTCGAGGATGGTGCGCGAGTCGATCTTGCTCGACACCTGGAACGCGATGCGGGTCGGGATGTTCGCCTTGATCAGGCCGGTGATGACGTCCACCGACGGGCGCTGGGTGGCGAGGATCAGGTGGATGCCGGCGGCGCGCGCCTTCTGCGCCAGGCGGGCGATGAGTTCTTCCACCTTCTTGCCGACGATCATCATCATGTCGGCGAATTCGTCGATGAAGATGACGATGAACGGCATCGGCTCCAGCGCCGGCGGGGCCTCCTGCAGCTCGGGATTCGGCCGGAACAGCGGGTCCAGCAGCGGCTGGCCGGCGTCCTGCGCGTCCTTCACCTTCTTGTTGAAACCGGCGAGGTTGCGCACGCCGACCGCGCTCATCAGCTTGTAGCGGCGCTCCATCTCGGCCACGCACCAGCGCAGGCCGTTCGCCGCTTCCTTCATGTCGGTGACGACCGGCGCCAGCAGGTGCGGGATGCCCTGGTACACCGACAGTTCCAGCATCTTCGGGTCGATCATCAGCATCCGCAGGTCCTTCGCGGAGGCCTTGTACAGCAGCGACAGCACCATCGCGTTCACCGCCACCGACTTGCCCGAGCCGGTGGTGCCGGCGACCAGCAGGTGCGGCATGCGCGCGAGGTCGGCCACGGTCGGCCGGCCGGCGATGTCCTTGCCCAGCGCCAGCGTCAGCGGGCTGACCGACTTGTCGTATTCCTTCGAGCGCAGCAGTTCGCTGAGGTAGATCATCTCGCGCTTGGTGTTCGGCGTTTCCAGGCCGATCACCGACTTGCCGGGGATCACGTCGACCACGCGCACCGACTTCACGCTGAGGCCGCGGGCGATGTCCTTGTCCAGCGAGCTGATCGAACTGACCTTGATGCCCGGCGCGGGCTCGATCTCGAAGCGGGTGATCACCGGGCCCGGGCAGGCGCCGACCACCTGCGCATCGATGCGGAAATCCTTGAGCTTGAACTCGATCTGCCGCGACAGCGTCTCCAGCGTGTCTTCGTCGTAGCCCTTGGGCTGCGGCTTGGGATCGTCCAGCAGCGACAGCGGCGGCAGGCCGGAGCCGTCGGGCACGTGGAACAGCGGGATCTGCTGCTCGCGCTTGGCGCGGTCGCTTTTCTCGACGGCGGCGGTCGGCGGCGGCGGTTCGATCTTCACCGGCTCGCGCTTGGCACGCTTCTCGGTCTCGACCTTGCGGACTTCCCCGCGCTCCTCGCGCATCGCACGCGCGGCCTGCCACTCGGTGGCCTGCTGCGTGCCGCGGCGGAACAGCGGCGGCAGCTTCATCAGCCAGAAGCCGATGCGATCCATCACCGCCAGCCACGACAACCCGGTGGCGAGGGTGATCGAGATCAGCAGCAGCGCGATCAGGAACAGGTTGCCGCCGACCATGCCGAAGCCGCGCAGCAGCGAATCGCCGACCAGCTTGCCGAGGATGCCGCCCGCACCGGCGGAGAAGTCCTCGACCGCACCGATCTTCAGCGTCAGCAGCCCGGTGGCCGCGACCACGAAGCCGACGATGCCGACCAGCCGCAGCGCGGGGCCGAGGTCGGCGTCGCCGTCACCGTCGACATCCATCCCGAACAGCGCGATCCAGGCGATCGCGCCGAGGATCAGCGGCAGCACGAACGCGACGTAGCCGCACAGGTACAGCAGCACGTCCGCCAGCCAGGCGCCGACCCGGCCGCCGGCGTTCTCCAGCGGCGCGGTCACGCTGCCCGAATGCGACCAGCCCGGGTCCTGCGGCGAGAAGGTGAACAGGCAGACCAGCAGGTACAGCAGCAGCGGCGCGATCATGATCAGCGCGATGTCGCGCACCAGCCGCTGGCGGCCGGGACTCATCTTCGACGGTTCGGCCGGCGCAGCGGCGGCCGGCGCGGCGCGACGGGATTTGCCGCCGGGGGTGGGAAGCTCGCGTGCCACCGTGTGGGAATGCCTGAAAAAAGTCGTCCAGATCGCTGATCTTACAGATATCCCGAGTCAGGCACGAGGCCGCCGCAGGCGATTTTCCGGCCGCCACCGGCTACGATGCCCGCCCTGCCCCGACGCCTCCCGCCCGCCCATGCGCCTCAACAAACACATCAGCGACACCGGGTACTGCTCGCGCCGGGAGGCCGACCGGCTGATCGGCGAAGGCCGGGTCACGGTCAACGGGTTCCGCGCCCGGATCGGCAGCGAGATCGGCGAGGACGACGAGGTCCGGATCGACGGCGAGGTGCTGCGCCCGCGCACGGCCGCGAAGGGCCAGCGCCGGCATGTCTACATCGTGCTCAACAAGCCGGTGGGGATCACCTGCACCACCGAGGAAGGCGTCAAGGGCAACATCGTCGATTTCGTGGATCACGAGCAGCGGATCTTCCCGATCGGCCGCCTCGACAAGGACTCCGAGGGCATGATCCTGCTGACCAGCAACGGCGACATCGTCAACGCGATCCTGCGCGCCGAGAACAAGCTGGAGAAGGAGTACCTGGTCGCGGTGAACAATCGCATCACCGACGAGTTCCTGCGCGGCATGAGCCGCGGGGTGCCGATCCACGGCCAGACCACCCTGCCCTGCAAGACCGGCAAGCTGGGGCCGTTCGGGTTCCGGATCGTGCTGGTGCAGGGCCTGAACCGCCAGATCCGCCTGATGGCCGCGCACTTCGGCTACCGCGTGAAGCAGCTCGTGCGCGTGCGCATCGGCAAGCTCAAGCTGGGCCACCTCAAGCCCGGCCAGTGGCGCAACCTCACCGACGCCGAACTGCGCGGCCTGCTGCCGGACCACCAGGACTGGTGATCGCGCCGCCCCGGCGGGGCGCGATGCAGCGTTCCGCCCGCGGCGCACCCAGCCGGGTTGATCCGGCCTCCCTTGGCTACAATTCCCCCTTGCCGCGACGCCCCTGCCGGCGCCGCCCCCGCCCCTTCGCGAGACGCCATGAGCACGCCCAAGCATTCGAAGCTGATCATCCTCGGGTCCGGCCCGGCCGGCTGGACTTCCGCGGTCTACGCCGCCCGCGCCAACCTCAAGCCCGTGGTCATCACCGGCCTGCAGATGGGCGGCCAGCTGATGACCACCACCGAGGTCGACAACTGGCCGGGCGACGCCCACGGCCTGATGGGCCCGGACCTGATGGCGCGCATGCAGGCGCACGCCGAGCGCTTCGAGACCGAAGTGGTGTTCGACCACATCCACACCGCCGACCTGTCGCAGCGCCCGTTCCGGCTGAAGGGCGACAGCGGCGAATACACCTGCGACGCGCTGATCATCGCCACCGGCGCCACCGCCAAGTACCTCGGCATCCCGTCCGAGGAGGCCTTCAAGGGCCGCGGCGTGTCCGCTTGCGCCACCTGCGACGGCTTCTTCTACAAGGACCAGGACGTCGCCGTGATCGGCGGCGGCAACACCGCGGTCGAGGAAGCGCTGTACCTGTCGAACATCGCCCGCAAGGTCTATCTCGTCCATCGCCGCGACACCCTGCGCGCCGAGAAGATCATGCAGGACAAGCTGTTCGCGAAGGTGCAGGCCGGCAAGATCGAACCGGTGTGGCACCACACCGTCGACGAAGTGCTGGGCGACGACAAGGGCGTCACCGGCGTGCGCGTGAAGTCGATGCTCGACGGCGCCGCCCGCGACATCGCGATCCACGGCCTGTTCGTCGCCATCGGCCACACCCCGAACACGACGCTGTTCGAAGGCCAGCTGGCGATGAAGAACGGCTACCTCACCATCCAGACCGGCCTCGACGGCAACGCCACGCAGACCTCGGTCCAAGGCGTGTTCGCCGCCGGCGACGTCGCCGACCAGGTCTACCGTCAGGCGATCACCTCCGCCGGCTTCGGCTGCATGGCCGCGCTGGATGCAGAGCGGTTCCTCGACAAGGAAGGCTGAGCGATGCTGCGGACCAGCGCGGATTTCGACGACCTCGACCTCGCGCTGATCCATCGTTTCCTGTCCGGCGACTCGTACTGGGCCGCCGGCATCCCGCTCGACACGCTGGAGCGCGCCCTGCGCCATTCGGTCTGCTGCGGCGGTTTCCTCGACGGCGTCGGCCAGGTTGCGTTTGCACGCGCGGTGACCGACCAGGCGACATTCGCCTACCTCGCCGACGTGTTCGTGCTGCCGGAACACCGCGGCCACGGCCACGGCCGCACCGTGGTCGAGGCGCTGATGGCCGACCCGCGCTTGCAGGGTTTGCGCCGCTGGCACCTCGTCACCCGCGACATGCAGCCGCTCTACGCGAAGCTGGGTTTCGAGCCGCTGTCGCAACCCGAACGGCACATGCAGAAGCATGATCCCGACGTCTACCTGCGACCACGTGCGACATGAAGCTCCGGGCACTTCATTCGCTCGACGACCTGCCCGCCGCCGCGTGGGATGCACTCCACGACGGCTGCAATCCGTTCGTGTCGCACGCCTTCCTCGCGGGACTGGAAACGCACGGTTGCCTGCGCGAGGACTGGGGCTGGACACCGCTGCATCTCACGCTGTGGGAGGGCGATGACCTCGTCGCCGCGGCGCCGGGCTACGTGAAGACCAATTCGCACGGCGAGTTCGTGTTCGACCATGCCTGGGCCCACGCCTACGCGCACCACGGCCACGACTACTACCCGAAATGGCTGTGCGCCGTGCCCTACTCGCCGGTGACCGGCCCGCGCCTGCTCGCGCGCGATGCGGAGACACGTGCGCTGCTGGTGCGCGCGATGCCCGCATTCGCGCACGCGGCGGGCTGCACGTCCGCGCACGTGAATTTCCCGACCGAAGCGGAAACCGCGGCGTTCGATGCGCCGTGGCTGGCGCGACTCGACGTGCAATACCACTGGCACAACGCCGCCGGCTGGCGCACGTTCGACGACTACCTCGCCGCGATGGACCACAAGCATCGCAAGAACATCCGCCAGGAGCGCGCCAAGGTCGCGCGCGCCGGCGTGGCCTTCCGCGTGGTGCACGGCGATGAAGCGAGCGAGGCGGATCTGGTCGCGATGCACGGCTTCTACCGGCGCACATTCGACGACCACGGCAACTCGCCCGCGCTGACGTTGCCGTTCTTCCGTCATCTGGCACGAGCGCTGCCGCGCGGACTGGTGCTGATGCTCGCCGAGCGCGATGGCCGGCCGATCGCCGGCGCGTTCTGCCTGCGCGGCGGCGACACGCTCTACGGCCGCTACTGGGGGTGCGACGAAATGCATTCGGGGCTGCATTTCGAGACCTGCTACTACCAGGGCATCGAATACTGCCTGCGCGAAGGCCTGAACCGCTTCGAGCCTGGCGCGCAGGGCGAACACAAGATCGACCGCGGCTTCCTGCCGACGTTCGTGCACAGCCGGCACTGGATCGCCGACGCCGCGTTCGCCGAGGCGATCGCGCGCTGGTGCGAGGAAGAACGCGAGGCGACCCGGCGTTATGCGGCCGGCATGGCGACGCATTCGCCGTTCCGCGATCCCGTACACGACGCATGACGCTTCGCCTGCCCTGGCTCTCGCCCGATCCCGCGGCGCCATTCCCGCCGGTGTCGAGCGCGCTGCGCGAACCGAACGGATTGCTCGCGGCCGGCGGCGACCTGCAGCCGCAGCGGCTGCTCAACGCGTATCGGCAAGGCATCTTCCCGTGGTTCTCGGAAGGCGAGCCGATCCTGTGGTGGTCGCCTTCCCCGCGCGCCGTGGTCCGCACCGACGGCGTGCGTCTCTCGCGTCGCGATCGGCGCACGCTGCGCAGCCTCGGCTGGACCGCCCGCGCCGACACGCAGTTCGCCGAGGTGATCCGGCACTGCGCGCACATGCCGCGTCCCGGGCAGGACGGCACGTGGATCACCGATGCGATGCAGGCCGCGTATCGCGAACTGCATCGGCTCGGCCATGCGCACAGCGTCGAAGTCTTCGATGGCGACGGCGCGCTGGTCGGCGGCATCTACGGCGTCGCCGTCGGCCTGATGTTCTACGGCGAAAGCATGGTCAGTCTGGCCTCGGGCGGCTCGAAGGCGGCGCTGGCGGCGCTCGCGCATCGGCTGCGCGACTGGGGCTTTCCGCTGATCGATGCGCAGGTCGAGAACCCGCATCTGCTGCGGCTCGGGGCCGATATCTGGCCGCGTGCGCGGTTCATGGCCGCGATCGAGCGGCAGACGGCACAGCCGGGCCACGTCGGGTCATGGACGGACGCCTTCGGCGCGCTGCCGATCGCGGACGTGGTGGCGGAGATCGCCGACCTGCCCTGAACCCGCGCGATGGAAAGAAAAAGGCCGCCGCCGTGTCCGGCAGCGGCCTCGTGGCCGTTCTCGGGGAGCGGGAGGTCGTCTCAGGCGGCGACCAGCTCGTCCAGGTCGAAGTAGCCGTTGTAGCCCTTCATGTAGACCGCGGCGCGGTGGCCGAACAGCACGATGGCCTCGGTCCGCGTTTCCAGTTCGCCGTAGCCTTCGCGGGTCGAGCGCACGCGTGCGCCGACGCGGTGGCGGGCATTCCAGGCGGCGACCTTCTCGTCCGCGGTGGCGGCACTGCGCGCGGTCGTGGCTTCGGCTGCCGGCGCGGGAGCGGCCTGCACTTCCGCTGCCGCAGTTGGCGCGGAACCGGCATCGCCGGCCAGCGTCTGCATCAGCCCCTGCAGCACGTCGTCCGGCGTCTGCGAACGAATCGTCATCACCAGCCGCGTCAGCACCTCGCCCGGGCCGAGTTCGACGAATTCGATCTCCTCCCCGGCCAGCTTCGCCTTCGCGAGCAGGTACTGCACGCTCTCGGACCAGCGCACGGTGTTGGCGATCTGGTTCGCCAGCGTCTCCAGCATGGCGTCCTCGCGGTACGGCCGCGCGGTGTTGTTGGCGATGACCGGGACGCGCGGCGCCGAGAAGGCGACGTCGGCCAGGTGCGTGCGGAACTGTTCCATCGCGTCGCGCATGTAGACCGAATGGAACGCGCCGCTGGTCGCCAGCGGGAAGAACCGGACCTTGCCCTTGCGGAACAACGGTTCGGCCTGGGCGATCTCGTCGCGCAGGCCGGACAGCACGATCTGCGACGGCGAGTTGTAGTTCGCCAGGTAGACGTTGCTCAGGCCGTTCTCGCGCAGGATCTGCTCGATCTCCTCACGGCTGGCGTTGAGCACCGCGGCCATGCCGCCGCCCTTCGCGTGGCTCATCAGTTCGCCGCGCTTCTGCACCAGGCGCAGGCCGGTCTCGAAGTCGAACACGCCGGCCGCCATCAGCGCGTCGAACTCGCCGAGGCTGTGGCCGAGCACGGCGTCGGGATCGCGGCCACCGTCGTCCTCGCGACGCGCGAAGTACGACAGCGCGTTGACGACGTACAGCGCGGGCTGGGTGAACTGCGTCTGGCCCAGTTCCTCGCGCGGATCGTCCAGGCACAGCGAACGGATCGAATAGCCGAGGATGGCATCCGCCTGCGCGGTGCGTTCGGGGAAGCGGTCGAACAAGTCGCCGCCCATGCCCTTGGATTGGGCGCCCTGGCCCGGGAACATGTAGATCTTCATGATGTCGTTCTCGATGCGGGTTCCATGGGATCTCGGTGGCGTCGGCGGGGTGCGTCAGCTCCAGCGCTGGACGCACACCGCCGTGTTGATGCCACCGAAGCCCATGCTGAGGTTGAGGGCGTTGTGGATCTCGTGGTCCTGACCTTGCGCGCCGGTCCAGCGGAACGCCTGGTCGATCGGCTCGTCGAGGTTGCGCGTGGGATGCAGCCGGCCGGCGCGCATCTGCAGCAGGATCGCCACCAGTTCCAGCGCGCCCGCGGCCGTCAGCGCGTGGCCGGTGAGCGCCTTGGTCGCGTTGATCCAGGCATGCGACAGGCCGGAACGACGCAGGGTCTCGAGTTCGACGATGTCGCCCAGCGGTGAACCGGTGCCGTGCGGGTTGATGTAGTCGATATCGCCCGCCGACAAACCTGCACCGGACAGCGCACGCGCGATCGCCGCCATCTCGCCCTCGACGGACGGATCCGGGTTGCGATGCGCGTCCATCCACACGCCCCAGCCCGCGAGCTTCGCGTGCGGCGGGCGATCGCGATGGCCGAGTGCGTCCGCACGTTCGAGCACCACCGCACCGCAGGCTTCACCGAAGATGAAACCGTCGCGGTTGGTGTCGAACGGACGGCAGGCCAGGTCCGGCGTCATCGCATGCCGGTCAGACCCCATCGCGCCCAGCGTGCGCAGGCCCTGGCATTCCCAGTAGGACAGGTCCATCAGCGCGCCGATGGCGATGCAGACGTCGACGCGACCGGAGGCCACCGCATCGGCGGCCTCGATCACGGCGAGCTGGCCGCTGGCGGAAGCGCCGCCCACGGTCCACGCGCGTCCGCGGATGCCGAACACTTCCGTGCACAGGCCGCAGAGGTCGGTGTCGAGGAACGACATGCCGTAGGTCGGACGCAGGAAGGTCTCGCGCCCGCGGTAGCGATCCTGCTGCAGGACCAGTTCGCGCTGCTGCACGTTGCAGCCGCCGACCACCAGCCCGATGCGCTCCGGCGCGACGCCGTCGAGCCCGGCGTCCTGCCAGGCTTCTTCGAGCGCAGCCAGGGCAGCCTGCGCGGTCAGCGACAGGTTCCTGGCGGCGATGTTGGAGCGCTCCGTCGGCACTCTCGGGGCGGCGATCTCCGCCCCGAGGAACGCGGAAGCGCTGCCGCCGATGTCGCCTTCGCGCACCGGAATCTGCCGTCCCTGGCGTTGCATCACGCCGAATGCGGCGCGACCTTCCAGCAAGCCGGTCTGCAGCGCGGTCGTGTCGGCACCGATGGCGGAAACCGCGCCGATGCCGGTGATCGCGATGTCGGAACGGTCAGGACTTCGCATGGATGATGTCGGCCAGGCCATCGATGTTCTCTGCACGCGCCAGATCCACCATCGGGATCCGCAGCGACAGCGTTTCGAGCGTGAGCATGATGATGTCCGCGCGATCGACCGAGTTGGCGCCCAGCGCCTTCAGCGAATCGTCGGGCTTGAACTCGTGGTTCGCCAGGTCCGGCAGCACTTCCCGGGTATGGCGATGGAGGGTATCGAGGATTTCCTGCTTGCTGATGCTCATGGTGCGGTGACTCCTGTGATGAAGAGGGTGCGGACGCCGTTGTGGCCGGCCGATGGCGGCCGGTGGCGCAAGGCTGTCCGGAGAATGACACGATACGGGGCGGGCGGTGGTCGATCAGCCGTCGAAGAAGGCACGGATGCGGTCCTTCACCTCCGGCTGCCCGAAGGTCCTGGCATGCATCGCTTCTTCCTGGGCGATCACCGCCGGCAGGCCGGCGCGCAGGCCGGCGACGAGGTGATCCTTCAGCGTGACCAGCGACGGTCGCGGCTTGTCGGCCAGGCTGCGCGCGAGTTCGAGCGCGTAATCCGCGATCTCGTTCCGCGGCAGCACCGGGAACGGCACCCCGCGCCGTTGCAGGTCCTCGCCGCGGTACGTGCGCGCGGTGAGCATCATTTCCTCGGCGAGGGTGATGCCCAGCTTGGCCGGGAGCACGAAGGTCGAGCCCATGCCCGGGGTGAAACCGTACTTCATGAAGTTGGTGGTGTAGACGCTTTCGCGGCTGAGGATCGGGAAATCCGAGAACAGCCCGAGCACGAAGCCGCCACCGACGCCGTGGCCCTGCATGGCGGCGATCACCGGCACTTCGCAGTTCAGCGCCAGGCTGTAGAAGTCGCGATCGGAGAACTTCGACTTGCCTTCGGACAGCTCCAGCAGCCCGGCCTTCGTGCCGCCGCTGGCGAAATAGCTGTCGTAGCCGGTCAGGATCACCGCCTTGCAGCGCGTGTCGAGCGCGATCGCGTCGAATGCCGCGATCAGACCCTCGACCAGTGCGGGCGAGAAGGTGTTCTTGTTCTCGCGATCCTGCATCGTGACCTGCAGGATGCCGGTCTCGACCTCGTGCAGGGTGACGACACCGCTGGTGCTCATGCGGTCTCCCACGGGAACGCCCCGGTCGTCACGTAGCGGGCGATCTTGGCCTGGTTCTCGGGGTCTGAGAACACTTCGACGTTGGCCGCGATCGCGCGCGGGCGGGCCTGCACCAGATCCTGGCCCCAGGCATCCATGTAGCGTTTGTACCGACGGATGCCCGTCGCCGGCAGGCGACGCAGGCGCAGCAGTTTCTTGCGCAGCAGATTGGCGCTGTCCGCGCCCATGTCGTCCACCAGCCCCCAGTCGAGCGCGGTCTGCGCCGACACCGGCTCGGTCAGCAGCGTCATCGTGTTGGCCTTCGCCGGGCCGATGCGACGGATCAGGAACGGCAGCACGCAGGCCGGCATCAGCCCGAACAGCAGTTCGGACAGGCCGAAGGTCGCCTTCTCGTCGCACAGCACGATGTCGCACGCGGCCACGAAGCCGATGCCGCCGGCATTGGCCGCGCCGCGCACGTGCGCCACCGAGACGAACGACCCCATCGCCAGTCGCAGCCACAGGTCGTACATCGGCGCAGGGTCGAACAGCGGCCCCTGCACGCCACGCGCGACGTCCTGTTCCAGCGACTTGAAGTCGGCGCCGAAACAGAACACCTCCGGCAACCCTTCCAGCACGAGGATGCGGATCTGCGCCTCGTGCCGGTCGAGCAGCCGGTTGAACTCGGCGATCAACAGGTCGTTGATCGTGTTGTTCGCGTCGGGACGGTGGATCTGCACGAAGCAGACATCGTCCTGGAACCGGACCTTCAGGGTGTCGAACCCGTCGCCGGGGACTACGACATCCATTCGTAGATTCTCCGGTATTCCTTGATCTCCTTCAGGAACAGCACCGGCTTGCCGTGCGTCTTCGTGGCCTGCGGGATGAAGCTGGTGTCCAGCACCACGTTGCGGGTGCCGAAGCGCACCGCCTTGCTGCCGACGAGCAGGCTTTCGTACTCGTCCATGGTCAGTTCGTAGCGGTTGTCGAGCTGCCCCTTGATGTTCATCTCGCGCAGGCGGTCCTGGCCCTGCTGGTTGACCACGCCGCTGAAGAATTCGGAGCAGCAGCCGGAACCGTACGAGAACACGCCGACACGCTGCGGCCTGCTGAAGTCGCCGTTGTCGATCGTGCTGGCCAGCGCCATCATCGCGGTGGCGCCCATGATGTTGCCGACCCGCTGGCAGTAGGTGAGGCTGGGACCGAAGCGGCGGAAGAAGTCCGCCTCGATGTCCGCCGGCGACGTGCCGCGGGCATGCTTGCGCATCAGGTTGCGGTGCGCGCCCTTCACCATGCCGCCGAACGGCGTGTGGTAGGCGAAGTAGCCGAAGCTCTTGGCGTAGTCGGCACCCTCGACGCGGTTCTTGTATTCGAGGAACGCGTTCTCGCTGCAGTCGAGGTAGGACAGCAGCGACAGGTCGGAGTCGCCGGCCTCGGAGTCGGTGGACGGACGGCAGGTGTCCATCACTTCGTAGCCGTAGGAGCCGTTCGCGCCCGGGTCGACCTGGAACAGGTGCGGGGTCTCGCTGAGCAGGACCGCGACCGCGCCCGCGCCGCCGCTGGGCTCGGCGAAGGACCACTCCATCTTGAAGGCGTTGCCGCCCTCTTCGAGGATGAAGCGCGAGATGTCGGTGGCGATGACCAGCGCCTTAGCGCCCGGCGAGACCTGCGCGAGGATGAAGTTGACCGCATTCTGGAAGCCGGCCACGCCCGAGAAGCAGGCGTTCTTGACCTCGAACAGGCGGCAGTTGCGGTTCAGGCCCAGCAGGTCGTGGCAGTAGGTGCTCATCGACTTGCCGAAGTCGAACGCCGACTCGGTGCAGGTCACCACCATTTCGATGCGGTTCTTCTCCTCCGGGGTGAGCCGGTCGATGATCGGCTTGGCGGCGTTGACCGCGAAGGTGATGGGATCCTCGTAGGGAAGCGCGACGCTCTTCTGCTTCATCATGAGGTTTTCGAAACGTGTCCGGTCCAGATCCCGGTGGACGGCCAGTTTCTCGACGTCCAGGAACGCCGTGCCGGCGAACACATTCATTGCTTCGATGCCAACTTTGACCATGGGAATATCGCCTTTGAACGGGTGATTGCGAATGCGTGCAAGCGGGCCGCGTGCGCGCCGGGAGGGCGCTACGCGGACGCGAGCGGGGATGCGGAACGGGGGACGGCCACCTCGTGCGGCGCCTCGTGCGAAGCGGCCGCCGCGAGGCAACCCTGCACCCAGGCGTCGAGCGTGGCGCGGGATTTCTCCAGCGTGCCGCCGAGGGCGTGGTGCAGTTGCAGGGTGAGCGCCAGGCGACCGTTGACGGTGATGCAACCGGCACCGATCGGGTAGACGCGGGTGATGGCCGGGCAGAAGATCCAGTGGCCGGCGCCATCGACGTTCCAGACGCCGAGGTTCGAGAACATCCCGGTCACGCCGTGCCGCTGGCGTTCGCGCTTGCGGATGTCCTTGCGCATGCCCTCCTCGCCCAGCAGGCGACCGAGCTGGAGCAGCGACCACATGCCCCAGTGGCGGCCGATCTTCTGGTTGTGGTCGATCTGTGCCTGGAGTTCGGCGACGGGCAGTCCGTCGGTGCCGTCGATCGGCAGGAACGACATCTTGGGCTGCGCGTCCTCGGATTTCGGCACGGCGCCGCGCATGTTCACCGGCAGCATCCAGCGGCGCGGCGCGCCGACCGGCACCCAGCGACCACCGCCGACGGCGGCATCGAGGTGCGACAGCAGGAACGTGTTGACCGTGACGCCGGCCGCCTTGGCGGCGCGGATCAGCACCTGGGTCTGCGCGGCGTCGAACAGCGTCCACGCCACCCGCTCGGACACCGGCGCGAAGCCGGCCGGATCCTGCCAGTCGTAGTCGACGGTCCATTTCTGATGGCGCACGCCGAGGTAGCGCAGCACCGACAGCACGCCGCGCGTGCGGCGCCAACGCGACGGCCAGCCCTCGCGCAGCACCGGCAACGTGCCGGGCGACAGCTGCTGTTGCCGCAGCAACGCCGCCAGGCCGCTGACGCCGTCGAACTGGTCGTGCGGGAGCGTCTGCCAGGCCACGTCCTGCCCTGCGTCGACGCGGCCGAAGACGATCGAGATGTCCTCGCCGCAATCGCGGAGGGCGCGGAACATCTCCGCCACCCAGTCGATGTCCTGCCTGGCGCTCACTGGCCGGCGTCCTCCGCCTGGACCTTGGCCTTGGCCGCCGTGGCGCCCTCGGGCAGGTCGTGGTAGCGCTCGACCAGGTCCATGTACCAGCGGAACTTCGGGTTGTCCCAGACGTAGCCGTTGAGTTCCTGGTCGAGGCGGATCGAATACTTCAGTTCGTCCGGCAGGAGCTTCGTGCGCTTCTTCACTTCATCCGTGGTCGGCAGGTCGAGATTGATCGCGAAGCCGTACGGTTCGAGTCGGCCGAAGTGGTGCAGCGAATGCTGCATCACGGCGAGCATGTCCTTCGGCAGCTTCGGGAACACGCCCGGGATGTACTGGTGCATGTCGATGTCCGACTTCACGTCGAACGTGTAGAACAGCGTCGCGGGCAGCGGGTTGTAGAACGGGATCGGGAAGGCGATCGCGCTGCGGACCAGCCCTTCCAGCGGCCCGTTGCCGGCCACGGCGATCATGCCGCTGGGGATCGCGTCGTGGTGGACGCCGTGCAGGTAGATGAAGTCGAACTCGGAATTGTGCGACAGCCAGTGGTCGCGGTAGAACCAGTCGTTCAACGTCTTGACGTTGATCTTCTGGATCAGGAAGGCCAGCGCGATGGTGGCCGGCGCCAGCACCAGCGAATAGTTCACGTGGGTCAGCACCAGGTACCACGGCACCAGGTAGACCATGTGCGTGAGCAGGCCGGTCATGTAGGCGTGGATCACCGACAGCGTGGTGCGGCCCGGGGTACCGACGCGCCCCTTCCACGCCGACTGCAGCAGGATCTCGCGGATGTGCTCGCGCTTGCGCATGTGCGCGATGAAGATCGTGGTGCGGTAGACGGTGATGATGGTGACGTGCAGCCAGAACAGGCCGATCGCGAGGCGGCGCATCCAGTCGACGTGGTGCGGCCAGTCCGGCGTGTAGTGGATGATCACGTTCTCGGCGACGAGCAGCGCGATCGCCATGAAGTACGGCGCCTTGATGTTCTGGAGCTTGTGGATGATCAGGAAGATCACGTCCTGCGGCGAGTGCAGCACCACCGGCACCTTGAAGCCGAGTCCGTGGTTGATCGGGAACGTGATGGCCATGAACACGCAGACCACGGCGCCCGCCCACGTCATCGGATGCATCGGCCCGAAGCCGATGACGATCAGGGCCTGGCAGATGACCAGCATGAACAGGTAGTCGAGGAAATCCTTCTCCTGGTAATTCGTGCGTCTCTTCTGTGTTCCGTACAGCTTGTGGAAGCGTTCGACTTTGCTGGTTGCCATGGTCTTTTACTCTCGTGGGAAAGGGAGCGCCTGCTTCACCGCGGCATCGCGGCACCAGGCCCGTTACGTGGAGCGGAATGCTCAATCCATCCGGAAGCCGTCTCCCGGGGGAGACTGCAGGACCAGATGCGCATTGGTCCCGCCGAAACCGAAGGCGCTCACGCCCGCGGTCAGCACGCCGTCGGGCGTCGTCGGTTCCCAGTCGCGCGGCTCGGTCATCAGGTAGAACGGCGAGGTCTCGTCGAGGTGGATCTGCGGATTGAGCTGTTTGAAATTCGCGAGCGCCGGCAGTTTCCGGTGGCGGAAGGCCAGCAGCACCTTGATGACGCTGGCCATGCCGGATGCGGATTCCAGGTGGCCGATGTTGGTCTTCACCGACCCCAGGCCGCAGCTCTGCGGCGCGGCCTTCACCGAGAACGTGCGCTCGAGGTTGCGCCAGGCCCGCTTGAGGCCGGTGATCTCCAGCGGGTCGCCCTTCGGCGTGGCGGTGCCATGCGCCTCGATGTAGCTGATGCGATCGACCGGGATGCCGGCCTTCGCATAGGCCTCGTGGATCACCTGTGCCTGCGCGAAGGCATTGGGCGAGGTCAGCGTCTGCGCCTTGCCGCCGTGGTTCAGCGCCGAGCCCTTGATGATCCCGCAGATGCGGTCGCCGTCGCGGAGTGCGTCGCCCAGCCGCTTCAGCAACAGCACGCCGCCGCCCTCGCCGCGGACGTAACCATCCGCGCTGGCATCGAAGGTACGGCAGCGGCCGGTCGGCGACAGCATGCCGGTCTTGGCGAACGAGATCACCGTGATCGGGCATGCCAGGATGTTGATGCCGCCGACCACCGCCATGCTGATCTCGTGCCGGCGCAGCGCTTCCGATGCGTAGTGCATCGCGAACAGGGAGCTGGAACACGCCGTGTCGAACGGCAGGCTCGGTCCGCGCAGGTCGAGGTAGTACGAGACGCGATTGGCGACCAGCGACAGGTAGTTGCCGGTGGAACGATGCGCCTCCACGACCCGCTGGTACTGCGTCAGCAGCTCACGGTATTCCAGCGTGGAGACACCGACGTACACCCCGGTGTCGGTGCCCGCGAGGTCGGACGGCAGGTAGCCCGCGTCTTCCAGGCAACTCCAGGTCAACTGCAGGATCAGCCGCTGCTGCGGGTCCAGCACCCGCGCCTCGGTCGGCGAGATGCGGAAGAAGTCACCGTCGAACTGGTCGATGGCATCGATGAAGCCGCCCCATTTGTTCTGGATGCGGTTCGGCGCGGAAGGATCCCCGTAGAACTCGCGCCAGTCCCAACGATCGGGCGGCACTTCGCGCACGGAGACGCGGCCCTGGATCAGGTTGTCCCAATACTGGTCCGGGTCGTCGGCTTCGGGAAAGCGGCAGGACATGCCGATGACCGCGACGTCGTCCTCATCGTAGCGGCCGCCGCCTCCCGCCTCTTCGACAGCCTTGTCGTGTCTGCTCATGTCCCGACCTCATTTCGTCTTGGCGCGCAACGCCGCCAGCTCGCGCTCGCGGAACGTCACGTCGGTCAGGCTGCGCTCGGAAACCAGTTCGTTCGACACCTCGCGGTTGTAGGCCGCCGACAGGTTGGCGAGCACCGACACGCGCTGCGTCAGCAGGTTCTTCATGGTCTGGCGCTTGGCCAGCCACACGCCATCGACCTGCGTGTACTGGGTGTTGAGACGCTGGCGATAGAACTTGCCGGCCTTGTTGAAGATGTCTTCGCGGACGATGAGCTTGCGCTCCTTGTCGACCCACATCTGGATCTTCCCGTACTGCGTCTTCGGCGCACGGCGGGCGTTGGGCGTGGCCTCGATCACCCACACCGGGCGCCCCTCGTACACGTCGTCGCGCAGCAGCTTGAAGGTGTACTGGTCGATCTTCTTCAGCTGGGTGTCGTCGACGAAGAACTCCGTGCCGAAGAAGCTGCCGCCGTCCTCGTTGCCGCCGCCACTGGACACGACGCGCCGCGTCTTGCCGAGCGCGGGCAGGTACAGCAGCACGTCGTTTTCCTTGTCGCCCTGGTAGTACTCGTAGCTGAGCATGCCCACGCCCTTGTCGGTCGCCGGCTGCAGCACCATCGCGATCGAGTGCGAATCCTTGCGGTCCGCGCCCCACTTCTTCTCGACCGCTTCCAGCACGGTGATGCGCGGTTTTTCGCGGCAGGAGATGGCTTCGCCCTTCACGGCGTAGCGGCAGGTCGTGAGCTGGACCTTGATCAGCGCGGTGGTGAAGGAACCGCGGTAGGCGCGATCGGAGGCCTTCATGATCTCGTCGGCACTCATGCCGTCCGCCGACAGGGACAGCGGGGCGACCAGGCAGACGCCGAGGGCGAGCCTCAGTGCGATGGAAACGACAGGGTTCATGGCATCTTCCTCGTGGAGGTGGGGATCAGTGCGAAGCCGCGGGGGCGGCTTCGAGTCTGGTGTCGAATTTCAGCTTGAAGACCATGATCAGCGCGGGCGTCAGGAACAGCTCGCAGATCAGGCCGGATGCGATGGCCAGGAAGCCGAACTTGCCGAGGCTGGCAAGGCCGGGCGTGGACGCCAGCGCCATGATCCCGAAGCCGAAGCCGAGGATCATCGAGGCGAACACGACCGACTGGCCGCTTTCCTTCAGTGTGTCGATCAACGCCTGGCGGATGTCGCCATGCCTGGACACTTCCAGCCGGTACAGCGACATGAAGTGGATCGTGTCGTCGACCGCGATGCCGACGACGATCGGCGCCAGCATCATCGTGTAGAAGTCCAGCGGGATGCCGAACAGGCCGAGCAGGCCGAGCACCAGCATCGACGGCACCAGGTTCGGGATCAGCGAGATCAGACCGCCCTTCACCGAGCTGAAGATCAGCAGCAGCGCCAGCGAGATGATCATCAGACTGAGGCCGAAGCTCTGCAGTTCGTTGACCACCAGGTAGTTCGCTGCCTTCATGCCCATCGCGAACAGGCCGGTGATCGAGACCCGCGCCTTCGGGTAGTGCTTCTGGATGTTGGCGACGGTCGCATTGATGTCGCGGGTCATCCGCTCGAACACCTTGGTGTATTCGTACGACCCGTAGCTGCGCAGGTTGATCGTGATGTTGGCCTTGCGGTACGTCTCGCTGACCAGTTTCTCGCGTTCTTCCGGACTGGCGAGGTTGAAGGTGAACAGGGTCTGCGACAGCACCTCGCGATTCGGCGGGATCACGTACTTGTCCGCCAGCCCCTCGTTCTGCTTCTGGTAGGCGTCCTTGACCACGTCGACGATCGACGACGTGCGGATCACGTAGCGCGGGTACTCGCGTTCGAGCTTGCGCTGGAGCGTGTCCAGCTCGCGCAGGACGACGGGATCCTGGAAGCCGTCATCCTCGCCGAGGTCGACGTACAGCGACATCTGCGACGCGCCGGAAAGTTCCTTGTCCAGCAACTGGATGCTCTGGTAGAAGTTCGACGTCGGCTGGTACTGGTCGTACAGGCTGTAATCGACCTTCACGTTGATGGCGCCGTAGATCGACAGCGCCAGCACCACCGCGAACGGGATGATGAAGGCGACCGGCCGCTTCTCGATGGTCGGGACGAGCTTGTCCAGCTGCCGCTGCAGCCAGGGGATGAAGGTCGGGATGATCCGCGAGAGGAAGCCGCCGCCCTGGCGCGAGGCATCCTGCGGCGCCGGCGACCAGATCTTCAGCAGGATCGGCAGCAGCAGGATCGTCAGGATGAACACCAGCGCCACGCCCATCGCCGACATCACCGAGAAATTGATCACCGGCACGAGGCTGCCCGACATCAGGGCGAGCAGGCCCGCCATCGTCGTGACCGCGGTGAGGAAGCAGCCCATGCCGGCCTTCTCGTAGGTCTCCCGCAGCGCATCGCGCATGTCGTGCCCGGCATCGCGGAAGAACAGGTAGCCCGAGATCATGTGGGTGACGTCGGCCATGCCGATGGTCAGGATCAGCAGGAACGTCAGCACCACGAAAGGCGAGATCGACAGTCCGATCAGGCCACCGATGCCGAGTGTCCAGATCGTGCTGAGCACGATGATCAGCATCGGCCAGGCGGCACCCGCCAGCGAACGGAAGATCATGAACAGCGTGGCGAGCATGATCAGCAGGCCGATGAGGTAGAGCGTCCCCATCTCCTTGCCCATCCGGATCTGGTTTTCGGAATCGATGGTGTTGCCGACCTTGTAGAAGTCGAAATGCCCGGCGTACTTGCCGTTCTCGAGCACGTCGTTGATCGCGGCGTTGAGCGCCACGTAGTCCGACATGTCGGTCGACTTGAACTTCGGGGCGCCGTCGGCCTTCGCGGCCGTGCCGCCTTCCGTCGTCGCTTCCGTCGGCTCGACGAAGGTCAGGTCGCCCGGGGCGGTCGCGGTCGCGGCAGCGCCGTCGTCGAGCGGGATCGCGCCGAAATCGGTCTTGATGAAGATCACGCCGTATTTCTCGTCCTTCGAGAAATACCGCTGCGGCAGGTCGCGCTCGGCGCGTGCCGTCTTGCGGATGGCGTCCAGCGCCGCCGGGTCGGTCGGCACGGTGTCGCCGACCAGCCAGCGCGACTGCATGGTGTCGGCATCCACCGTCAGGATCGGCGCGTTGACCAGCGTTTCGACCTTGACGATGTGCTCGAGCGCCGAGTGCTCGCCTTCCTTCAGCGTCTGGTGGTAGTTCAGCAGGTCATCGCGGATGCCCTGCACCAGCTTCAGCGACTGTGCCGAGAAGACGTCGCCATCCTTCGGCTTGTAGACGATCACCACGCCGTCATCGCTGCCGAACTGCTCGCGGAACGCCTCGAACGCCACGAACGCGGTGTCGTCCTGCTTCAGCCAGCGCTCGATGGTGAAATCGAACTTCAGCTTGGTGACGCCGTAGAACGCAACCGCGGTCATGGCCAGCACGCCGGCCACGATCAGGAAGCGGAAGCGAAGCACCAGGTCGGGCATCGCGACCAGGCATTTCTCGATGAACCACAGGATCTTCTTCATGAAAAGCTTTCACTCGAAAGGGGATGCGCGCTGGAGGCAGCGGGTTTGAGGGAACGGACGGTCAGCCCCTTGAGGGACACCGCAGGCGCACCGTCCTCGGTGACCAGTTCGATGTCGAATTTCCTCAGATCTTCCTTGCCGGGCCTGGGTCGGGTGCTTTCGACCACGTAGGCGAAGCACTGCCGCGACGGCATGCCGTGGATGGCGACTTCGTCGATGGCGAACGGCAGGAAGGGTCCTGCCCCGCCCTCGCCTTCGGCGAAGCCCGACAGCGACTGGAACGCGGCGTCGACCAGCGCGGGATGCAGGCCGAATTCGTCGGCCTCGGCCCACAGCGAGGGATGCAGCGCCAGCCGGGCCAGCACGAAACCGTCGCCGGCGTGCATCTCCTGGATCGTCTGGAAGGTCGGGCCGTAGTCGATCCCGGACCGGCTGAAGCGCGCGTAGCACGTCTCGCGATCGATGCGCAGCCTGCCCTGTGCCAGCAGCGACGCGACCGGCACGCGGGCGGCGACCTCCGTGACCGCATGCGTCGCACCGCAGTGCAACGTGCCCTCGGAATGCACGACCGTGCCCTGTTCGGGATCGTGCGATGCGATGCTGTAGAGCACCTCGTCGCCCATGGTCTGCAGCGTGGTCACCGCCACCTGCATCGGGTCGGCGAATGCCAGCGGCCGCACGAACACGATGTCGCGGAGACGCCGCACTTCGGTCATCGCGGCGAGGCTGCCCGCGGCGCGGGCGATCTCGATCCACGCGCTGCCCGGCAGCATCGGCTGGCCGTTGACGCGGTGGTCCTTCGCGTAGAACGCCTCGCGCGACAGCACCGAGGTGTAGCGCGTCTCCCACAGGTTCGAGGCGTTGTGCGAGACCAGCGGATGCAGGTGCAGCGCTTCGGCCGATGCGGCGGGAATCTTCGGCCGCACCGTGGCGAAGGCCGGCCAATGCCGGGTCCTGGCGAAGGGATAAAGAGGAAGCGCCGCGGACGGGAGAGCGCCTGCGCTGCGGGGGAGCCGGTGCCACGGCACATCGCTCCCCGCCACCCATGCCTGGGCCATTCCATGCAGGTCCTGCGCCTGCACCAGCGCCGTCAGCATCCCTTCTTCCTGTCCGAGTCGTCCATTGCCCGTGCGACTCGCACCGACCGTGCCACGATACACGGCCGAGTCCGTTCCCTTCAACCACGCCTCGAGCTTTTCCGCAAGGGCCGAAACGTCCTCGGCAACGACGGCCAGACGTTCCGCCATCGCTTCGCGACCGGTCCGCGACAGGCGGGCGATGGCCGCCAGATCGTGATCCGCGTCGCTCCGGCGCAGGGCATCCACCCAGGCCTCGGCATAGGCACGCAGCCGTTCCTCGGTCCTCGCGGAGAGCACGAACAGCTCCGGCGACGGGCTCCGGGGCGCGGCCGAAGCGGCCACCGGCACGTACTCCTCCAGCACCAGGCAGGCGTTGACGCCGCCGGCGCCGAAGGAATTCACCAGCGCCCGGCGACGGCGTCCCGCCGGCACATCCCAGGCCTCGCCCTGGCGGACGAGACGGAACGGCGTGCGCTCGAACTCGATGTTCTCGTTCACCGGATCAGCATGCAGCGACGGCACGAACCGGCGGTGCCGCATCTGCAGCAGCACCTTGGTCACGCCCAGCACGCCCGCGGCGGACTCAGTGTGGCCCAGGTTCGACTTGATCGAACCCAGCGTGCAGGACTGCGCGGGCACCGCGCCGAACGCCTGCGCCAGCGCCCGCACTTCCAGGCTGTCGCCCAGCTGCGTGCCGGTGCCGTGGCCCTCGACGTAGCCGATGCTCGCCGCGTCGACGTTCGCCCGCTTCAGCACCTCGGCGATCAGCGCCGCCTGCGAGTTCGGGTTCGGCGACGAATAGCCGTTCGATCGGCCGCTGTGGTCCTGGCCGCTGGCGAGGATGACGCCGTGGATGCGGTCGCCGTCGCGTTCGGCCAGCGACAGCGGCTTGAGCACCAGGCTGCCCACGCCCTCGCCCGGGATGAAGCCGTCGTCGCCGCTGCCGTAGCTGCGGCACTTGCCGTGCAGTGCGAGCATGCGCCGCTGGCACAGGCCGTGGTACTTGGCCGGATGCAGGTAGAGGTTCACGCCGCCGGCGACCGCGACCTTGCATTCGTCGCGACGCAGGCTTTCGCAGGCGAGGTGGATCGCGACCAGCGACGACGAACAGGCCGTGTCGACCGGGAGACTGCTGCCGAGGAAGTCGAACACGTACGACACGCGGTTCGCGATCGACCACGGCAGCGAACTGGGCGAGGCGCCCTCGCCGTCCTGCCAGTGCTCGGCGTCGAGCAGGTGGTAGGTATTGCTGGTGACGCCGACGAACACACCGACGTGCGCGCCCTTGCCCTTCG
This sequence comes from Lysobacter sp. DMC104, assembly GCF_056313665.1. Taxonomy (NCBI): domain Bacteria; kingdom Pseudomonadati; phylum Pseudomonadota; class Gammaproteobacteria; order Lysobacterales; family Lysobacteraceae; genus Lysobacter; species Lysobacter sp. DMC104. Next base: position 292,586 of record NZ_JBQUZW010000004.1, on the reverse strand, counting down.
GGAAGCGGCGGCGCAGGTCGTCGCGGGTCATGCCCGCGTCCTCGAACGCGCCCCAGACCGACTGCAGGAACAGGCGTTCCTGCGGATCGATGCTGGCCGCCTCGGCGTCGCCGATGCGGAAGAACGCGGCATCGAACTTGTCGTGGTCGTCGATGAACGCGCCCCACTTGCAGTAGATCCGGCCGTGCGCGGCGTTGTCCGGGTCGGGATCGTGGAACGCCTCGGCATCCCAGCGGTCGGCCGGCACCACGTCGATCAGGTCATCGCCGTCGCTGAGGTGCTTCCACAGCGCGTCGAGGCCGTTCGACTTCGGGTAGTAGCCGTGCATGCCGACGATGGCGATCGGCTCGTCGGCCGCACGATGCAGCTCGCCCTCGCGGACGGTGGGCGTCGGGGCCAGCGCCGGCGCGGCTTCGATGTCCGCGAACGGAAGCGCTTCGCCAACGGTGGCCGGCGTCGCACCCAGCAGCGTCGTCAGCGGGCCGGGGACTTCGCGCACGAGGTGCGCGGCCAGTTCGGCGACGGTCGAGTATTCGTAGAACAGCGTCTTGGACAGCGCGCCGAGGTCGGCGGTCAGGCGTTCGTTGAGGCGGCTGACCATCATCGAGTCGATGCCGAAGGCGTCGAAGCGCTCGTGCGCATCGATGCGGTCGGGATCGAGCCGGATTTCCTCGCCGATGCGGGCCCGCAGGTAATCGCGGGTCTTCCCGGCCAGGTCGCCCTCGCCCAACGCGCCCGCAGCCGTCGCCACGCGCTGGGCGCCGGCGTCGTCCAGTGCGCGCAGCGCCGTTTCGATGCGGCCGGCGTCGCCATGCAACACCAGCGTCTGCACGTCGGTGCCGTCGAGCAGGCGCTCGAACACGTCGATGCCATCGGCCTCGGGCAGCGGCACGATGCCGGCACGGGCGTTCGACTGCGCGACGACGTCGTCATGCGGACGCATGCCGTCCGCCGCCCACAGCGGCCAGTCGATCGACAGCGTCCGCCCGTGGCGCGTGCCCGCCAGCACGCGCGCCTGGCGCTCGTGCGCGAAGGCATCGAGGAAATGGTTGGCGTAGGCGTAGTCGGTCTGGCCCGCATTGCCCAGCGCGCCGGCGACCGACGAGAACAGCACGAACAGGTCCAGGTCGTCGTCGCGGGTCGCGTGGTCCAGATGCAGCGCGCCGAGCACCTTCGCCGCATACACCGCTGCGCGGTCCTCGCGCGATTTCCTCAGCAGGTAGGCATCGCGGTGGATGCCGGCGACGTGCAGCACGCCGTCGATGCGGCCGAACCGCTGCCGCGCTTCGGCGACGGCAGCCTCGGCCTGCACGCGATCGGCGACTTCGGCCGACACGTACACGGCCTCGGCACCGAGTGCACGCAAGGCCGTCAGGCGCGCTTCGATCGCGTCGTTCGGCTGCGAGCGGCCCAGCAGCACCAACCGCGCCTGACAGCGCCGCGCCAGCGTTTCGGCGAGGAGGCCGCCCAGCGCGCCCATCCCGCCGGAGATCACGTAGACGCCGTGCTGCCGGAGTGCCGAACGTTCGGGACGACGCGACGCGGGGGGCTGCGCCACCCAGCGCCGGCGTTCGCGAACCGTGCGGCCATCGGCGCGCGCGACGTAGCGCAGCGATTCGCTGCCCCAGCCCGCGTCGGTCAATTCGGCCAGCACGCGATCGAGTTCCGCGTCGAGCGGACCCTCGGACGCGATCACCCGCGTCCGGTAGGCCGGATGCTCCTGGCGCAGGCTGGCGTAGAACCCGCCGAGCGCCGTGCCGAGCGCGCGATCGACCGCGGACGTGCCGGCCACCAGCGACAGGAAGCGCGTCTCGCCGGCATGGTGGTGCGCCATCAGCGCCTTCGCCAGCGCCGCGACCACGTGCGCGGTGCGATCCAGCCCGTGCAGCACGGCGGCCGTGTCGCCGTCGGCGATGTTCGCCGGTTCCGGACGATGCAGCACGACGCGCGGCATGCGGTCGCTGGCCTGCAGCATCGTCACGAGCCGGTCGAGGTCTTCGTCGCGCGCCGGGTCGATCACGATGCGATCCGGCGCCAGCGCTTCGAACGCGGCCCCGAAGGTCACGCCGATCACCTGCGTCGCGCCGAGGCGCGCAGCCAGCGCTTCGCGCCAGTGCGCGTCGGCACCGAGCACGAGCACCGGACCCGCGATGGCGGCTTCGGCCGATGCGGGCACCAGCGGCTGCTCGACCCACTCCGGACGCTGCAGCAGCGTGCCCGGCGCGAACGTCGGCGCAGTCGGCGCCGTGGTCACCACCGGCGAGGCCGCGGCGGCCAGCGCCGCACGCATGCCGCCGCGCACCCAGTAGCGCTCGCGCGCGAAGGGATAGGTCGGCAGACCCACGCGCTTCGGCGGCACCGCGGACGGCAGCCCGCGCCAGTCGATGTCGGCGCCCGCCACCCACAGTCGGGCGAGAGCACGCCAATCGCCACGGTTGAGCAGTTCGCCGAGGAAGGCCTGGCCGACGTCGCCCGGGATGAGGTCGCCGGCACCGCCATCGGCCACGCGGCCGGCGTAGCAGTCGTCGACGCCGGGCGCACGCGGCGCACCGGCACTCGTCGGCGCGGAGGCTGCCCAGCGAGAGAGCTTGTCGCGCAGCGCTTCGCGCGAGTCCGCGAGCACCGCCAGGCGCACCGGCAGCACGGTCCGGCCCACGCGCGAGGTGTGGGCGATGTCGCGCAGCGCGGGCACGTCGTCGCGTTCGAGGAATGCCGCCACGCGCCGCGCATGGCGCGCCAGGCCGGCGTCGTCACGGGCCGACAGCAGGAACAATTCGGGGCCGGCGGCCGCGTCGTCGCTGCGCGTCGCGGCACGGTCGTCGACATGCTCGGCGACGATGAGGTGCGCATTCGAACCGCCCGCGCCGAACGCGCTGATCGCGGCGCGTCGCGGCTGCCCCGCAGGGCGCGACCACGGCGCCAGCGCGGTCTGCACGCGGAACGGCGAGGATGCGAAATCGATGTGCGGATTCGGCGGGATCGCGTGCAGGGACGGCACGAGTTCGCCGTGGCGCATCTGCAGCAGGACCTTGGTCAACGCGGCGATGCCGGCGGCGGCCTCGAGATGGCCGATGTTCGACTTCACCGACCCGATCGCGCAGGCGCCCGCTTCGATCACGTCATCGCCGAGTGCCTTCGCGAACGCATCGCGCAGGCCGGCGAGTTCGATCGGATCACCCAGCGAGGTGCCGGTACCGTGCGTCTCGATGTAGCCGATGCTGCGCGGGTCGATGTCGGCGGCCTTCAGCACGTCGACGATCAGCGACGCCTGCGCCACCGGATTCGGCACGGTGTAGCCGTGGGTCTTGCCGCCGTGGTTCAGCGCGCTGGCCTCGAGGATCGCCAGCACGCGATCGCCGTCGCGCAGCGCGGCGTCGAGCGGCTTCAGCAGCACCGCGCCGGCGCCTTCGCCCGGCACGTAACCATCGCCGCCGTCACCGAAGCTGCGGCAGCGACCGTCGGTGGAGGCGAAATTGCCCTGGCTGAGGTTGAGGTACTTCTGCGGATGCAGGCTGAGGTTCACGCCGCCGGCGAGCGCAGCGTCCACGGTACCGTGGCGGATGTCCTGCGCCGCGAGGTGAATCGCGCTGAGCGAGGACGAGCACATCGTGTCCAGTGCGAGGCTGGGCCCGTGCAGGTCGAAGAAGTAGGACACGCGGTTGGCGACCGACGCGTGCGACGAGGTCGGAATGCCCGCGGCACCGTCGCCGGCGTACAGCTCGTACTGGCCCCACATGACGCCGACGTACACGCCGATGCGCTGGCCGGCAAGGCGCTCCTTCGCGTAGCCGGCGTCCTCGAACGTCTCCCACGCGGTTTCGAGGAACAGGCGCTCCTGCGGGTCGATCAGTTCGGCCTCGCGCGGCGAGACGTTGAAGAACAGCGCGTCGAAGGCGTCGATGTCGGCGAGGAAGCCGCCCCACTTCGCGTAGGTCCGGCCCGGCCGGTTGCGCGCCGGATCGAAATACTGCGCGTGGTCCCAGCGATCCGCCGGCACTTCGGTGATGCAGTCGCGGCCCGCGCGCAGGTTGTCCCAGAAGGCGTCGAGCGAGTCGGCCTGCGGATAGCGGCCGGCCACGCCGACGATCGCCACCTGCCGTTCGACGGCGGCAGGCGTGCGGCGGAAACGGTTCGGCAACAACGCCGCGCGTTCGCGCACCGGTGCGGCCGGCGTCGGCACGGCGGCCGCCGGCTTCGCGGCAGCGGTCGTCGGACCGAGCAGTTCGCGCATGCGCTGCGGGAAGGTCGCCAGCAGATGGCTCGAGAGGCGTTCGATCGTCTGGAACTCGAACAGCAGCGTCTTGGGCAGCGTGCCGAACAGCTTCTCCAGCTCGGCGGTGAGCGTCATCGCCACCACCGAGTCGATGCCGTAGTGCTCCAGCGACGCCTGCGGATCGATGCGGTGCGGCGGCACCTTCAGCACGCGCGAGAACACGCCCTGCAGGTAGGCGCGGGTCTGGGAGTCGAGCGAACCGGCATCGCCGGCGTCGGCCGACGCGGCGACAGGACGCGCGTCGTCCTTCGCCGCAGGCGCCGGCGGCGCCTCGACGGGCAGGCGCGGTTCGAGCAGCGGACGCAGTCGCACTCGATCGCCGGAGAGCACGATCAACTGCGAGGCGGCCACGTCGCGGAGGCCCCGGTCGAAGGCATCGAGGCCGGCGGTCGTCGCCAGCGGGCGCACGCCCGCGGTACGCCACAGCAGGTCGATCGCCGCCGGCTCCAGACCCATGCCGCCTTCGGCCCACAGCGGCCAGTTGATCGACAACGTGCGGCCGCGGCGTTCGCCCTTCGCCACGAGGCGATCGCGATGCGCAGCGAAGCGGTCGAGGAAACCGTTGGCGGCGGCATAGTCGGCCTGGCCGATGTTGCCCAGCGCACCGCTCACCGAGGAGAACAGGACGAAGAAGTCGAGGTCGAGCGCGCGCGTGGCCGCATCCAGGTGCAGCGTGGCCGCGACCTTCGGTGCGAGCACGGCGTCGAGGATCTCCACCGTCTTGCCCGGCAGCAGCCCGTCCTGCGTGGCGCCGGCGCTGTGCAGCACACCATGCAGGCCACCGAAGGTCTGCACCAGCGCATCGACGGTGGCGGCGACCTGCGCCGCATCGGCGAGGTCCATCGCGCGGTAATGCAGGCGATCCGTGCCGTCGGCCAATGCGTCGAACCGGCGCTGGCGTTCGGCATCCAGCGGCTGGCGGCCGGTGAGCACGACCCGGGCGTTCGGCGCACAAGCGAGCAGGTGGCGGGCGAAGAGCTGGCCGAGGCCGCCCATGCCGCCGGTGATCAGATACACGCCGTCGGCGCGGAAAGCCGGCGCATCCTGCACGGACGCGTCGTCCAGCACCTGCCAGCGACGCACGCGCAGCGCGCCATCGCGCCATTCGACGACCGGCTCGTGCGCACGCATCGCCGCCTCGCGCAGCGCGCGGGCGACCGTGTCGACATCGGCATCCGCCGGAACCAGCACCATCTGGCCGCGGAGTGCGGGATTCTCCATCGCCGCGGTGCGCAGCATGCCGTCGAGACCGGCGAGCACGCGGCCTTCATCGCTGCCCGGCACCACGACCTGCACCAGGCGCTTCGCACCGGCCGGCGCACCGGCACCGTCGCGCAGCAGCGCCAGCAGGCGCTGCGCATGCGCGCGGTAGCGTTCGCCGAGATCGTCGACGCCCGCCGAATCCGGGGCGAGAACGATCGCGCCCGGCAACGCCGCGACCAGTGCCTGTGCATCGATCGTCGGGACTTCGCAAAGCAGCAGCTCACGATGTGCGCCGTCGTCGACCGACGAGGCCGCCTGGCCGGCCGGCGACCACGTCGGCACTGCCAGCAGCACGTCGGCGGCAGGCGCGTCCTCGCGACGCACAGGACGCGAGGCCAGCCCGCGCAGCGCGACGCAGACGCTGCCGTCGGCCGCACACACGTCGATGTCGAGTTCGACCACCCCGCCCTCGCCGCCCTGGCGCGATGGACGCACCCACGCCCACGCTTCGGTCGGGCATGGCGCGAACACCTGCGTCGCACGCAGTGCGAACGGCAGCGGCACCTGGTCCAGCGACTGCCCAGCCGCGATCATCAGGCCGATCGCCGACTGGAACGCGCTGTCCATCAGCGCCGGGTGCAGCCAGAACGCATCCGCAGACGCCTGGGCGGCCGTCGGCAGGCGCAGCTGCGCCAGCACTTCGCCGTTGCCCAGGTCGATGTGCTCGATCCCGCGGAAGGTGCGGCCGTAGTCGATGCCCAGCTGCGCATAGCGCGGATAGATGTCGTCGGCCGAGACGCGTCCCTGTCCCATGCGGGCGCGCAATTCGTCGAGCGAGAGCCGCGCCGGCGCGTCGCCGGTCGCTTCGCGCACGCGCCCTGAACCATGCTGCACGCCACCGTTAGGGCCGGCGGTGGAGACGGCCATGGCGATCTCGCCATGCGCATCCGGTTCCAGCGCGACCGTCACTTCGGTCGACTCGGCCACGACCAGCGGCCGCGACCAGGCGATGTCGTGCAGTTCCAGCACGACGCCGTCGCGCCATTCGGGCATGGCGTCGATCGCGGCGGCGCGCATCATTTCCAGATAAGCCACGCCCGGCACGAGGCGACGCGCCTCGCCGGCGCCGAAGCGCACGCGATGGTCGTCGAGGAAGAATTCGTGGCCGCCGAAGATCGAGCGATACGCCTGCCCGTGCAGATCGGATACGTTCGCATGCAGCAGCGGGTGCAGCGCCGTACCGGCGGCGTTGCGACCGACCGGCAGCGTGCGCTCGACCCAGCAGCGATCGTGGGCGAACGGATACGTCGGCAGGCTGACGAAGCGCGGACGCTCGCCATCGGCATGCGCCTTGCGCCAGTCGATGGTGACGCCCTGCACCCAGAGGTCGGCGACGCGCGAGAGCCGTGCCGTCGCGAACCAGCGATCGATCGTGCCCTGGAGGTCGCTGTCGGTGTTGAACAGCGCGACCGCAGCGCCATTGGCGTTCGCGCGGCCGCGGCGGCAGTCCTCGCTTTCGGCACCGGTGGCGAGCCAGGCCTCCAGCGCGTCGCCGAGCGCGTCGATCGACGGCACCACCAGCGCGAGGCGCTCTTCCATCGCCTCGCGGCCCAGTTGCAGCGTGTACGCGAGGTCGGCGAGCGACGTGTCCCTGCCGTGCTCGCGCACGAAGGCGAGCAGGTCGCGGGCCTTCTGTTCGAGCTGCTCCGCGCTGCGCGCCGAGAGCAGCACCGCCTGCGGACCGCCGGCGGCTGTCGTCCGGCGTGAGGCCGGCAGGTATTCCTCGATCACGAGGTGCGCGTTCGAGCCGCCGGCACCGAACGACGACAGGCCCGCGAGGCGCGGTGCCGGCCGACCGTCGATCTCCGGGCGCGGCCACGGCCGCAGCACGCGGTTGACCTCGAACGGCGTGTTCGCGAAATCGATGTGCGGATTGAGCACGTCGGCGTGCAGCGACGGCACGACCTGGCCGTGCTTCATCTGCAGCAGCACCTTGGTCAGGCCGGCGATGCCCGCGGCCGATTCGGCGTGGCCGATGTTCGACTTGGCCGAACCGATCAGGCAGAAGCCCTTGTCGGGCGTGTGCTTGCGGAACGCCTGGGTGAGCGCCGCGATCTCGATCGGGTCGCCCAGCTTGGTGCCGGTACCGTGCGCTTCGAGATAGCCGATGCGGCGCGCGTCGACGCCGCATTCCTGCAGCGCCATCGCGATGACGTTGGCCTGCGACTGCGGGTTCGGCACCGAATAGCCGTTGGTCTTGCCGCCATGGTTCAGCGCGCTGCCGCGCAGGATGCCATGGATCGGATTGCCGTCGCGCTCGGCCTCGGACAGGCGCTTGAGCACGACCGCGCCGACGCCCTCCGCCGGGATGTAGCCGTCGCCGCCGATGCCGAAGCTCTGGCAGCGGCCGTCGGTGGCGATGAACTGGCCCGAGCTGAGCAGCAGGTACTTGTTCGGATGGATCGTGATGTTGACGCCGCCGGCGATGGCGAGGTCGGTGCGGCCCTGGCGCAGGTCCTGGCAGGCCAGGTGGATCGCGGTCAGCGACGACGAGCACATGGTGTCGAGCGCCATGCTCGGCCCGTGCAGGTTGAGGAAGTACGACACGCGGTTGGCGACGCTGGCGTAGCTCGACGGCGTCACGCCGCGATCGCCGACGAGGCTCGCCTCGGCGCCGAAGATCTGGTATTCGCCGTACATCACGCCGACGTAGACACCGACCTGCCCCGACTGGTCGCTGCCGTGCGGGATCTGCAGGCTGGCGCGGGTATAGCCGGCATCCTCGATCGCCATCCAGGCGTGTTCGAGGAACAGGCGTTCCTGCGGGTCGATGCGCTCGGCATCCACCGGCGGGATATTGAAGAACAGCGCGTCGAACTCGTCCACACCCTCGATGAAGCCGCCCCACTTGCTGTAGTGGTGGCCCGGACGCGTGCGGTCCTCGGTGAAGTAGTCGCGCCAGTCCCAGCGCGACGCGGGTACTTCCTCGATGCTGTCGACGCCGTCGCGCAGATTGCGCCAGAACGCGGCGAGATCACGCGCGCCGGGATAGCGACCGCTGAGGCCGACGACGGCGATCGGCTCGTCATGGCGCGACGCCTCGCGCACGGGTTGCGCGGCACCGAAGCGCTGGCGCCTGCGCGCGGCGCGGGAGGTCGGCGGCTCGGCGACGACGAGCGCCGTCGATTCGACGGCCTCGGCACGCGGCGCGTCGTCGCGCTCGCCGCACGCCGGACGATCGAGCAGTTTCGCCAGTGTCGCGCCGTGGTGGCCGACGAAATAGCCAGTCAGCTCTTCCAGCGTCTGGTACTCGAAGAACAGCGTTTTCGGCAGCGAGCCGAACGCTTCTTCGAGGACGTTGGTGAGGTTCATCATCATGATCGAGTTGATGCCGTACTTCTCGAACGGCGCGTCCATCTCGATCAGGTGGGCCGGCAGCTTCAGCAGGCCGGAGAGTTTCTGGCGCATGAAGGCGCGGGTGCCCTCGCGCATCGCCTCGTCCGACTGCGGCGCGGGGCCGGCATCGACGGCGGCGACCGGCGCCGGCGCGGCCTGCTTCGGGAACAGCGTGCGGCGCAACCGCTCGACGTCGCCCTGGACCAGCTGCACCTGGTCGTGCGGCCACGCGAGGATGCGGCCGAACGCCGCCAGGCCGGCGCCGGTGTCCAGCGGTTCCAGGCCGGTGAGCCGGCGCGCGTTCGCCAGCGTCTCCTCGCTCACGCCCATGCCGCCTTCGCGCCACAGCGGCCAGTTGATGGCACGGGTGATGCCGCGGCACTCGCCGCGGGCGGCGAGCGCATTGCGATACGCGGCGTAGCGATCGAGGAAGCCGTTGGCCGCGGCGTAGTCGGACTGTCCGACGTTGCCCGTCACCGACGCGCCACCGGAGAACAACACGATGAAATCGAGGTCGAGATCGCGCGTGGCGTCGTCGAGATGGCGCGTGCCGGCGACCTTGGGTTCGAGCACCTCGGCCACGTCGTCCGACGACTTCTTCAGGATGAACGCGTCACGCAGGCCGCCCGCGCAGTGCAGGATGCCGGTCAGACGGCCGTGGCGCGCGATGACGTCGGCGATGAACGCCTGCACCGCGGCGCGATCGGCGAGATCCAGCGCACGGTACTCGACGGTGCCCTCGGGCAACCCCAGCGCCTGCAACTTCGCGGCGATGCCGTCGTCGGCCGCACCGCGGCCGGTGAGCACGATCCTGGCATCGACGCAACGCGCCGCGATGTCGCGGGCGAAGATCGAGCCCAGCCCGCCCAGCCCGCCGGTGATGACATACACGCCGCCGTCGCGATACGCCGGCACCGGCGCTGCTTCCGTGGCCTCGCGTTCGCGCCAGACCTGCGCCTGGTGGGCGCCCTCGCGACCGAAGCGCTGCACCACGTCCTGCGGGAGTGCGGCCGCGGCCGCCAGCCATGCCGCGACATCCCCGGCATCGGCGTTCGCGGGCAACGCCACGACCTGCCCGGAAAACGCCGGATTTTCCTGCGCGGCGCTGCGCAGCATGCCGGACAGGCCGAGCAGCAGGTGCCCGTTCTCGTCATCCGGTACCGCGATCTGCAACCGCACCGGCATGCCCGAACGCGCCTCGAAGCGTTCGCGCAGCCAGCCGAAGCAGGCGAGCGCGGCGTCGCGATAGACGCCCGCGGGATCCGTGGCGAGGTCGCCGGCCACGACGTGCGTGACGACGCCTTCGAGGGCGCCATCGAGACGGGCGAAATCACCGCACAGCAGCACGTGGCGTTCGACGTCATCCTGCACGGTCGGAGCCGACTTGCGATCTTCCCACTCGGGCGCCGCGAACAGCACGCCCGCGGCAGGCGCCGGGGCTTCCGCCGCCGGCGCGCCCAGTTCGCGCGAACTGAAGCCGCGCCACTGCACGCAGACGCGACCGTCGGCATCGCACAGGTCGATGTCGATGCGGGTGACGCGGCGCGAAGCCGACTGCTCCGGCGACATCCGCAGCCACGCGGTCATGTCCTGCGTGCACTCGGACAGGATGCGCAGGCGATCGAGGGCATACGGCAACCGCGGGGTCGGCGGCGCCGCATCGATGTCCTCGATGAAGCCCAGCGCGGACTGCAGCGCTGCGTCCATCAGGCTGGGATGCAGGCCGTAACTGCCGTCGTCCTCACGCCAGGTCGAAGGCACGACCAACCGCGCCAGCACTTCATCCTCGCCCTGGTGCAGCACATGGACCGCGCGCTGGGCCGGGCCGTAGTTCATCTCCATCGCGTCGAACGCGGCGTAGAGGCGCTCGCCATCGATGCGGCCGCGGACCATGCGCTCGCGCAGCGCGTCGACGTCGAGCGGCTGCGCCGGTTCGCCGGCCGGCGTCAGCAGGATCTGGCCCTGCGAATGGATCACCTCCTGCGCGGCGGCGTCGCCTTCGTTCGCGACGCTGTAGATCTCGTAGTCGATCGCGCCATCGCGCTCGTGCGACTCGGCCGGGAACAGGGCGATGGCGATCGTCTTGCGTTCGTCGACCACGATCGGCTGCGCCCACACCACGTTGCGCAGTTCAAGCACGGCATCGCCGGCATCGGGCAGCGCGGCGGCCACGGCCTGGCGCACCATTTCGAGGTACGCCACGCCGGGCAGCACGCGGTGGCCCTTCACGACGTGGTCGCGCAGGAACGGTTCGTCGCCGGTGAAGACGGTCTCGTAGCTCTGCTGCGCGAAGTCGGACGTGTTGCGCTGCAGGAGCGAGTCGATCACGGCTTGCGGCACGCGATCGCCCGCGCTGCCCTGGAACTGCCGGATCAGATCGAGCGCATCGGCTTTCGCCAGTCGCTTGCTCGACAACTCACCAATGACGTATTCGACGAAATCGATCATGAACTTCTCTGTTCGGAACGGCTTGGTCCAGGCCCGCACCGGTGGTGCAGGCGGGTCTTGCTCGACGAGCGTTGTTCAGCGGGTCCGGCTCAACGTGTCTCGCCCGCCAGGGTCTTCACCGCCGCGGCGGCATCGCCGCCGGCGAGACGGCCGGCATCGACCAGATCGAGGATGTCCTCGAGCGACACGCTGCGACGCGGGCCGCCGGCCGGTTTCGGAGGCGTGACCGGCGCAGGCGCCGACTCGATCCAGTAACGGTCGCGGGCGAACGGATAGGTCGGCAGGTGCAGGCGCGGACGCGCCGCATCCGCGGCACTGCGATACGCCGGCCAGTCGACCACCCTGCCCTGCGTCCATGCCGTCGCCACCGCGAGCAGCGCGCCTGCGTCACCGGCCGCCGGCAGCGCCGTCGGTGCGACCGCATCGCGCGCATGGCCGACCTTGCCGGTGACCACGTGCGCGGCGTCGTGTCCGGCGAGCCAGCCTTCCAGCGACTGGCGCAGTTCGTCCACCGACGCGGCCACCACCGCCAGACGCTGCGACAACGCGTCTCGGCCATCCTGCAACGTGCGGGCCACGGCCGCGAGATCGCGGGTGCCGCTGCGCGCGAGGTGGGCGAGCAAGGCCTCGACCTGCCGGCGCAGCTGCTCCGGCGTGCGCGCCGAGATCGGCACGACGCAGGGCGTGGCCGACGGCGCGGCGACCGTGCGCGGGTCGATGAACTCCTCGATCACGACGTGCGCGTTGGTACCGCTGCGACCGAACGCGCTCACCGCACCGAGGCGCCGGCGACCGCCGTCGGTGTCCCAGGCGCGGGTGATCTTGTTGACGTACAGCCGGCTGTCGCGCCAGCTGATGTAGTCGTTCTCTTCGTCGCAGTACAGCGTCGCCGGAATCTGGCGATGCGCGATGCCCTGCAGCAGCGACACCAGGCTGACCAGCCCCGACGCCGCCATCGCGTGGCCAAGGTTGCTCTTCACGCTGGTGACGGCGCACGGCAGCGGCGCGCGGCCATCGTCCTGCGGCTGGCGCGCGGCCAGCGTCTTGAACGCACCGTGCAGCGCGTTGAGTTCGACCGGGTCGCCGAGGCGGGTGCCGGTGCCGTGCGTCACCACGTGGGCGACGTCGCGCACGTCGATGCCGTGGCGGGTGTAGACCGCCTCGATCAGCTGTTCCTGCGCGCGACCGTTCGGCGCGGTCACGCCGTTGGTCTTGCCGTCGAAGTTGGTGCCACTGCCGCGGATCACGCCGTAGACCGGCAGACCCTGATCGAGGGCCGTCTGCAGCGGCGCCAGCACCAGCGCGACCACCGCCTCGCCGATGCCGATGCCGTCGGCGTGCTTCGAGAAACTGCGGCACAGGCCGTCGGGCGAAATCATCCCCGCTTCGCTCATCTTCATCCACGGCTTGGGCGAGAGACTCAGCGCCACGCTGGCGACCAGCGCGGATTCGCACTCGCCCTGCTGGAGGCTGCCCACCGCCTGGTGCAGTGCCACCAGGCCGGACGAGCATGCGGTATTGGTGGCCAGCGCAGGCCCGCGCAGGTCGAGGAAGTACGACAGCCGCGAGGAGATCATCGCCGCCCCCAGCGTGGTCACGCCCGGCGCGTCGGTGACGAGGCTGTACTGGCTCTCCTCCATGCCGACGAACACGCCGACGCTGCGGCCGCGCAGCGACGCGGGCGCGATGCCGGCGTCCTCGATGGCGTGGTAGGCCTCCATCATCAGCAGGCGCTCGGACGGATCCATCTCCTCGGCTTCCGCCGGCGACACCTCGAAGAACAGCGGATCGAAGGTGTCCATGCCGTCGATGAAGCCGCCGCGGCGGGTGGCGATGCGGTTGTCGCGATGGCCCGGGGCGACGAAATAGTCGCGCCAGTCCCAGCGCGAGGCCGGGATGTCGTCGATGCCGCTGCGGCCCTCGGCCAGCAGCGTCCACAGCGCGTGGACGTCATCGGCCTTCGGGAAGCAGCCGGACATGCCGACGATGGCGATCGGGCTCGAGGCCGAAGCGGGAACGACGGCCGCCGGCACAGGCACCGTGGTCGCCGCCGGCAGCACGGGGGCCGCCGGCGCGACCGCGTCCGCGACCGGCGCTTCGACCTGCGCGACCGGTGCCGACGCCGGCACCGCTGCGGTCACCGGACGGTAGCGGCGCTCGAAATGTTCGGGATGCTCGCTCTCGAAGTGCTCGATCAGGCCCTGCACGTTCGAGCGGTTGAAGAACAGTGCCGGCGTGACCTCGACGTCGAGCCCGGTCGCGAGCGTCTTCGCCAGCGAGGTCAGGCTGATCGAGTCGAAACCGTAATCCGCGAGATTGGTTTCGTCGTTCAGGCGTTCCAGCGGCATTTCCAGCGTCTGCGCGACGAGGCTGCGGACGTCGTCGCGCAGGCGTTCGCGCCAATTGCCGCCGGCCTGCGGGGCCGCAGCGGCCACGGCAACCACAGCCGCCGCCATCGGCGCCGGCTTCGCCGCTTCGGGCACGCCATAGAGGCGATCGAGGTATGGCGTGATCCGCGACGCCTGGCCATGCATCACCAGCGTCGGGCCGCGGTCGGCGGCGATGAGGTCCTGCCACAGCCGCAGGCCATCGGCGGCCGTCAATGCGGACTGCCCGCTGCTCTTGAGGTAGAACGCGGTCTGGGCGGCGTCTTCCGGGCCCATGCCCGCGCCGTCCGCGACGCGTTCCCACAGCGGCCACAGCAGCGTCACCGTGCGGCCCGGCAGGCCGGCCTGCGTGCGCTGGCGGCCGTAGTCCATCAGGAAGCGGTTGGCGATCGCGTAGTCGCAGGCACCGCCGTCGCCGAGCACGACCGACGACGAGGAGAAGAGGCAGACGAGGTCCAGCGGGTGGTCGCGCAAGGCCGCATCGAGCGCAAGCACCGCGGAAGTCTTCGGCGCGAGGACGGCATCGATGTCGGCCGCCGACTTCTCGTGGAAGGGCTTGTTCGACGACACGCCGGCGGCGTGGATCACGCCGTTCAGCGGTTCGGGCAACGAACGCGCCCAGGCCGCGACGGCATCGGCGTCGGCAAGGTCGAGCGCGACGTAGCTCGCCTCGCGCGCGCCGGCCGCGCGCAGGTCCGCGAGCTGGCGTTCGATCGCCTCCGTCGCCGCGCGACGGCCCAGCAGTGTCAGCCGCGCTTGGCAGGTTTCGGCGAGAAAGCGCGCGAACAGTCCGCCCAGCGCGCCGGCGCCGCCGGTGACCAGGTAGTGCCCGCCCTGCTTCAGGCGCGGCGCGGCCGCCGGCGTCGGCGCGGCCACGGCGTCGAGCACCGGCACGAAGCGCTTGCCGTCGAGGTACGCGACGATGCCGCCGCTGCGCAACGCGTCGGCGACGTGCAGACCCGGGCTGGTACGCGCGTCGGTGTACAGCAGCGACACGCGCAGGTCCGGCATCGCGGTGCGCAGGGAGCGCTCGAAACCGATCCACGACGCGTCCCACAGTCCTTCCGGCGAGGCCGGGTCATGCAGGCCCACCAGCAGCACGTCGCGCACGCGCGGCGCGCAGGCCTTGATCTGGCGGAACAGATCGAACAGCGCGAGCACGCCGTCGTGGCCGCGGCCACGCGCGGCCGCGCAGACCACCGACACCGGGCGACCGCTGCGGGCCGACAGCGCTTCGACGGCGGCGAGCAGCCCCGAGGCATCGTCGATGCGCGAAGCGCCCGGCACGGTCCAGCCGGTGTCGGCCGGGGCGATCAGGATGATGCCGCCCGATGCTTCGGCGACGACGGCCGGCGCGCGCTCGGCGCGCTCGACCCAGCGTTCCTCGAAGAACAGGTGCGTCGGTGCTTCAGGCTGCGCGGGCAAGGCCGTCGGTGCGGGCAGCGCGAGCGGCGCCGCGGCGTCCTGCGTCTCGATCCAGTAGCGTTCGCGGGCGAACGGATACGTCGGCAGCACGATGCGCGCCGGCTTCTCCGCCCCGTACAGGCGCTGCCACTCCAGTGTCATGCCCTTGGTCCACAGCCGCAGCAACTGGGCGTACTTGCGCTGCGACATCCAGCGTTCGAGCAGCTCCAGCTTGAACTCCTCGTCCTGGTCGATGAGGCTCAGGCTCTCGCGGTTCTTCTGCACCTGTCCGGCGCTGAAGTCCGGCAGGTCGCGGCGACCGGCGAGCCAGGCCTCCAGCTGCTCGGCAAGCTGCGCGATCGAGGCGACGACGAAGCCCAGGCGCTCTTCCATCGCGGTGCGCCCGGTCTGCAGGGTGTAGGCCAGCGACGCGAGATCGAGCGTGTCGGCATGGCGACGCACGAAGGCCAGCAGGTCGCGGACGACCTGCGCCAGCTGCACCGCGGTCTTCGCCGACAGCGGCACCATCGACGGCGACGGCGCCTGCACGGCGCGCGTGCGCGCCGGCGCGACGTATTCGCCGATCACGACATGCGCGTTCGTGCCGCTGTAGCCGAAGGCGCTGACCGCGACGTGGCGGCGCGCGCCGTCCTGTGTCTCCCAGTCCTTCAGCGAGGCGTTGATGTAGAACGGGGTGCCGTCGAGGCGGATGTGCGGGTTGAGCCGCTTGTACAGCGGCAGCGGCGGCAGCTTGCGGTGTTCGACCGAGAGCACGGCCTTGATCACCGCCGACACGCCGGCCGCGGTCAGGCAGTGGCCGATGTTCGCCTTCACAGAGCCGAGCGCGCAGTACGGCGCGGTGCCGGCCGGGCGCGCGAAGGCGTCGATCAGGCCGCGGATCTCGATCGGATCGCCCAGCGGCGTGCCGGTGCCGTGCGCCTCGATCAGCTGGATCTCGGCCGGATCGATGCGGTGGCGACGGTAGATCTCGCGCATCAGCCGGGTCTGCGACGCCGGGTTCGGCGCGGTGATGCCGTTGGTGCGGCCGTCCTGGTTCACGCCCCAGCCGCGCACCACCGCGTGGATGATGTCGCCGTCGCGTTCGGCGTCGGCCAGGCGCTTGAGCATCACCACGCCGACGGCCTCGCCCGGCACGAAGCCGTTCGCGCTGTCGTCGAAGGTGTGGCAGCGACCGTCCGGCGAGAGCATGCCGGACTGCGAGCACATCACGTGCAGCATCGGGCCGGCACCGACATAGACGCCGCCGGCCAGCGCCATGTCGCTGGTGCCCAGGCTGAGGCTGTCGCAGGCGGTGGCGATCGCCACCAGCGACGCCGAACACGCCGTGTCGAGCGTGATGCACGGGCCCTGCAGGTCGAGGAAGTACGCGATGCGCGCGGCGAGGATCGACGGCGCGTTGCCGGTGAAGCCGTAGGCGCTGAGCTGAGTGCGGCGCGAGAGCTGGCCATAGTCGTTGCCCGCGGCGCCGACGAACACGCCGCACAGGCTGCCGCCGAGGCTCTTCGGGTCGTAGCCGGCATGCTCGATGCTGTGCCAGCAGGCTTCGAGGAACACGCGCTGCTGCGGGTCCATCGCCCGCGCTTCGGCCGGCGAGATATTGAAGAACAGCGGATCGAAGCGGTCGTAGTCTTCGAGCTGGCCCAGCCACTTCGAGTTGGTCTTGCCTTCGGCCGGTTCACCCGGCTGGTACACCGCCGAGACGTCCCAGCGCTCGGGCGCGACTTCGAGGACGCAGTCGAGGCCGACCTTCAGGTTCTCCCAGAACGCCTCGATGTCGCGGGCCATCGGGAACTGCCCGGCCATGCCGATCACGGCGATGTCCTGCGGCGTCTGCGGGCCCGATGCCACGGGCGCGACGCTGGCCTGGACGAGAGCCGTGCCGGGCTGGACCGTGCCGTGACGCCACGACGTGAGCTGGCGGGAGGGCACCGCCGGACGCACGGCGAGCTCGGTGCCCTGCGACAGCGACACCAGCGGTGCACGCGCCGGCGGCGCCGACGGGGCGGGCTCCGCGCCGGGCAGGCGCACCAGCGGCGCGGCGGGTTCCGGCGTATCGTCGCGGAACGCGCGCAGCTTGCGCGTCTGCAACTCCGCGAGATCGGGCATCGCCTGGTCGGCGCCGCGCGTGTCGACCAGCGACTTCACGTGCTGCGCCAGTTTCGTGATCGTCGGGTAGGTGTAGACGATGGTGGCGTCGAGCGACAGACCGTAGTGCTCGTTGACCTTGCGCATCCAGGTCACGCCGGTGATCGAGTCGAGCCCGAGGTCGGTGTACTGCCGGTCGCGGTCGATCTCCTCCTCGTCGAGGTGCAGTTCGCGCGCCAGCAGGCGCTGCAAGGTGGTCTGGATCGCGGGCAGCGGGGTGTCCGATGCCGGCGCGACGGAGGCCGTGGTGCGGACGGGCGCGGGGGCCGGTGCAGGCGCGGCATCGTCATCGGTGCCGGCGAGCGAGATCCGCGGGCCGCGGCCGGTGGCCTGCGCCTCGTTCGACGAACGCAGCTTGCGCGTCTGCAGTTCCGCGAGATCCGGCACGGCCTGCGCGGCGTCGCGGCTGTCGACCAGCGACTTCACGTGCTGCGCCAGCTTGGCGATCGTCGGGTACGTGTAGACGATGGTGGCGTCGAGCGAGAGGCCGTAGTGCTCGTTGACCTTGCGCATCCAGGTCACGCCGGTGATCGAATCCAGCCCGAGGTCGGTGTACTGGCGATCCTGGTCGATGTCCTCGTCGTCGAGGTGCAGTTCGCGCGCCAGCAGGCGCATCAGGGTTTCGCGGATCGAGAACAGGCTGACCTCGCGGGTCGGCGACGCGGTGGACGCGACCGGTTCGGGGGCGGCGAGCGAGACCGTCGGCACGGGCGCAGGTGCGGGCGCCGCGACGGGTGCGGACGCGATCGCCGGTTCCGGCGCGTCCAGCGGTGCCAGCGACACGGTCCGCGTCGCGGCGGCCGGCGCAGGCGCCGGGGCGGGCGGCGCGGCAGTCGCCGCCTTCACGGTGTCCTCGCCCTGACCGAAGGTGGCTTCGATGCGCGCCATCGTGTCGGCGCGGCCGACGAACGTGGCGGCGTGCATCGCCACTTCCTGCTCGCAGATCGCCGCGAGGCGCTCGCGCACCGAGCGGGTGAGATGACGCTTCAGGCGCACCAGGCCCGCGCGCGGCTGGCGCGCGAGGCGCGCGGCGAGTGCGAACGCGGCGTCGCGCACGCGTTCGCGCGGCAGCACGGGCAGCGCGAGGCCGCGGGCCTTCAGCGACAGGCCTTCGCATTCGCAGGCCGTCAGCAGCGTTTCGCGCGCGAGGTCCTGGCCGAAGCGCTCCGGCACGATCAGCGTCGCGCCGACGCCGGGGGTGAAGCCGTAGCCCATGTACGGGCTGACGTAATGGCTTTCCTCGGTGAGCATCGGGAAGTCGCAGAACAGGCCCAGCGACAGGCCGGCGCCGATGCCGTGGCCCTGCATCGCCGCGATCACCGGCACCTGGCAGTCCAGCGGCAGGCGGAAGGTGCGGTCGTCGGTGAAGCGCACCTTGCCTTCCTGGATGGCGCGCAGCGCGTCCTTCGTGCCGCCCGAACAGAAATACGTGTCGTAGCCGGTCAGCACGACCGCGCGACAGCCCGGCGTCGCCGCGATGTGCGCGAAGACCTCGGCCATGCCCTCGACCAGCGCGGGCGACAGCATGTTCTTCGAGGCACGATCGTGCATCACGATCTCGACGATGCCGCCGGCATGCACCGATGCGGTCACGACCTGCGACTGCAGGGCGATCGCGCCCGCGGCGGCGGCAGGCACGTCATCGAGGTTGTCGCCCGCGAGCGCGACGTCGTCGAGCGCGGCGGCGGCGAAGGCCTCGGCGATCGCCTGCGCGCGCGCGGCCTTCCACGCCTGCGCGGCCCCGTGCGGCCATGCGGCCCAGCCCCGGGCACGCGCGACGGCGGCATCCTGCAACTTCGCATGCGTCGCCACGGATTGCGTCGACGCCACTGCGAGGAGGTCCGCGCCGGTCGGCGTCTGCGCGTCCATCAGCAGCGTGCGCGCGGCCTCGCTGCCGAGGTGCTGCGCGAACAGGTGCGCGGCGCGGCCGGCCGTGGCGGTGGAGCGCAGCAGCTTCGAGGCGTCGTAACGGCCGTCCTGCTGGTAGACCACCGCGTCGCAGGCCTGCAAGGCCAGCCAGGCACGGCCGCCCAGCGCCGCCCCGGCGATCGCGACGACCGGCAGCGGCGCCGCCAGCAGCGCCTGGATCAATGCGTCGAAGTCGCCGTCGGAGACCTTGTCGTCGGCGTCCGGCAGGAAACCGGGGTATTCGCTGGCAAGCACGATCGCGCGCGGACCGCGGCGCAGGGCGTCACAGGCGAATGCGGATGCCAGGTCTTCCGCCATCGCACCGGCATCGAACTTCTTGCCGCCGCGACGCAGCGTGAACAGCGCGATGCCGTCGTCCAGTTCGCGCACGGCGACATGCTTGCCGAGAGTCTTCGGCAGCGGTTCGCGGGCGGCATCGGCATCGGCGACGGCATCGGCAACCGCCAGCACCTCGCCCCTGCCCTGCACCGCCTGCGCCAGATGGCGCTTGAGCAGGCCGAGCGCATCGCGCGACTTGTCGGTCAGCTGGGCGGCCAGCGTGCGGACCTGCGCAGCCACCGCGTCGGCGGGCACGACGTGCGCGCTCCAGTGCAGGCCGCGGAGCGCGGCGCCGGTACGCGCCGCCTCGCCGGTGAACAGTTCGGTCGCGAGCACCGGTCCGAAGCGGACCTCGGCGAGCGCCTGCTCCGCCGGCGTCGGGAAGAACGCCGCGATGCCATCCGCAACGGCGCCGTAGCGCGCAGTCTCGCTGCACACCATCACGTCGCACAGCGCGCCGAGCAGCAGGGCCGGACCGTGCGTGTCGCCGGGCAGTTCGGCGATCAGCGGCAGCGGGAAGCGGGCGAGCGTGCGGGTCAGCCCGCCTTCGATCGCCGCATCCGCCAGCCTCCGGCCGCCGTCGGAGAACGCCGTGTCCAGGCCGCCGAGGACGACGACCTTGACGGTGTCGCGTGCCGATGCCGCATCGAGGGCTTCGCGCAGTTGGACGATGACGTCGTTCCCGGCGTCGTTCCCGGTGGTGATCGCGTCGGCATCGCGGACGACGCGGATCGACAGCAGACCCGCACCGAGGTCTTCGACGGCGACCCGGCCTGCGAGGGAAAGGGCTTTGCGATGGGAATCAGCGTGAGCGGTCATGTGGGAATCGAAGGCAAGGCGCCGGGCCTGGGGCGACGGCGCGAACGCGGGAACGGAATCCGGTTGAAACGCGGTGCCGGCAAGGGCACGCGCGCTTCAGGCCGGCAACGGGGCTAACGGCCGATGCGCGATGGCAACGTCATTGCATTTCGGCCAGGGCGATGCGCGGACGGCCACCACCCGGCGACGCGGCCGGCGCCGGGGCGACCGGCGAAGGCGCCACGCGCGGGGCATGCATCGCGGTCGGCGCCAATGCGAGACGGTCGTGGGTCACGCCCGCCAGCCGCAGCACGACGTCGCCGGCGTCGTCGCACACGTCGATGTCGACGACGGTCGCACCGGTCGGCATGGTCGACTCCGGCGCCACGCGCACCCACGCCCACTGCCAGGCCGACGCCGGGCGCTCGACGCCGTCGTGGCAGGAGGCCAGCGCATCGGGCATCGCGCAGTCGCGGAGCGCCGCGGCTTCGGGGCGGGTGAGCCACGCCGCCGCGCGCAACACCGCATCGATGCGGTCGGTGCGCGCGAGCGTGGTCGCGCCGCCCGCCTGCGGACGCAGTTGCACCAGCAGTTCGCGATCGCCGCGCAGCACGGTGTCGATGCGGCTTTCATCGTCCGCACGCGCGACCACCGCCGTCCGCGCACGCAGCGCGGCAAGGTCGATGTGCGGCATCGGGCGACCGGGCGCGAAGTGCGCCTGGCCCTGGCAGTGGACCTGCTCGTCCGCACCTCCGTGATCGGCACGAGCGCGGCTGTGGATCTCGAAGGCCCAGTGCTCGCCACCCTGCCGGAACAGGGTGATGAGGACGTCGCGCTGCGCCGACGGCAGCAGCGGCATGCCCCAGACCAGTCCGTCCAGCACCGGCTTGCCGGCACCGCCGGTCGCCGCGATCAGGGCGCTCCTCGCGATCTCGAGGTAGGCCGCCGCCGGCACCGGACCGGTGTCGCCGGCGCGGAGCGAGACGAACGCGGCCAGGTCGACGC
The DNA here is from genome assembly GCF_056313665.1 of Lysobacter sp. DMC104. Classification (NCBI taxonomy): domain Bacteria; kingdom Pseudomonadati; phylum Pseudomonadota; class Gammaproteobacteria; order Lysobacterales; family Lysobacteraceae; genus Lysobacter; species Lysobacter sp. DMC104. The sequence goes on along the minus strand of NZ_JBQUZW010000004.1, from coordinate 271,259 downwards.
GTTGCGCTGCGTCGTCGTCGCCGGTCGCCGGTGCGGACACCGGCGCCTGCGCCTGCGACACGGGCGCAGGCGCAACCGGGGCCACGGTCGGCGGATCGACCCAGTAACGCTTGGTGGCGAACGGGTACGTCGGCAGCGCCATGCGCGGCGGCATCGCGCCGAGATTGAGCATCGGCCACGTCAGCGGCTCGCCGCGGACCCAGGCGCGGGCCAGTTCGGCGACACCGTCGGCGGAATGCCCCAGCGGACGCGCGGCGGTCGACGTGCGCGGCAGGCCGTCCTCGTCGCGCAGCACCTTGCCGACGCACCAGCTGCCGTCGCCGGCGTCGCCGTCGAGGAACACCTTCAGCGCGGACGTCACCTCGTCCACCGACCGCGCGACGACGACGAAGCGTTCGTCGAGCGCTTCTCGGCCTTCCAGCAGCGTGAAGGCCATCGACGCCGGATCGATCGCGCCGTGGCGGCTTTCGGTCGCGATGAAATCGAGCAGGTCGCGGGCGCGGCGACGCAACTGGTCGGGGGTCCGCGCCGACAGCACGAAGGGCAACGGTCCGGCGGTCTTCGCGGGCGCGGTGGTCTTCCGCGGCAGGTATTCCTCGATCACGAGGTGCGCATTGGTGCCGCTGAAGCCGAACGAACTCACCGCGGCCCGGCGCGGCACGCTGTCCGGGCTCTGCCAGGGCTGCGTGGTCTTCGAGACGTAGAACGGGGAGTCGCCGAGATCGAACAGCGTGTTCTCCCTGGTCACGTTCAGGCTGGGCACCAGCGTGCGATGGCGCATGCACAGCAGCACCTTGTGCACGCTCGCCACGCCGGCCGCGCCGGAGGCATGGCCGATGTTGCTCTTGACCGAGCCCAGCGCGCAGAAGTGCTGCTTCTGCGTCTGTTCGCGGAACACGGTGGACAGCGCTTCCAGCTCGATCGGATCGCCGAGCTTGGTACCGGTGCCGTGGGTCTCGACGTAGCTGATGCTTTCCGGATGGATGCCGTTCGCGGCGTACAGCCCGCGCTCCAGTTCGATCTGGCTGTTGACGCTGGGCGCGGTGATGCCGTTGGTCTTGCCGTCCTGGTTGATGCCGGAGGCGATGATCACGCCGTGGATCACGTCGCCGTCGCGCTCGGCGTCCTCCAGGCGCTTCAGCACGACGGCGCCGACGCCCTCGCCCGGCACGAAGCCGTTGGCGCGGTCGTCGAAAGTGCGGCACTGCCCGTCGGGCGAAAGCATGCCGGCCTTGCACATGCCCATGTACGTGTCCGGGTGCAGGTAGATGCTCACGCCGCCGGCGAGCGCCATGTCCGTTTCGTGCGAGGCCAGGCCCTGGCAGGCCAGGTGCATCGCCACCAGAGAGGCCGAACAGGCGGTGTCGATCGCGATCGCCGGCCCCTTGAGGTTGAGGAAGTACGCGATGCGCGCCGCGCCGATCGCCGGATTGGTGCCGGTGATGTCGACCGAGTGCGACACCAGCGACGAGTACTCGATGCCGATGATGCCGACGTAGACGCCGCACTTGCTGTTGCTCAGCGACTGGCGCGCGTAGCCGGCGTGCTCGAACGCGCGGTAGCCCTCTTCCAGGAACATGCGGTGCTGCGGATCCATGTTCTTGGCTTCCGCGGGCGAAATGCGGAAGAACAGCGGATCGAACGCCTCGATGTCGTCGAGCATGCCGATCCACTTGCAGTAGATGCTGCCTTCCTTGCGCGGATCCGGGTCGTAGTACTTCGCGACGTCCCAGCGTGACGGCGGCACTTCGGTGATCGAATTGCGACCCTCGGCGAGGTTGCTCCAGAACTGGGCGAGGTTGCCGGCCTGCGGGTAGCGGCCCGACATGCCGATGATCGCGATGCGGCCCGAACTGCGCGGCATCAGCTGCGCGGGGGCGGTGGTGGCCGTCTCCGCCGCGACCGCCCTGGCGGCAGCGCGACGCGCGAGGCGGCGACGGGCCGCCAGCCGCACGACGTTCGAGACGACCGGCCCGGACGCGACCGCAGGCGCGGACACCACGACCGCTGCGGGCGCGGGTGCCACGACAGGCGGTGCGAGCTTCGCCAGTTCGCCTTCGAGGTAGCCCGCGAGTTCTTCGAGGTTCGGATAGTCGTACAGACGCGCCGCGGCGAGCTTGATGCCGTAGGCCTTGTTCAGGCAGTTGATCCACTCCACGCCGACGATCGAATCCAGCCCCAGCTCGATGAACGGCTTGTCGGACGCGATGTCGCCCGGCTGGAGGTAGAGCGCGTTGGCGAGGCTGTCGCGCAACTGACGCAACAGTTCGCTGCGGGTGAGGCGCGGCGCGGCGGGCGCGGCGACCGGCGTCGCGACGGGAGCCGGCGCAGGCGCGGCCATCGCGACCGGTGCGGGCGCGGGTGCCGGCGTCGCGGCAGGCGGCGCGAGCTTGGCGAGTTCGCCTTCGAGGTAGCCCGCGAGTTCTTCGAGGTTCGGATAGTCGTACAGGCGCGCCGCGGCGAGCTTGATGCCGTAGGCCTTGTTCAGGCCGTTGATCCACTCCACGCCGACGATCGAATCCAGCCCCAGTTCGATGAACGGCTTGTCGGACGCGATGTCGCCCGGCTGGAGGTACAGCGCATTGGCGAGGCTGTCGCGCAGCTGGCGCAGCAGTTCGCCGCGGGTGAGGCGCGGCGCGGCGGGCGCGACGACCGGCGTCGCGACGGGGGCCGGAGCAGGCGCGGCCACCGCAGCCGGTGCGGGCACAGGCGCCGCGGCAGGCGGTGCGAGCTTCGCCAGTTCGCCTTCGAGGTAGCCCGCGAGTTCTTCCAAGTTCGGATAGTCGTACAGGCGCGCCGCGGCCAGCTTGATGCCGTAGGCCTTGTTCAGACCGTTGATCCACTCCACGCCGACGATCGAATCCAGCCCCAGTTCGATGAACGGCTTGTCGGACGCGATGTCGCCCGGCTGGAGGTACAGCGCGTTGGCGAGGCTGTCGCGCAACTGGCGCAGCAGTTCCCCGCGGGTGAGGCGCGGCGCGGCAGGCGCCACGGCCAGCGTCGGCGCGGCAGCGACCGGCGCGGCGACGGTCGTCGTCGCCGGCACCACCACGTCCAGCGTCGCACCTTCGACGGCGGACACCATCTGCAGGCCGCTCCAGCGCGCGCAGGTCCGTCCCTGCGCGTCCTGCAGCGTGACCGACACGCCGGGCTGACCCTCGGCATCGGTCGTCCAGTCGACCCACGCGGTCATGCGGCCGCGGCACGGTGCAGACACCGAGAGCGATGCCAGCGCGCCCGGCTCGAAGCCACGGCCTGCGGTCGTCGGGCCCACGCCTGCTTCCGCCGCGGCACGCAGCACGGTGTCGATCAGCCATGGATGCAGCACGACGTCGCTCTTCGCGAGTCCGGCCTCGGGCAGTTCGATCGCGACCTGGTGGCCCGACGGTGCGAGCAGCAGCTCGGTGTCGATGTCGGCGACGGCCTGCGCGTTGCCCTGCGCATGCACGCGATCCTCGCCGCCTGCCTGGCTGTACAGCTCGAACGCGACACGGTCGTCGGCATCGGCCGCCAGCGCGAGCAGCAGCGGCGCGGCGCCCTCGCCCGCCACGTAGGGTTCGCCCCAGGCGATGTCGGTGAGGCGCCAGCCGGCGACGGATTCGCCGTCCCATGCCAGCGACAGCGCCGCACGTGCCATTTCGAGGCAGGCGGCCGCCGGCAACGCGGCATTCACGGTGCCGTCGATCGGCGCGAGGAATGGCTCGTTGCCACGGAATTCGGAGGCGTAGCGCGTCTGCCGCAGCGTCGACGCATTGCGATGCAGCAGCGGATGCAGGCGGGCCGTCGCCGGTGCCGCGTCGTCCCGGACGTTCGCGGCGATCCAGTAGCGCTGCCGCGCGAACGGATAGCCCGGCAGCCCGACGCGCTGCGGTCGTGCGTCGCCGTACAGGCGCGTCCAGTCGACGCCCAGCCCCTGCGTCCACAGTTCGAGCAGGCGCGAAAGCTTGCCCTGCTTCAGCAGGCGCTCGACCACGACGTCGCGCATGTCGGCGTCGCCGTGCAGGAAGCCCATGGCCTGGCGATGGTCGCGCTGGCGACCGCGGAAGACACCGGCGACCTTGGCGTCGCCTGCCCCGGCGCAGCGGCGCAGCAGATCGGCGAGTTCGTCGACGGAGCCGGCCATGACGCCGAGACGCTCTTCCATCGCCTCGCGACCAAGCTGGAGCGTGAAGGCGATCTGCGCCAGCGACAATCCGGCGCCGCGGCGCGAAGCGAGATGGGCGGACAGCTGCCGCACCTGTTCGTCGAGCTGCTCGGGCGTGCGGGCCGACAGCACGATCGGCAGTTTGCCGTGGCGACGCAGCAGTTCGGCCTCGGCCGCCGCGGTGTCGGCCGCCTTGCCGGCGTACTCGGAAATGACGATGTGCGCGTTGGTACCGCCGAAACCGAAACCGCTGACCGCGGCCTGGCGCAGGCCGCCCTTGGGCGCGACCCAGTCGCGCAGGCGATCGTTCACGTAGAACGGCGAATTGCGCAGGTCGATGTGTTCGTTGAGCTGCGCGTAGTTCAGCGTGGGCACCAGCTTGCGGTGCTGCAGCGAGAGCACGACCTTGATGACGCTGGCCACGCCCGCGGCGGTGAAGCAGTGGCCGACGTTGCTCTTCACCGAGCCCAGGGCGCAGGTGTTCGCGGCGTGGCCCGGGCCGAAGGCGCGCTTCAGCGCTTCGACTTCGATCGGATCGCCCAGCTTGGTGCCGGTCCCGTGCGCCTCGATCAGCTGGATGCCGGCCGGATCGATGCCGAAGCGCGCGTGCACGTCCTGCTGGAGGCGCGTCTGCGCATCGGGGTTCGGCGCGGTGATGCCGTTGGTCTTGCCGTCCTGGTTGATGCCCCAGCCACGGACCACGCCGAGGATGGTGTCGCCGTCGCGCTCGGCGTCGGCGAGACGCTTCAGCAGCACCGCACCCACCGCCTCGCCCGGGACGAAGCCGTTCGCGCGCTGGTCGAAGGTGAAGCAACGGCCGTCGGGCGACAGCATGCCCGTCTGCGCCATCTTCACCAGCAGGTGCGGCGTGGCGATCACGCACACGCCGCCCACGATCGCGGCGTCGCAGGTGTCGTTGACGAGGTTGTCGCAGGCGGTCGCCAGCGCGACCAGCGACGAGGAGCACGCCGTTTCCACCGACAGGCACGGCCCCTGCAGGTTGAGGAAGTACGAGGCCCGCGCGGCGAGGATGGACGTGTCGTTGCCGGTGAATCCCAGCGCGCTGTTCTGCAGGTCGCTGGACAGCAGGTGGTAGTCGCCCGGGCCGCAGCCCACGAACACGCCGCAGCGGGTGCCCGACAGCGCGCGCGGGTTGTAGCCGGCATGTTCGATCGCGTGCCAGCACGTCTGCAGGAACAGACGCTGCTGCGGATCCATGCTGATCGCTTCCTTCGGCGAGATGTCGAAGAACAGCGGATCGAAGCGGTCGTAGTCCTCCAGGCAGCCCATCCACTTGGCGTTGGCCTTGCCCGGCGCGGGATCGCCCGGCTGGTAGTACGCCGTCATGTCCCAGCGTTCCGTCGGGATTTCCTGCACGCAGAGGCGGCCTTCGGCGAGGTTGGTCCAGTACGCCTCCAGCGAGCGCGCCTGCGGGAACTGGCCGGCCATGCCGACGATCGCGATCTCGTGCGCATGCGCCGGACGCGCGTTCGCGACCGCGTCGGCCTCCCCGACCGATGCGTCGCGCCACGACGCGAGCTGGCCGCGCGCTTCGAGCAGGCGCCCCCAGGCGTTCGCATCGGCGGAAGCGGGTTCGACGGCAGGCGCGGACGCCACGGAGGCGGGCGCAGGCGCGACAGGCGCGGACGCCACGGACACGGCAGCGGTGGCAGCACGGGCCGGCAGCAGTTCCTGCACGTGGCCGGTCATCGCCGCCAGCGTCGGATGGCTGTACACGCGCGTGGCCGGCACGTCGATGCCGAAGCGGGTGTTGATCTTGCGCACCCAGGTCACGCCGGTGATCGAATCCAGCCCGAGGTCGACGAACGGCACGGCCTCGCCGATCTCCTGTTCCTGCACGTGCAGTTCCTGCGCGAGCAGCGTCCTGAGGACGCCCATGAGGTCGTCACGCGTGATGGCCTCGCGGGTGAGGTCGTCGCGTGAAGACGACGGCGCGACGACCGCACCGGCAGACGCAGCCACGGGTGTCGCAGCCTCGGCAATCACGGCGGGGGCGACGGCCCGGGCCGGCAGCAGTTCCTGCACGTGGTCGGTCATCGCCGCCAGCGTCGGATGGCTGTACACGCGCGTGGCCGGCAGGTCGATGCCGAAGCGGGTGTTGATCTTCCGCACCCAGGTCACGCCGGTGATCGAATCGAGCCCGAGGTCGACGAACGGGACGGCCTCGCCGATCTCCTGTTCCTGCACGTGCAGTTCCTGCGCGAGCAGCGTCCTGAGGAGGCCCATGAGGTCGTCGCGCGAAGACGGCGCGGCGGTCGTGTCGGAAGCGGAAGCGTGCGTCATGTCGTGCTCGTTCGTGGATGGCGACGCCTCGACCGGCGAGACGTCGACGTCTGGACCAAAATGCGCGTGGATGCGTTCGAGCGCCGCGGATTGCCCGACGAAGCTCTGCGCGTGCATCGCGACTTCCTGCTCGAACACGGCGTCGATCCGTGCCAGCAGGGATGCGTTCAGGGCGGCTTTCAAGGCCGCGAGCATCGCCCGCGGATGGCGCGCCAGCCGTTGCGCGAGCGCCAGCGCGTGGGCATCGATGCCGGCGCGCGGCACCACCGCGAGCGCGCGATTGCGTGCGTGCAGATCGCTGCCGGCGTACTCGCGGGCAGTCGCGAGCGCTTCGTTGCCGAGATCGGAACCCAGCGCATCCGGCACGATCAGGGTCGCGCCGCCGCCGGGCGTGAAGCCGTAGCGCAGGTAGGGGTTGAGATACTGGCTTTCCGCCGCGAACAGCGGGAAGTCCGCGAACAGCCCGAGCGTCATGCCGCCGCCGACCGCATGTCCCTGCATGCAGGAGACCACCGGCACCGGGCAACGCAGCGCGGCGAGGAAGACCGGGGCGTCGGTGAAGCTGGCCTTGCCGGACTGGATCGCCTGCAGCGACTCGCGCGTCCCGCCCGTGGAGAAGTAGCGGTCGTAGCCGGCGAGGACCACGACGCGGCAGGCAGGATTCGCCGCGACCTGCGCGAAGACCGCGTCGAGGCCCTGCACGATGCCCGGCGAGAAAAGATTGCGCGCCTCGCGATCGCACATCCGCACGGTGACGATGCCGTCGGCGTCGAGCGTGGCCTGCACGACGGGCGACGCGATCGCCAGATCGCCCGGTGTCGCAGGCACATCTTCGGCGCCGGCTGCGGCAGCGTCGGCATCCACGGCGGTCGCCGCAAGCCGGCGCGCATCGACGACCAGGCCGGCGGGCGATGCGGCCCACGCCGCGGCAAGCGCCTGCGACTGCGCGTCGACATCCGCATCGGACACCACGTCGAGCGTGGGAAACCGTTGGGCGAGCTCGGTGCCGCTCCACGTGCCGCCGGCGAGGACGATGTCGCGAGCAGCGGCGCGCCCGAGCCTGGCGTCAACGCAGGACGCGGCCAGCGCAAGCCAGCCGGCATCGGCAAGATCGCGCGTGTCGAGCACCATCGAAGCCGCCTGCACGCACGTGTCGACGCACAGTCCTGCCAGCCATCCGCGCAGGCCGGCCGCCGACGGCAGCGCCATCACGATCGGCAGCGGCGACTGCGCCGCGAGCGCACGCAGCCGATGCGTTGCGGCCAGCGCGGAGTCGCCCGACGGCAGCACATCGGCGTGCGCGCTGCTCAGCACCAGTGCGCGCGCGCCGTGCGGTGCATTGCGCAGCGTGGCAAGCAACGTTTCCAGCACCGCAACGGCGGCCAGCGCATCGTCGGCGGCCTCGCTGATGCGGACGCGCAGGACGCCCGGCGCGATGCGGTCGAGGAAGAGGTGGTCGCCGACCTCGGGCAGTGCCTCTCCGGCACCGGCATCGATGGCATCGACGACGTGCGCATGTGCGCCGATGGCATGGATGCAGGTCTCCAGCGGCACGGACAGCCGCGCACGCGCGTGGCGGAGCAGCAGGCCCTGCGCGTTGCCCGCGTTTTCGAGCAGCGCACGCGCCAGCGCGAACGCGCGATCGGAGACGACGGCGGCGTCCTCGACCGGGCAGGTCCAGCCCCGGGCTGCGCGGGCCTCGCCGGTGGCGAGCGGCAGGCGGTACAGCAGGTCGCGGGCGACGACCGCACCGAAGCGCGCGGCGAACAGGTCGGCCTCGGCGCTCGTGGCGGCAAGTCCGCCCTGCAGCGAAACGAAGCCATAGTCGGCGTCACGGGCACAGACGAGGTGATCGCAGAGCGCTGCGAACAGGAAACCGGCACCGGTGGCCTTGCCGCGTGCGGCCGCGATGACGGGCACCGGCATGGCCTGCAGGGCGGCGAAGAGACCCGTCACCATCGCCGCATCGAGATCGTTGCGGTCGCCATGCAGGAACACGTCGTCGCGACCTTCGACGACCAGCACGCGCAGCGCCGGATCCGCCGCCAGCGTCGACAGCGCGTCCGTCAACGCAGCCGCCAGCGGCCGCGCCAGGCGTTGGCCGCCCACGGCATCTTCGACGCGCAGGACGAAGAGACCTTCGCCCCGGTCGATCACGCGCACGGCCGCCGTCCCTGTCTCGCAGCTGTCCTCGCGGCTCGCATCCATTCGCATCCTGTCCACTCCACTCCGTATCGCTGGGGATCAACGTTCGCCGACGGTCATTCCGGGGTCGAGTCGGCGGTTTCGCTCTCGCGGTAGGCCTCGGCCGGCTTGACCGTGGCGTACTTGTCGTAGAGCGCGAGGTACTGCCGGTAGCGCGGGTTGTCCCACTCGAAGCCGTTGAGCTGCTCGTCCAGCGCCGCCGATTCGCGCTGTTCCGGGGTCAACATCTTGGCGCGCTTCTGCAGGTCCTCCGGCACGCCCGGCTGGTCGAACTTCAGCCCGAGGCCGTAGGGTTCGAGCATGCCGAAGTGATGCGAGGAGTGCTGGTTGATCAACTGGATGCTCTTGGGCACGTGCGGGTAAACGCCGGGGATGTACTGGTGCCCGTCGATGTCGACCTTGACGTCGAGGCTGTGGATCAGGAAGTCCACCACCGGGTTGTAGAAGATGCCCGGGCCGCCCATCGTGTGGCGCAGCACGCCTTCCAGCACGCCGTTGCCCGACACGCCGATCACGCCGCTGGGGATCGCATCGTGGTGCGGGCCATGCAGGTAGAGGAACTCGAACTCGGAGTGGTGCGCGAGCCAGTGGTCGCGGTAGAACCACTGGTTCACCACGCGCAGGAAGCGCGAGTGGATGAACATGCCCAGCGGCACGGTCAGCGGCACGAACAGCACCGAGTACTGGAAGTGCGTGATCGCGAAGTACCACGGCGCCAGCAGCATGATGTGGGTCAGCAGCCCGGTGAAGTACGCATGGATCAATTCGATCGCGATGCTGGGCTGGCGGCGCAGCGCGGCCTTCCACGCGGTTTCCATCAGGAACGCCTTGACGTGCGCGCCGGCGCGCAGGTGGGCGATCAGGATCGCGGTGCGGTAGACGGTCAGCACCGCCAGGTGGGTGTAGAACAGGCCGAGCGCGATCTTGCGCATCAGTTCGGTGTGGTGCGGCCAGTCCGGGGTCATCCAGATCGCGACGTTCTCGATCGCGATCAGGGCCGCGGCGACGAAGTACGTCAACCGCATGTTCTGGACCTTGTACACGAACATGTACAGCACGTCCTGCGGGCGCTGCAGCACCGTCGGCAGGCGCAGCTTCACGCCGTGGCGCAGGGTGAACGCACCCATCATCCACACGTTGAGCGCGGCGACGACGTACGTCATCGGATGCGTCGGACCGAACACGAACGCGGCGATGCCCACGACCAGCACGGACATGATCACGTAATCGAGGAAATCGTCGCTCCGATACACCAGACGGGAGACCTTCTTCCCGTATAGCGCGTGGTATTTCTCCGGAGTAGCTGGCTTGACCATTGCTTCCTTCCTGTTGAATGACTGACTCGCGGCGCGTCAGCGCCCCCCTTCGGCTACGACTTCGCGGCGGCACCGCCCCGGCGCCCTGCCGGGATCGGACACGATCCGGTACGCGATCCGGATCGCGCGGCCGCCTCCCCGCTCACGCAGCCGCCACCTGTACTGTCTTCCGGCGCCCCTGCCGGGAAATCCACCACTCCGCGAGCATCAGGTTGATCGCCCACCCTGCCCCCAGCAGGAGTGCACGGGCCATCTCCCCGGGGAGCGAGACGATCAGCACCCACGGAATGAACACGACGACCTGCGTGCCTGCGCCCATGCCGATCGCATAGCCGCGGATCATCCAGGCCCGATGCTTCATGAATTCGCGCTTCCGGGCGCGATACAGCCCCATCAGCAGCGACACCACCATCAGCCCGCCGAACACCAGGCGGAGACCGTCCAGCAAGTCGCTGTCGCCCTTCACCCTCGGGAAGAAGCAGGTCATCCACAGCCCCGACAACCCCGCCGCCATGCCGCTGAGGAACAGCATCCACCCCGCGCGCCGGTGCCAGACCGGATGCTTCCGGCGGAACCCGTCGAGGAACTGCCCGATGCCGACCAGCCCGAAGAGGCTCGACCCGACGATGTGCATGTAGGTCGACGCCGGCGATGCCACGTACCGCGCGTTCTCGGGCGTCGGCATGTCCAGGCCGGACAGGCGGGCAATGCCGGCGGCCATCGGCACGGCGTTCAACAACAGCAGGACGGAAATCAGAACGGTGTCGCTACGTTTCTTCGTTGGTGAAGGGCTCATCATGAGCATCCGAAGTCCATGTTGTGATCGGTCCACGCAGCGATGCGCGGGTGCCCCGTCCGGCGCCCCTTCGCCGGAGGGATGTCAGGTTTTTTTCAAGGATCGAGCGACAGCACGACGCGCGGCGGCCTGGCGACGGCAGCTTCGCCGACGCCCACCGCATCCGGCGAGGCCAGCATCACCTTCCGCCCGCCCGCCGGTGTCGGCGACGGCTCCGCGTCGGCCGGCGCGAGGGTGATCGTCGGCGCTTTCCGCGTCGACGCTTCCTGCACCACCGGCGCCTCGACGTGCTCCGGCATCGCCAGGCGGACGGTACCCGCTGCCCTGGCCGCGTCGGCCTTCCCCACCGACGCTGCCTGCACCGGCACCACGGGTGCCGGCGAGTGGACGATCGCCGCGGCCGGCACCGTGGGTGCCTCCGCAGTCAATGCCTGCACCGGCGCCTGCGTCGCATCGTCCAGTTCGATCGTGCCATGGTTCAGACCGCGCAACTGCACGCAGATCCGGCCATCGGCATCGCACAGGTCGATGTCGAGCCCCTGCATCGCACCGGCCGGCGCGCGCCGCACCCACGCATGAACGCGCGCGGGGCAATCGCGGAACGATTGCATCGACGCCAGACGCCACGGCAGCGACGGCGGCAGCGCCACGGGCAAGAGCAGCGACGCGGCCTGCATGGCGCCGTCCAGCAGCACCGGGTGCAGTCCCGGCATCGCATCACCGGCGGGCAGGCACAACTCGGCCAGCACTTCGCTCGCGCTGCTGCGGACATCGACCAGGCTGCGATACGCCGGGCCATACGACAGGCCGGCTTCGCCACGCGCACGATAGAACGCATCCGCATCCCACCGGGCGGCGGGGAGCCGTGCGCTCACGGCTCCAAGGTCGATGCGCGGCGGCGCGGTGTCGCCCCGCAGCGGTCTGGCGAGGCCCTGGCAGAGCACGGCGCCCTGCCCGTCCTTCGACGGCCGGCCGATTTCGTAGCCGATCGCGCCGTTCGCGCGCGGCAAAAGCGCCACGCGGAGCGTCAACGCCGCGTCGAAGACATCCGGCGCGGCCCAGGTCGTTTCGACCAGTTCGAATGCCGCCGTCGCGGACGCATCACCGTGCACGGCATCGGCGATGGCAGCCCGCACCATGCCCAGATGCACCGCGGCGGGTACGGTCAGGCCATGGAAGCGACCCGCATCGAGACGATGCGCGGTGACCAGCGTATCCGAGGCATCGAACGACGCCTCGTAGGCGGCGCCGGCCAACGACGACGCGTTGCGATGCAGCAGAGGATGCAGGCGCGCGGGCTTCGCCGGCGCCGCAGCGGCCGGCGAGACGGGCGCCACCTGCACGCGCGCCACCGGCTGCCAGTAGGCATCCTGCGCGAACGGATAACCCGGCAGGCGCATGCGCTCGGGGGCGCCGTCCGCCTGCGTGCGCGTCCAGTCGACGACCTGCCCCGACACCCAGGCGCGCGCGATCGACGTCGCGTCGCCGTCGACGGGCACATCGGCCGGCACCGCGACGTCACGACCCGCGCGACCGCGATGCAGGCCATCGCCCGTTTCCCCCGCAGCGGCGCGGCGCAGGGCCACGACCAGCGCATCGATCGAATCGGCGACGATGGCCAGGCGCTCGTCGCGTTCCTCGCGTCCCGTCTGCGCGGTATGCGCCAGCGACGCCAGCGACACCACTTCGCCACGCTGCACGGCACGTTCGAGGAAGGCGAGCAGGTCGCGCGCCTTCTGCACGAGCTGGTCCGCCGTGCGCGCCGACAGCGGGACCACGACCGGACCAGGGCCCGTGCCGGCCGCGGCAGGACGACGCGCCGGCGACGGCACGTATTCCTGCACGATCAGGTGCGCGTTCGCGCCACCGGCGCCGAAGGACGAGATGCCCGCCATGCGCGGAACTTCGCGGACCTGGCCATCGATCTCGCGGCGCAGGCGTGTCCACGGCTGCAGCGTGCGCTGCAGGCGGAACGGCGTCTGCGCGAAGTCGATCTCCGGATTCACCTCGTCTGCATTGAGGCTCGGCACCAGTTGCCCATGCCGCAACTGCAGCAGCACCTTGGTCAGCGCGGCGATGCCCGCGGCGGACTCGCAATGGCCGAAGTTCGACTTCAGCGAACCGATCGCGCAGAAGCCGCGTTCCATCGTGTCCGCTTCGAAGGCACGGCGCAGACCGGCGACTTCGATCGGATCGCCCAGCGACGTGCCGGTGCCGTGCGCCTCGATGCAGCTGATGTCGGCCGCGGAGACGCGCGCCCGGCGCAGGGCCTCGGACACCACGGCGGCCTGGGCCACCGGGTTCGGCACCGTGTAGCCGTGCGTGCGGCCGCCGGCATTGATCGCGCTGGCCTTGATGACGCCGTGGATCAGGTCGCCGTCGCGTTCGGCCTGGGCCAGCGGCTTCAGCACCACCGCGCCCACGCCCTCGGCATCGATGAAACCGTCGGCACCGGCGCCGAACGCACGGCAACGATCGCCGTGCGACAGCATGCCGACCGCGGTGAGTTCCCGGTAATGGCCGGCATCGATGATCAGGTTCACGCCGCCGGCGATCGCGCAGTCGCTCTGGCCGCCGTAGAGGCTTTCCAGCGCGAAGTGGATCGCGGTGAGCGACGACGAGCACGCCGTGTCGACGGCGACCGACGGCCCCTGGAAGTCGAGCGCGAACGACACGCGGTTGGCGATCGAGTAATGCAGCGGCTGCGCGGTGTAGCGGGCATTCATCACGCCCACGAACACGCCGACCTTCTCCGGTCGCGCCAGCGCGTCGGGCCGGTAACCGGCATCCTCGATCGCGTGATAGACGGCCTGCAGGAACAGGCGCTCCTGCGGATCGATGGCCTTGGCGTCCTTCGGCGAAATGCGGAAGAACAGCGGATCGAACTGGTCGATGCGATCGAGGAAACCACCCCAGCGGGTGTAGATCGCACCCGGCGCATCGGCATCGTCGCTGTCGAAGTCGCGCCAGTTCCAGCGGTCCGCCGGCACTTCGCTGACGCAATGGCGACCCTGCGCGAGGTTGTCCCAGAAGGTCTCCATGTCGTTCGCCATCGGATAGCGGCCGCTCAGGCCGATGATGGCCACGTCGAACGGCGCGACGTCGGAAGGCAGGCGGGCTTCCGCCGCAGGTGCGGCGTCGATCGCCACCGGCGCGATGGCCGCCGAAGCCGTCGGCGACGACAGGCGCAGCGCACGCGATGGCGTCGGGACCGTCGTCGTCGCCGCGGCGGGCACGACGCCCTGTGCGGCCGCGTCGTCGCCGAACAGGCGCTGCGCCTGCTCCGGATAACTGCGCAGCAGCGTGTCGGCGAGGTCGTTGAGGTTGCGCGCCTCGAAGAACAGCGTGCTGCCGATCGCCGGGAACGCCTTGCGCAACTGGCCGGTCAGGCCGATCACGAGGATCGAATCCAGTCCGTAGTCGGCGAGCGGCTGGGTCAGGCCGACGCGCGATTCATCGAGCTTGAGCACGCCCGCCACTGCCCGCTTGAGGTACGCGGTGCAGCGGTCGTGCAGCGACGCCCCACCGGTCTGCGCCGTGGCGACCGGGCGCGGGGCAGCAGGCGCGACGGGCGCGGTCGTCTGCCCGGCCGTGTCGCCGCCGAACAGGCGCTTGGCCTGCTCCGGATAGCTGCGCAGCAGCGTGTCGGCGAGTTCGTTGAGGTTGCGCGCCTCGAAGAACAGCGTGCTGCCGATCGCCGGGAACGCCTTGCGCAACTGGCCGGTCAGGCCGATCACGAGGATCGAATCCAGCCCGTAATCGGCGAGCGGCTGGGTCAGGCCGACGCGCGATTCATCGAGCTTGAGCACGCCGGCCACGGCACGCTTGAGATACGCGGTGCAGCGGTCGTGAAGCGAGGCTTCACCGGGTTGCACCGCCATGGGCGCCGCCACCGCTGCGACTCGGGGCTGCGGTGCCGTCGCGGCGACGGGGGCCGCGGCAGGCGCGGTCACCGGCGTGGACGACACCCGCTGGCGCCAGAAGCCGTCGCTCGCGGCGGTGACGACGAGCTGGCCGAAGGCATGCGCTTCCGGCACCACCAGCGAGACGTCGTCGAAGCCTTCGCGCGCCAGCAGGCGGCGCCAGGTGTCGATCGCCAGCCCCGGGCTGCCCGGTTCGCGCAGCGCTTCATCCTCGTACAGCCACCAGCCTTCGAGCAGGCCGAAGATGAGGTGTCGCGCGAGCGACCAGCCGGTCATCTCGTTGATCAGCACGATGCCGCCCGGTCGCAGCACGGCCTTGGCGTGGCGCAAGGTGCGCCGGATGTCCGGCGTCGCGTGCAGCACGTTGGTGGCGATGACCACGTCGTAGCGACCGGCCTCGATGCCCTGCTCCGAAGGCGCGCGCGAGACGTCGAAGATCTTCGGGTTCAGCGCGGGACACAGCGCGCGGAACTGGGTTTCGGCGTGGATCAGGAACGCCTTGGACAGATCGGTGTAGCAGTATTCGGCCACGCGTTCGCCGAACGGCGCGAGCCGCGGCAGCAGGTTGCGCGTGGTGCCGCCGGTACCGGCGCCGATCTCGAGGATGCGGATCTTCGCGTCGGCAGGCAGCGCGCGCAGCCAGGCGACGAGCATCTCGCCGACGGCATCGTTGCAGAAATCGGCCAGCGCATGTCCCTGGTACACGCCCTGCACATGCTCCATCGACGCGTTCGGGAAGATCACGTCGGTCGCGGCACGCTTGCCGGAGAGGATCTCCGGCAGTGCGCGCAGGCAGGATTCCAGCAGCAGGACCTGGGCGCGACGGCGCGGATTCTCCAGCCAGGCCTCGCGGCGGGCATCCCATGCGGCCCACAGGGCATCCCAGGTGCGCACCGCCCCGGCGTGCGTGCGCGCGATGCCGAGACTGGTCTCCAGCCAGCGCGCATGCGCGGGATGCACGCGCGCGACCGCCTGTTCGAAGGTGTCGCTGCCCGTGATGCCGAGCCCGGCGAGCGCCGAGACCAGCAGCTCGGTCGACAGCGCGTCGACCTCGTCGCCCGGAAGGTCGTGGCGCAGCGCGGCTTCGCTCGGCACGGCGAGCGCGGCGCGTGCGGCGTCGACGGCGTTCGGCAGCCCGGACGCCGCGAGACGCGGACGACCGCCGACGCGCTCGGGCTGCACGAAGGCCGACAACGCCTGCGGCTGCAGCGTCTTGAGCACCGCCATCTGCGACAGCCCGGGGGTGTCGACCAGCGTCTGCAGCGCCGCCATCGCTTCCGGCGCCTCGATCGAGCCGATGCCCATCTGGCGCATGCGTTCCTGGTGGAAGGGATCGGCGACCACGCCCACCCCGCCCCAGTAGCCCCAGTTCATGATCTTCACCGGATACGGACGGCGCTGCGCCAGCGCCAGCGCGAAACCATCGGCGAACGTGCTGCCGGCGGAGTAGTTCGCCTGCCCGGCGCCGGTGGTGAACGAGATCATCGACGAGAAGAACAGGACGAAGTCCAGGTCCTGCGCGCCGAAGACGTCGTCGAGATGGATCGCGACCGCCATCTTCGCTGCGACCGCACGCTCCAGCTCCGCGGCATCCATCTGCGCGAGGCTCTGGTCGCGCAGGTCGATCGCCGAATGCACGACGCCATGGATGGCGGGATGCGTGACCCGGATGCGCTCCGCGGCCCTGCGCAGGGCGTCGGGATCGGTCGCATCGGCCGAGATGTATTCCGGCGCGTGGCCGTGGCGGCCGAGCGCGGCGATCTTCGCCGCGATTTCGTCGTTCAGCGGACGCCGGCCGATCCAGATGATGCGCGCGTCGTAACGCTCGATCATCTCGCGGCTCCAGGCCTCGCCGATGCCACCGGCACCGCCCACCACGACGTAGGTGCCGCCCTCGCGATATCCCGCGGGCGCGGCCGGCATCGCCGTCAGCGTGGCGAGCCCGCGACGGAACCACTCGCCATCGCGATGCACCAGCGCCGTCGCCGGCGTTTCGCCGGCAAGACCGACGCAATCGCGCGCGGTGAGCGCGTCGAGCGAGGCGACATCGATCAGACGGATGTCCCACTCGGGGTATTCGCGGCTCAGGCTGCCGACGAAGCCGGCGATGCCCGCCTGCTGCGGCGCGACCCGATCGCCCGGGAACGCGGCCTGCGTCTGCCGGGTGACGAAGGTCCAGCGCGGCACGCGATGCAGGTGCAGCGCGGCCTTCACCAGCCCGAACACCTCCTGCAGGCTCGCCAGCGCGGCAGCGGCGTCGACCGTGTTCGACGGTTCGGCGTCGAAGGCATCCGGCGCGACCCACAGCACGTGGTCGACGTCGCTGCGCAGGCGTTCGGCCAGCACGGCGCGCGCATCGGCGGACGCGACGTCGAGCGCGATCGCCTCCGGGAACGTCCGTCGCACCCAGGCCACTGCCGCGGCATTGCCGACGACCGCCAGGCGCTGCGGCGCCGGCAGTTCGCCCCGCGCCGGCTCGACGCGGTTCCACACCGGCACCAGCGCATGCGTCTGCGCGCGTGCCGTGGCCGCGCCGCCCGCCGCACGCGCCGAGAACCCGCGCATCTGCACGCAGGGACGCCCGTGCGCATCGAGCACATCGATGTCGAACACCAGCGTCGCGCCGGGCGTGTCGCCACCGGAAGCCAGGCGCACCCACGCCGCCATCTCGGCGTCGCACGGCGCCAGCACGCGCAGCTCGTCCAGCGCGAACGGCAGCAGCGGCGTGCCGGCGATGTCCGATCCGGCGCCGAGGGCCGATGCGGCCAGGCAACCGCAGGCTTGCAGGGCGCTGTCCATCAGACTCGGATGCAGCACGTAGGCCGGATCGGCCGGCGATACGGCGTCGGGCAGGCGCAGGCGCGCCAGCACTTCGCCCGCACCGACGGCCACGCGCTGCACGCCGCGGTGCGACGGGCCGAACTTCACGCCGGCACTGTCGAACAGCCGGTAGATCGCATCCCCGTCCATCGCGGCACGGTCCATCCGCGCTTCGAGGCGGACGAGATCGACGAGCGTTTCGGCGGCGACCTGCACGAAGGCGGCCTCGCCCTGGCAATGCAGCAGGCGCGCGTCGAGATCGACGCATGCCTCGCCCTGTGCGGGCATGTCGCTGCTGGCGATCGCGAACGCGATGCGGTCGGACTCGGCCTGCGGTTCCAGCACGATCTCCACCGGACGCGGCGCGGCCACCACCAGCGGCTGCGCCCACACGGTATTGCGCAGCTCCAGCACGCGGCCGACGTCGTCGCCGGGCAGCGCACGCGCCATCGCGGCGCGGACCATTTCGAGGTACGCGACGCCGGGCAGGATGCGTTCGCCCCCCACCACGTGGTCGCGCAGCCACGGCTCCGAGCCGTCGAGCACGCTGGCGTAGGCCTGGCGATGGAAGTCGGAGACGTTGCGATGCAGCAGCGGATGCAGCACGCCCGCCGACGCGCCGGCGCGCGGAGCGGCCAGCACGCGGGTGTCGACCCACAGGCGATCGCGGGCGAACGGATAGGTCGGCAGCGCCAGGCGCACCGGACGATCGGCGCCGTACATGCCGTGCCAGTCGATGTCGAGGCCGCGCGACCACATCTCGGCCAGGCGATCGAGCTTGCGGCGCGCGGTCCAGCGCTGCACGGTCTCGCGGAAATCGTCGTCGCGCGTGAACACGCGCATCGCGTCGCGGTGTGCGGCGACCTGCCCGACATGGACGTGCTCGCCGGCGCTGCGGCCATCGACGAACGCCTGCAGCACGTCGACCAGTTCGTCGAGCGAACGCACGAGGCAGCAGAAACGCTCCTCCATCGGCTCGCGGCCGACCTGCAGCGTGTAGGCCAGCGCCTCGAGATCCGGCGGCGTCGCTGCGTCGCGGATGAAGGCGACCAGATCGCGGGCGCGCTGCGCCAGCTGCGCGGCGGTCTTCGCCGACAACGGCACCAGCACCGGTTCCGTGCGCTTCGCCGGCTGCGGCACCGGCACGCGGCCGTGGTACTCCTGCACCAGCACGTGGGCGTTGGCGCCCGAGGCACCGAACGACGACACGCCGGCGATGCGCGGACGACCGCCGGCATGCCACGGTTCCAGCTGCGTGTTGACCACGAACGGACTGCGCGCCCAGTCGATGTTCGGATTGAGCGTGTCGGCATGCAGCAAGCTGGGCGCCAGCTGGCCGTGGCGCATCTGCAGCAGCACCTTGGTGAGCCCGGCGATGCCGGACGCGGATTCGAGATGGCCGATGTTCGACTTCACCGCACCGATGCGGCAGCGGTAGTCGTCACCCGGCGGGATGTCGAAAGCCTGCTGCAGGCCGGTGATCTCGATGGGATCGCCCAGCTCGGTGCCGGTGCCGTGGGTCTCGATGTAGCTGATCGCGCGCGGGTCGATGCCCGCGGCCTGGATCGCGCCGCGGATCAATGCGGCCTGCGCGTTGGGATTGGGCACGGTGTAGCCGTGCGTGCGCCCGCCGTGGTTGACCTGCGTGGCGAGGATGACGCCATGGATCGGATCGCCGTCGCGCTCGGCATCGGAGAGGCGCTTGAGCAGCACGGCGCCCACGCCCTCGCCCGGCACGTAGCCATCGCCGCCTGCACCGAAACTGCGGCAGCGACCGTCGCTCGACAGCATGTTGTGCGAGCACAGCCAGGTGTAGGTGATCGGATGCAGGTAGAGGTTCACGCCGCCGGCGAACGCCAGCGTGCATTCATCGCGCAGGAGGTGCTCGCAGGCCTCGTGGATCGCGGTCAGCGACGACGAGCACATGGTGTCGACCGGCATGCTCGGGCCGGAGATGTCGAGGTAATACGACACCCGGTTCGCGGCCGAACTGAACGAGGTGTAGGGCAGGAACGGTTCGCCGTCGCGGGTCGGATGCATCGCGTACAGCTGGTAACCCGCCTTGGTGATGCCGGCGAACACGCCGACACGCCCGCCGAAGCGGGTCTTGAGGTCTTCGCGGGTATAGCCGGCGGATTCCAGCGTGCGCCAGCATTCCTGCAGGAACAGCCGCTCCTGCGGATCGAGGTTCATCGCCTCGCGGGGCGAGATGTTGAAGAACAGCGAGTCGAATTCGGCGAAGTGGTCGAGGAATCCGCCCCAGCGGCTGTAGCTCTTGCCCTGTTCGATCGCGCGTTCGGGCTCGGGCTCGAAGAAGCCGTCGAGCGACCAGCGCTCCGCCGGGATCTCGCCGATGCAGTCACGGCCCGCGCAGAGGTTGCGCCAGTAGGCGTCGAGATCGGGGGCCTTCGGGTACATGCCGCTGACACCGACGATCGCGATCGGCTCGCGATCGGCGCGCGGTGCGGCCACCGGCTTCGCGGCGGCGACGCTCGCCACCGGCGCCTGCATCGCGACCGGGACCAGCGGGATGGTAACCGTCGGCTGCTCGGCCAAG
This sequence comes from Lysobacter sp. DMC104, assembly GCF_056313665.1. Classification (NCBI taxonomy): domain Bacteria; kingdom Pseudomonadati; phylum Pseudomonadota; class Gammaproteobacteria; order Lysobacterales; family Lysobacteraceae; genus Lysobacter; species Lysobacter sp. DMC104. The sequence continues at coordinate 251,194 of NZ_JBQUZW010000004.1, read as the reverse complement.
GCATCGGCGGGATCGGCCGTGCCCGGCGACGACGTCCATGCGCGGCACGCGTCGCTCTGCCGCGACAGCAGGTGTTCGGACAGCGCGGCGAGCGTGCGGAACTCGAAGAACACCGTCTTCGACAGGCCCGGGAACACGTCGGTGAGCGACGCGTTGAGCTTGTTGACGATGATCGAGTCGAGGCCGTAGTTCTCCATCGGATCGAACGGGTCGATCTGGTCGGCGCTGCGTTCCGTGGCCTCGGCGAACAGGCGCACCAGCTGGCGCTGGGTGGCCTCGCGCAGCGCGCCCGCGGCGGCGGGATCAAGCACGCGCGTCGGCCGATGGCGGACCGGATGCAGCGACTGCGCCAGCCACGCCTGCATGCGTTCGGCATTGCCTTCCAGCACGAGGCACTGGTCGGCGCTCGACGCCAGGCTGTCGAACAGCGCGTCGAGTCCGGTCGCGGTGCGCAACGGCACCAGGCCGGTGGTGCGGAGGATGGATTCCTCCTTCTCGGCCTGGATGCGCATGCCGCCGTCCTGCCAGAGCGGCCAGTCGATGGCGAGCGTGCGCCCGTGCGCCTGGCCGGCGGCGACGCGGCGATTGCGCGCCAGCGCGAACCAGTCCTGGAAGCCGTTCGCGGCGGCGTAGTCGGCCTGGCCGGCATTGCCGAACACGCCGGCGAACGACGCGAACAGGACGAAGAAATCGAGCGCCTGGCTGCGCGTAGCCTCGTCGAGGTTGATCGTGCCGAGCACCTTCGGCGCCATCACGTCGCGGACGTCGTCCAGGGTCTTGCCGGAGATGCGCCCGTCGCGGAGCACGCCGGCCGCATGCACGATGCCGTGCAGGTGCCCGTGCACGCGGACGATCTCGGCGACCAGCCCCCACACCGCGCGCGAATCGGCGATGTCGACGGAGCGGTATTCGATCGCGGCGCCCGGCCGCGTGGCGGCCAGCGTCTGCAGGGACTCGAACTGCGCCTGCGCCTCGCCGGCCAGCGCACGGCGGCCGATGAGCACGACCTTGACGCCCTGCCCGCGACGCAGCAGGTCCGCGGCCACCAGCACGCCGAGGCCGCCCATGCCGCCGGTCACGCAATACACGCCGCCCTTGCGCAGCACCGGCTGGGGATTCGGTGTCGCGGCGTCGGACTGCCAGTGACGGCGCTGGCGCCGCCCGTCGCAGTAGCGCACGACCTCGATGTTGCCGTGGCGGGTCTCGTCGGCCAACTGGCGTGCGAGCGCGGGCACCGTGTCGGCGTTCGAGAAGATCAGTTGGCCGATGCAGTCGGTGTATTCCTCCGCGGCGGTGCGCAGCAGGCCGGCAAGACCGCCGACCACCCACGCTTCCATCTCGTCTTCGACCAGCACCTGGATCAGCACCCAGCCGTCGCGGCGGTCGGCGCAGGATTCGCGCACGGCCTCGAGCGCGGCCTGGACCATGTCAACGTAGGCGCGCCCGTCGTCGGCGACGGGCGTCGGCAGCCGCCGGCATTCGGCGCCGGGCAGCGCCTGTTCCAGCGCTTCGTGGTCGATCTGGGCGAAACCGCACACCAGCACCACATGGCGGGCCGGCACGTCGCTGGACGCCGCAGCAGCGCCCGCTTCGAGCGGATGCGATTCCCACACCGGGACCAGGCGCAGCGTCGTGGGCCGCGTGACGTCGGATTCGGCGGTTGCCGGCACCGCCGGCGTCGACACCGACGGCGCGACGTCCGCATCGGCCACGAACCAGTGCCGCACCGGCGCGAACGGATAGGTCGGCAATCCGATGCGGCGCGGACGACGGACATCGGCCGCGTACAGGGATTTCCAGTCGACGTCGCCGCCACCGGTCCAGGTCGCGGCCAGCGCCGCCGTGCCGGTGGACGGAGCTGGCTCTCCGGAAGCCGCTGCAAACGTTTCGGTGGACCACGTGCCGGGCAGCACGGGCGTGCCCGCCAGCCACTGCTGCAGGCGTTCGCGCAGGTCGTCCTTGTCGACGACTTCGAGCGCGAGGCGCTGCTTCATCGCGGTGCGACCGATCTGCCAGGTGTAGATCGCGTCGCGGAAGGCGTCTTCGGGCAGCCCGCGATCGAGCCAGCCCAGCACCTTTTCGGCATAGGCGCGCAGGCGTTCGACGTTGGCGGCGGACAGCACGAACAGATGCGGGCCGGCGGCGGCAACGGGCTGGTCGGCGTGCGTGCAGTCGATCAGCAGACCGGTGCCCTGGTGGCTGGCGGTCTTCGCGCGATAGCCGACCATGCGACGCAGGATGCGCACGCCCTGCGTGCCTTCCAGTCCGAGCATCCTGCCGAGATCGGCGTGCAGCGCTGCATCCTCCGGCGCGTCGTCGCCCGGCAGCGCGAGTCCCTCGCAGGCAGCGACGGCGACGATGCGCTCGACGCCCGGCGCGGCGCGATACGCGGCCAGCGCCTGTTCGAGCAGCGCATGGCGGACCGACGGCGCTGCGGCCGGATCGACCGCCCACGCGAGGATCAGCACGACCGCCCCGCCGGCATCGTGCAGCGATGCCAGCGCACGCGTCTGCGCGCCATCGAGCGCATCCAGCCCGGCCACGCGCTGGCTGAAGATCGCCGCAACGATCCCGCCCTCGCCTTCGAGCACCCATTGCCCCTCGGCGTGCTCCTTCAGGCAACGGCGGATCTCGGCCTGGCTGAGACGACCGTTCTCGTCGGCGACCTTGGCCAACGCGAACATCGCGGACACATCGTCCGGGCGAGCCTGTCTGAAGCGGTGGTGGCGCTCGATGGGAGCGGTCATGCGCACATCCTTGTGGACTGGATCCAGGTCACCCGACAGCCCGGCATCGACGCCGGAACGAACGGAAGACCGGAAGCGGAAGCGAAATCAGGAATGAAGGGCCTCGATCCGACAACGCAATCGAAGGCCGAATGCGGACCTGCGACGTCAACCTTGCGCGGCGGGCACGGAGGCCGGCGCAGCTTGCGCGTCGCCCGTCGCCTGCGATGCGACGGGGACGGACTGGGTCGCCGTCGGCGCGGCGGAAGGCGCAGGCGACTCGGGCTCGGCCGGGTCGACGATGAAAGCCGGCTTGCCGAGGCGGTAGCGCTCTTTCTTGAACATCTCGCGCATCTTGCCGAACTCTTCGTGCACGACCCCGGGCATCACCGCGTTCTGGAGCATGTACGGCAAGCCGAGGTCCATCTCGGAGATCAGCTGGATGTCGACACCGCCGTCCTTCGCCGGAGTGAAGGTGAAGCGGTTGCTGAGCTGCGTGACGCGCGGCACGCCCGGATCGGCCGGGATCTTGTTGGGCGCCGCGTGCACGTTCATGCGCACGACCCCGGTCTTGGGATCCTGCGCATAGTGGTTGACGATCACGACATCCAGTTTGCCGAACGGTTTCAGATCCAGCTTGTAGGTGTCGTAGGCGAGGAAGACCGGGTCGTCCATCACCTGTTCGATGCGGCGGATGTCGCTCGCGCCGACGTCGTAGCCGGTGTTGAGGTCGCTCATGTAGAAGACCGCGTCCGACAGGTGCGACGTGGAATGCATCTCCAGCTTGTACTTCTTCAGGGTGTAACCCGGCGGCTTCATCGACCAGACGCGGATGCCGTCCTTGTCGCTGACGAGCGTCCACTGATCGGAGCCGCTCTGCACCCAGAGGACGTGCGCCACCAGCGCCAGGGCGGCGAGGACGCCCGCGATCTTCATCAGTCGCGCAAGCTTGCCGCCGGATTTCTTCGTGTCGTTCATGTGCGGGAATCGTCGTTGGTCGGGATGGTCGCGAAGCGTGCGCCGAGGCAGGCGCTCAGGGTTCGCGAACGGAAATCAGGCGGGCCTGCTGGTACTTCGGGGTGAGCACCAGCTTGCGCTGGTCGCTCAGGCCCTTGAACAGCAGGTCGGGCATGGCCAGGTTGATCATCGGGTAAGGCAGGCCCAGGTCGACATCGCCGGTGATCTCCCACTGCACTTCGCCGTTGCCCAGCGGCGTCAGCCGGAACTGGTTGTTGAGGTGCGTGACCCGCGACGTCCCGAGGGTCGGCGGCTTCGCGCTGGGCGCGGCCTGCACGTTGATCAGCACTTCGCCCGTCTTCGGATCCTGGGCGTAGTTCAGCATGCTCACCATCTCCTTCGTGCCGAAGGGCGGCATCGGCTGCTCGACCGAGAAGTAGGCCAGGTACATCTTCGGCGTTTCCACGCGATCGAAGATCTTGAAGTTCTTGCCGCCGAAGTCCTCGTTGGTGGATTCGTCGCCGCGGTACAGGAACACCGAACTGGTGAGGCTGGTCTTCACCTTGGTGCGGCCGCGGAACTTCATCAGCCCCGTCCCGGGATCCTTCAGCGAATAGACCTGGATGCCGTCCTCGTCGCGGATCAGCTTCCACTGGCCCGAGCCCGAACGGACCCAGACGATGTGCGCCACCAGCGCGACGCCCGCCAGCACGAGCGCGGCGCGCAGCAGGAATTTCCGGATCTTTGCAAACCGCTCACGAAAAGCCATGTTTCGTCTTCCTCGAACAGCGTCAATCGTTGGTCAATGGGCCGTGGCCATGTCGCCCTGCTCCGCGCGCGCCGCGGACGCCTGCCGCAGGGTGTCGCCGAGGTGCGTCGCAAGGCGCTTGGCCAGGCACAGCAGGGTGATCAGCGGGGTGATCCGCACGTCGGGGATCACCGACTGGTCGCAGACGTGGAGATCGGCGATCCCGGTCGTCTGCAGGTGTTCGTCGAGATGCTCGCCGACCCACAGCACGCCACCGGGCGTACCGGCGACATTCTTCGAGCGGAAGACATCGGTCGCGCCGGCGGCCTCCAGGATCTTCGCCGCATGCTGCTCGGCTTCCTTCAGCTTGGCCGCATCGTCGGCGCCGAGTTCCTTGCGGTAGCGACCGTCGGGCAGCACCTGCCCCCCGAGCGTGTCGTTCAGCGCCACCGCGACCGCGACCGTGGTGCTGTGCGCGAACATCCGCGACGGCTTGCCGTTCGACAGCATGAACAGCTTGAACAGCGGTTCGACCATGGCGCCATCGCCGATCGTGATCCCGTTGCCGAGATCGCATTCGAGCAGGCCGACGTAGGCATCGCGACCGACGACGTCCTTCACCGTGCCGAACATCATGAAGGCCGGCTTGCAGAAGAAGCCGCGACTTCCGACGTTTTTCACGCCGGCACCGATCAGCAGGCCGGGCGTCGCCGGCGAGCCGGCGCAGACCACGACCTTGCGTGCGGTGGCGCGCTTCGTGCCGCCGAACAGGCCGCGCTTGTATTCGACGCCGACCGCTCGGCCATTCTCGACCAGGATGCGCTTGACCCGCGTGCGCACGAGCAGCGTCGTGCCGGCGGCAACCGCCTCATCGATCCAGCCGAGGGCCTTCCACTTCGCCTCGTAGGCGTAGCGGCCGTCCGCGCACTGCGACAGGTCCAGCGCCATGTGGTGCGGCTTCATCGGGAAACCGACGCGCGCGGCGGCATCGCGGATCCACTTCGTCTGCGGCGGCAGGAAGTCGTCGTTGACCTCGACCACCGGCACTTCGGCGCGCACGGCCTCGAGTTCCTTCGACAGGTCCATGCCCAGCATCGAGAAGGTCTCCGGCGTGGGCAACTTGCAGATGCCGAAGTAGATGCCGGTCGAGCCGCCGACGCCGTGCGCGGTGGTCGCCTGCAGGCCCGGACCGACGCTGAGCGTGCGCGCCACGGCAGCGAAACCGCCGATGGTTTCCCGCGGCGCGGCGTCTCCGCCGCGCTCGATGAGCAGCACCGACAGGCCCTGCTTCGACAGGTCGCGCGCAAGCGAAGCGCCGCAGGCGCCCGCTCCCACCACGATGACGTCGAATTCGTTCTTCTCCACGGTGCTGTCCATGCGAATGAGGCGTTTCAGAGGTCGTGGGCTTCGATCCAGGCCGCGGTGTCGCGGAGCGTTTCGGCCAGCGGACGCGGCTGCCAGCCCAGTTCGTCGCGGATGCGGCGATCGCTGTAGCGGTACGGCTGGCCCACCAGTTCGACCGGCGTGCCGCTCTTCTGCGCCAGCGCCTTGGCCTCGGCGAGGCTGAGCACGCGCTCCGGCACCTGCAGTCCGGGCACGGCTTCGGTCACGGCCATCACCAGATCCGGCACATGCGTGCCTGCCACCAGATAGCGACCGCCGGGCGTGCCCTTTTCGTACGCCAGGATGTGCGCATCGGCGAGGTCGCGCACGTCGACCACCGACAGCGCGACCTGCACGCGGAACGGCATCTGGTTGTGCACGATCGCCGCCACCGGCACGGTGCTGGGCGTGTGCTTGTAGAAGTTCGGGCCGAGCACGATGCCGGGGCAGATCACCACCAGGTCGAGCCCCGCCGCATCGGCCCACTGCCGGGCGACGCGCTCGCTCTCGAGCTTCGAGCGGCAGTACGGATCCTCCGGATCGCTCCAGTCGGCCTCGGTCAGCGGCTGTTCCTCGGTGCCGCCGAAGCCGACCGCGGCGATGCTGCTGGTCAGCACCACCCGCGCCACGCCGCAGGCCTGCGCGGCGCGCAGCACGGCAAGGCAGCCATCGGTGTTGTTCTCGACGATGCCCTCGCCGAGGCTGGCCTCGTCGTAGTGGTACAGCGCGGCGACCTGGAACACGCCGCGCACGCCGGCCATCGCCGCGCGCAACGCGCCTTCGTCGCGGATGTCGGCCTGGTGCAACTCGACGGGATAGCCGTCGAAGATGCCCTGGGCGCGGACGTCCTCGACGTCGCGCACGGTCACGCGGACGACGTAGCCGCGATCGCACAACTGCTTGGCGAGGGTGTTGCCGACGTGACCATTGCCGCCGGTGACAAGAACGGGACCATCAGATGCCATCGACACGCTCCAGCGCGGGTTCCTTGTTGATGTTCGGTGTCGCCGCGGCCGCGCTGCGCTGCGCGGGTGCGGTCACGCCTTCCTGCGACATCCCGGCCGGGCCCAGCGGGAAGAAGAAATCGCTGTCGTCGCGGCTCCAGCGATCGAAATACGCGGCGAGCAGCGCGTCCCAGGCCGGCAGCGCGACATCCAGCGCTTCGAGGAACTGCGCGAAGTGCGTCTGCTCGAACGGGAACAGCACCGCGAAGTAGCCGTCCATGATCTTGCGCTGGCGCGAAGCGCCCTCGGCGTCGCGGAGCACGCACTCCAGCACGAAGCCGTCGAGCGGGCTGCGCTCGTAGATCCGGCGGACGTACTCGAAACAGGCATTGAGGTAGTGCTGGCGCGTGACCGGCGCGAAGGTCCGCCCCAGTCGCTGCTCGGCCATGCGGTAGACACGGGCGATCGGGCACGGCGTCAGATGCGTGCCGTGCACGATCGAGTTCCACAGGTCCGGACGACGGCTGGCACCGGCGATCAGCGCGGCGGCGATGTCGACGGGCACGGCGTCCAGCACGTCGTTCGACACCTTCTCGCGGCAACCGACGGTCAATCGCATCTGCAGCAGGCGATGCAGCATGTCGTCGGTCTGGGCGCAGCCGGTGCGGCTGGAGCCGGACAGTTCGCCGAAGCGGTAGATGACGTACGGCACGCCGACGGCCGCCGCGCGTTGCAGGTAGCGCTCCTGCACCCATTTCGACTGGCCGTATCCGCCGTACACCGTCTCGCCCGCGGCGATGAAGGCCTCGTGTTCGTGCACCGAAATGGTGTCGCCGGTCTTCAGGATGCAGGTGGCGGTGCTCGACATGAACTGCACGAGCTTCGGGCGCCTGCTCGCGGCGAGACGCACGATCTCCTTCATGCCGACGGTGGCGTCGCGGAAGCTCGCGTAGCCTTCGATGTGGTTGACGTGGGCCGCCGAATGCACGATCTGGTCGATCTCGTCGCAGCAGGCGTCCCACTGCGCTTCGCTCAGGCCCAGCCGCTCTGCGCCGACGTCGCCGCACAGCACTTCGACGCGACGCTCGTCGAGCACCAGGTCGCAGCGGGCGGCGCGGTCGCGCAGCCGCGCCCACGCGACGTCGACGTCGGGCGCACGCACCAGGCAGCGCACGCGCACCTCGGGATCGTTCGCGCACAGCGCATGCAGGACGTGCATGCCGAGGAAACCGGTCGCGCCCGTCAGCAGGATGCGCAGCGAGGCCGGCACCTGTTCGATCGCCGGCCACGGCGTGTCGGGCAGCGCCAGCGGCGCCTCGGCGTCCTGCAGGTGCAGGTCGCCGCCGGCCGCGGCACCGTCCACGCGGACGGGACGACGCGACGAGGCGATCGCCTCGTCGCCGGCGGCTTCCACCTTCGCGAAGCGCATCGCCTCGAACGGGCCGTGGTATTGCTCGGCCAGCATGCGCGTGAAATCGCCGATGGTGCGGCACTCGAAGAACGTGGTCGGCGAGAACTTCGGGCCGAAACGCGCCTTCAGTTCGGTGGTCAATCCGGCCATGTCCAGCGAGTTGAGGCCGATTTCCAGCAGGCCGTCATCGCTGCGCAGCGTGTCCATCGACACTTCCAGCGCATCGGCCAGCAACTGGCGCACGAACAGTGCGGCCTTCTCGGGCACCGGCGCATCGACCTGCACGCCGTCGACGGCTTCGGCTTCGTCGATCCAGAAGCGGTAGCGCGACGACTGCGTTGCGGCCGCAGGCCTGGCCTCGGACCTGGCTGCAGCGGATGCGGCTTCCGGCGCGGGCACCGACACCGACACGACGGGGCCGGACGCAGCGGCTCGGCCCTCGGCGATCCAGTAGCGCGTCCGCGTGAACGGATAGGTCGGCAGCGGAATGCGGCGACCGCGATCCGGCCCGATGCGGCGAGCGTCGGCGATCAAGCCGTCGCTCCACAGCCGCCCCAGGCGCCGCGGGTCGCCGCGCTGGAGCATCAGCGAGACGAAGTCCTCGCGCTCCTGTGCATCGAGCATCGCGGTGACGCTGCGCGCGTTGCCGACCTGGCCGACGAGGACGTCGTCGTGCTCGCTGCCGGCCACGAATGTCGCGAGCCGCTCGGCGAGACCGGACAGGTCATGCGCGAGGAACGCGGCACGATGGTCGAACGAACGCCGCCCCTGCGTCAGCGTGAAGGCGACGTTGTCGAGGGTGAGGAACGGCACCGAGGACGCGACCTCGTCGCGCAACAGCGCGAGCAACCGCACCGCCATCGCCTGCAACTGCTCGGGGGTGCGCGCCGACAGCGGCACGACGCGCAGCGGACGATCGCCGGCAGGTTCGGCGTCCGCGGGCGCGACGTATTCCTCCAGGATCACGTGCGCGTTGCCGCCGCCGATGCCGATGGCGCTGATGCCGGCCCGGCGCGGATGCGGCGTGCCGTCGACGACCTTCTCGTCCCACGCAGAGACTTCGCGCTGCACGCGGAACGGCGCGCTGTCGAAGTCGATGTTCTCGTTGAGCACTTCGGCGTGCAGCGAGGGCACGAGCGTGCAGTGCTGCATCTGCAGCAGGATCTTCTGCACGCCGACGATGCCGGACGCGGCTTCGAGATGGCCGATGTTGGTCTTGATCGAGCCGATCGGACAGCTGCCGACCGGCACGTCGTAGGGGGCGAAGGCGCGGGTCAGGCCGGCGATCTCGATCGAATCGCCGAGATCGGTGCCGGTGCCGTGGCCTTCGATGTAGCCGATCGTGCGCGCGTCGATGTCCGCCTTCGCCAGCGCGCGCGACACCAGTTCCGCCTGCGTGCGCGGGTTGGGCACGGTATAGGCGCTGGTGCGGCCGCTGTGGGTGACGACGACGCTGCGGATCACGCCATAGACGTGGTCGCGGTCCGCGATCGCCTGTTCCAGCGGCTTCAGGAACAGCGCGCCGACGCCCTCGCCCGACACGTAGCCGTTGGCGCCCTGTCCGAATGCGCGGCAGACGCCGTCGCGCGACAGCGAGCCGCCGCTGGAGTTGATGTCGTACTTGCTCTGGTGCAGGTCGAGGTTGACACCGCCCGCGATCGCGGCACGGCATTCGCCGGACAGGATGGCGTCGCAGGCGAGCTTGATCGCGGTGAGGCTCGCCGAGCACGCGGTGTCGAGCGTGAGGCTCGGGCCGTGCAGGTCCATCCAGTAGGAGACGCGGTTCGCGATGCTCCACAGGAACGAACTGGGATTCACCTGGCGACCGGCGGCCTTCTCTTCCAGCCCGAACATCTGGTACGAGGACCACACCGCACCGACGAACACGCCGATGTTGCGTTCGCCCGTGTCGCCGCCCAAGGCGTCGACCACGTAGCCGGCGTCTTCCATCGCTTCGTGCGCGACTTCGAGGAACTGGCGCTCCTGCGGGTCCATGACCGCCGCATCGCGCCCGGAAATGCCGAAGAAGGCGGCATCGAAGGCGTCCACGTCCTCGATGAAGCCGCCGCGGTAACGCAGCACCGGCGTGATGCCCTGGCGCATCGCGATGCGCGTGTCCGGCAGGTCTTCGATGCAGTCGCGGCTGTCGAGCAGCAGGCGCCAGAGTTCGCGGGGATTGTTCGCCTTCGGATAGCGACCCGCCATGCCGACGATGGCGATGCCGGCAGGCGCCTTCGCCGGGCCGGAGGCGACGGCGTCCGGCGTGGTGTCAGGCTGCGATGGCACGACCTCGGCGAAGTCGGCCCCGGCGGCAGGCTGCGCCTCGACGGCGGCGATCGGTCGCAGATAGCCGCGCAGGCGGTACGGCGCATGGATGTCGCCGGTTGCGGCCTTCGGGTCCGTTTCGAGATCGGGGAGATTGCGCTTGTCGACGAAGGCGACGCCGATGCGGCGCGCGATCTCGTCCGCTTCCGCCAGCGTGATGCCCAGCGGCAGCGCGAGGCGGACGACGCCCGCCAGCGCGTGCTGGCGCGAAAGACCGGCGTTGTGGCCGGCGGCGCGGATACCGGTTTCGATGTAGAGCCACGCCAGGAACGACGGGACCGGCTCGCGCAGTGCGGCGAATTCGGGGATGGCCGCGACGTCGACCAGCACGCAGTGTGCGCCGGTCGGCGGCACCACGGGCACGCCCTGCTGCGCGAGGGTCGTGGCGAGGTGGCGCACGGCAGCCTGGCGCTGCGGGATCTGTTGTTCGAGGTACGCGCGATCCTGCAGCGCGAGGCCCAGCAGCTTGCGCTCCTGCACACCCAGCGCGCAGCCCTCTTCGGCCAGCGTCGCTTCCAGGCGTGCCTGCAGCGCGGCATCGCGGGCCGCGACGAGACCACCGCCGGTGACGCCGAAATTCTTGGGCAGACTGGCCACGACCACGTCTGCAGGCGCCAGCAGGTCGTGCACGGCCTGCCACATCGCCGCACCCGTGCGCCCGGAAGCCCCGAACGTCACGTTGTCGAGCACGCGGGTCGCATCCACCACCAGCGGGATCGCATGCGGCACCAACAGCGCCTTCACGGCCTGCAGGTGTTCGAGCGACACGGACTGGCCGCCCGATGCATTGTTCGCGATCTCGACGCAGACCATGGCGATCTCGCCGGGATTCGCGAGCGCCGCACGCAGGGCATCGAGATCGAGTTCGCCCTTGTCCGTCGCCGGGCTGCCGACGGCGAACACCGACGCCTTCGCCACTTCCCGCGGGATGAAGCCGTTGTCGATCTGGTGGAAGAGATTGGTCGGGAACAGCAGGTTCTGCAGGACCACGCCCTTGCGCGGCCACGCACGGAACAGGACGCGTTCGGCGGTGCGGCCCGATTGGGTCAGCACGAACTGCCGGAACGGGAAGACCGACGCGAGGGCGGCCCGGGTATCGACCGGGCCGTACAGGCGCGCATGCAGATGCCGCGAACGCTGTTCGATCGCAGGCCGGTGCAACTGCGCCCAGGAATCGGTCTTGAGATCGAACTCGACATGCACGTGCGGCAGGCCAAGCGGATTGAAGCCGCTCTCGGCCAGCCGGTACGAGCGCGCGACGCCGCGGATGCCGATCACCGGTTCGCCGGCGGCTTCACTCGTGGAAGCCACCGCTGCCGGCGCGGAGACCGCGACATCCGCGGCCTGCTTCGACGCGCCGTCCAGATCCGTATGCCGGGCCGCATCGCTGGTCTGCATGCGGTCGGGATCGGCGATCATCATGATCAGGTCGATCACGTCCTGCGGCTCACCCGTGCCCTGCGGCCGGCACAGGTGGATCGTGTGGTTTTCCGGACGGAACTTGTTCTTGAACTGCAGGTTGCCGGCATCGTTGAACAGGTTCTGCTCGCGCAATTCGTCGAGCGCACGATCGATGTCCGGGTCGGCCTGGTCCGATTCCTCCAGCTTGCAGCCGTAGGTACCGCCCATGCTGAGCACGTCGCAACCTTCGGCCTTCAGCGTCTCGATGATCTGGCAGATCGCGAATTCCAGGCCGCCCAGCGGCATCTCGCGTCCGTAGAACTCCAGGTCCATCAGATAGCCGCCCAAGCGCGCGGCCAGCGGCGTGATCATGATGACGTTCTGCATCACGTCATCGACGTAGGTGACGAACAGCCGGTGGCCGGGATCGAGCGTGCCGGCGACGATCTCCTCGCGCACCTTGTGGATCAGCGGATTGACCATGGTGCGGTTCGCGCACCAGGCATCGATGATGCCGGCGATGGCCTGCGTGGTCGCGGGGTCGCCGCCGCAGCGGAATTCCTCGGTCCGGCACGCCCCTTCCTTCTCGAACTTGTTCACCAGGTAGCGCAGGCGGCGCATCGACGCGCCCGCGAGAGTGAAGTCCTTCAGATCGACGACGCGCTGGAGCACGCCGAAAGGGGTCGCGCTGAAGCGCAGGTCTTCCGTGGCGGGCACGGCCTGCGCAGAGAGGAGATTCGGATGCAGGCCGGCCTGGATCGCATGGCGGCAGAACTCGGCGGCGAGTTCCGCATAGTCGTCGTCCGGCCCGCTGTAGCCGTAGGCCAGCAGGCGATCGCCGCTGCGGGCGTAATGGAAATAGCCGGTGCGACGGCTGCCGATGAACAGGTTCGGCGCGATGTTGCGGGTACCGCGCGAGACGGACCCGTCGTTCTTGTGTTCCTCGAACGTCTTGCGGACCCACTCGCCGAGGCGCGGGTCATCACGCAGCACCTGCTCGAAACCGAGGATCGGGCCTTCCGGAATCGAAGGACGCGCCGGCGCTTGCGCGACGGCGACGGGAGCAGCCGCCACGGTTGCGGGCGCCGCGTCCGCAATGGGTTTCGCGGCAGGTGCCGTGGGCAAGGGCGCCTGCGATGACGGCGCAGTCGCCGTGTTCGCCGGCATCGCCACATGTCCGCGCGCCTGCATGAGCTTGCGCAAGACATCGGCGTGCCGGTCGACGAAATACGCCGCCAGATCGTTGACGTGATAATTCTCGAACAGCAATGTCTTCGGCAACCGCCCGAAATCGTTTTCAAGCGATTTGACGATCCGCAATACCCGGAAAGAGTCGATCCCCAGTTCACCGAAGGGTGTCGCGGAATCGAAATTCGCATCGAGCGATTCCGCGGCTTCCGCGATGAGGGCCTTCAGGTAATCCTGTGCAAAGTCGAACAATCGATCCCGTTCAGTCATGGAAAGGGTCTCGTGCGGTGAGGCGCGATGGAGTTCGTGTGACCGGGCGCGTCGTCCTTGCCCGGGAAAAATAGGCGGACAGGCTCCGCCCTGTGCCTGACATGCCACGGCATGCCAAGCTCGATATCGAAGTGTTGGCAACCCGCGTCAAGCGGGTCGCGATCTAGAACTGGTACTGGATCTTGAACAACACCTGCTTCTGATCACGCACGGCCCGCAAGGAACCATTTTGGTGATTCGTCGAAGGGACGGCCAGATTCAGGCTCAATGTCACGTTATCGTTAACAGTCCATGTCGTCAACAACATGCTCAGATTGCTGACATGGGGCCAATAACGAAAATTCTGCAACGAAATCGACAGATCGTCGTTCAGGAATTTCTTTTCGGCGGACAACATCACCGTCTGCCGATTGCGCGCAACGCCGACCAGATCGTCGTCCCAATCGGAGACATGCTGGTTGAGCAGCTCGCCGGAAAATGACAGCGTTGGACTCGACTGATAATCCAGACCCAGATAGGTCTCGATCGTGCGCCGATGCCGGATCTGCAGCGCGGCGTCGTTGAAGGGCTTGCCGTATTTCACGGCCGCCTCGCCGCGCAGCACGAAATTGCCCATCGCGCGCGTGAAGGAAAGTCCGGCCATCGAGAATCGCTCGCGTACGCGCGACACCTGGCCATCGACGTTCATCCGGCGGGCATAGTCGTTGTCGACCAGGCTCGCGGCCATCAGGGTGAAATCGGCGGCGTCGTAACTCTTCTTCCAGCTGACGCCGTATTCCATGCCGTTGTCCCCTTCGATGCGATGGCGATACGTCAAGGGATCGAAGTCGTAGAAGGAGCCGTCGGCCGGCGACTTGTTGAACTCCGGCGTCGGGATCAGGAAGCCGCCGAGGTGGATGCCGTGCGAGAAATGGTCCACCTGCAGCATCGGCTGGCCGATGCGCAGTTCCTCGAGATTGAAGTTGAACAATTCGCGGTTGTCGCGCGGACTGATCTCGTCGGTGATGGGCGCGAGCATCGATTCGCCCCAGGCCAGGGTCTGGATGCCCGCGCGCAGACTGGTCTGGCCGATGCTGGTCTGCAGGTAGGCCTGCGTGACCAGCGTATCGGTGCGCTCGACCTCGCGCCGATGATCCCGGCCCATGAAAGCGTTGGTCTTGGCGTCGAACAGCACCGAGAATCGACCATTGAAGGTCTTCGCGTATTCGACGCGCACCGACGCGCGGTTCTTCACCATGCGCGACGGATGCTGGGTCTTGTAGCCGAACTCGTAGGCCATCGTGAAGCGCAGCGGCGATTCTTCCTGCGCCGTGTCGCCGGTGCCGTCGCCGATGTCGCCGGACGCGGCAGTGGCATCGCCGAGATCGAGTTCGCCGGGCTCGGAAGCGCCGGGCGGCGCAGCGGCGGGATCGGAAGTGCCGATGTCGGCCGATGCGCTGTCGGGCGCACCGATCTCGTCGATCCCGCCCTGCGCGGCGGAAGCCGCGGCAGCGGTGTCGTCGGTGGTCGCGGCAGGATCGACAGGCACCGCGGAATCGGAGCCAGCCTGCAGGGGCGAAGGTTGCGCATCGCCGATCGTCGCCTGCGCGAGGACGCGATCGGGCGAGAGGAACACGAGGAGACCGCAGCACACCCAGCCGGTGTGTTTCAGGCAGGAAGTCACGCGCATCAGCACACCACGATGGCGTCGAGGTCGACTTCCACCCGCACGCTGCTGCCGACGGCGTCGACGTTGATCACCACGAGTTCCTGCTGCTTGACCCGCACCAGATCCCCTTCCATCCCTTCGAGCGGGCCGGAGACGATCTTCACGCGGGTACCGGCCAGCAGCTCGGGGCGGGCCTCGTAGTCGTGGCCACTGTCGACCAGGCGCTTCACGGCATCGAGGTCGCGCTCCGGCAGCACCGCGGCACGCCCCGCCGACAACACCAGCCCGCATGAGCCGGGCACGTAGCGCATGCCTTCGTACTGTTCGGGCTTGGGCCGGACGAAGACGTAGCCGGGGAAAAGCGGCATCTCCACCACCGAACGGCGGCTGGACATCGAGCGTTGGATGCGGCGCCTCGGGAGATAGGTCTCGACCTGCTTCTGCTGCAGGGCGGCTTCCACCTTGCTTTCGTGCCGACTTCTTGTTCTGAGCACCAGCCACGGATCTGCGTGGTGCACGCTGTGCACAAGTCCCTTCATGCCCGCCATCGTCCTGCAAACTTTTGTTAGAAAAACATTAAGCCAGAATTCTTGCCTCTACATGACAAAGGCTGAACCCGAGCCTCTTTCGCGCATAACCCTATCCTATCAGGATTGAGTTGTTGCATTGCAACATCCCGCCCTCGGAGCAACTGCTTTTGCCATCGCGCCCATCCGGTGGCAGAATACGCGGCTTCGCCGGGCGTTAGCCCCGGCTTTCACGGCAGCGCAGGGCGCATGGCGAAAGACGACGTCATCGAATTCGAAGGGACCGTTTCCGAAACGCTCCCGAACACCATGTTCCGGGTCAAGCTCGAGAACGGACACGAGATCATCGCCCACATCTCCGGGCGGATGCGCAAGAACTACATACGCATTCTGACGGGAGACAAGGTCAAGGTCGAAATGACCCCGTACGACCTGACCAAGGGCCGGATCACCTATCGCATGAAGTAATCCTCGCAAGACACTGAAAGACAAAGGCGGCCTTCGGGCCGCCTTTGTCGTTTCCGCCGATGCCGCACCCAGGTGGCGGTGCTTCGGGCACCGCAGTCCCGGCGGGACCACGGCGCCCTGCCCGGCTTACTCGACCGTGGCCGGGAGCAGTTTTTCCGGCTCGGCCTGGGCCTCGACCACCAGGTCGTCGTCGCGCACGTCGACGTTGACCCGACCGCCATTGACCAGCCGGCCGAACAGCAGTTCGTCCGCGAGCGGCCGCTTGATGCGGTCCTGGATCACCCGCGCCATCGGCCGCGCACCCATCAGCGGGTCGAAGCCGTGCTCCGCCAGCCAGTCGCGAGCCGCCGGGGTGGCCGAGAGCGACACGTTCTTCTCGTGCAGCAGGGCTTCCAGCTCGATCAGGAACTTGTCGACGACGCGCAGGATGTGGTCGAAACCCAGCGCCTGGAACTGCACCACCGCGTCGAGGCGGTTGCGGAATTCCGGGCTGAAGCTGCGGCGGATCACTTCCATCGCATCGGTGCTGTGGTCCTGCTTGGTGAAGCCGATCGACCGGCGCGCGGCCTGCACGGCACCTGCATTGGTGGTCATCACCACGATCACGTTGCGGAAGTTCGCCTCGCGCCCGTTGGTGTCGGTCAGGATGCCGCGATCCATCACCTGCAGCAGGATGTTGAAGATGTCGGGGTGAGCCTTCTCCACCTCGTCCAGCAGCAGCACGCAGTGCGGGGTCTTGACGATCTTCTCGGTCAGCAGGCCGCCCTGGTCGAAGCCGACGTAGCCCGGGGGCGCGCCGATGAGGCGGCTGACCGAGTGCGGCTCCATGTATTCGCTCATGTCGAAGCGGACCAGCTCGATGCCGAGCTGCAGCGCCAGCTGGCGCGTGACCTCGGTCTTGCCCACGCCGGTCGGGCCGGCGAACAGGAAGCTGCCGATCGGCTTGTCCGGGTTGGCCAGCCCCGAGCGCGCGAGCTTGATCGCGGCGGTCAGCGTCTCGATCGCCGGATCCTGGCCGAAGATCACCATCTTCAGGTTGCGCTCGAGGTGCTGCAGCACGTCCTTGTCGGACGCACTGACCTGCTTGGGCGGGATCCGCGCCATCTTGGCGATGATCAGCTCCACTTCCTCGACGTCGATCCGGTGCTTGCGGTTCTCCGGCGCGAGCAGTTGCTGCCGGGCGCCGGCTTCATCGATGACGTCGATGGCCTTGTCGGGCAGCAGGCGATCGTTGAGGTGCTTCACCGACAGATCGACCGCTGCCTGGATGGCGTCATCGGCGTAGGTGACGTTGTGATGCGCCTCGTACTTCGGCCGCAGGCCGCGGAGGATTTCCACCGCCTCGCCGATGGTCGGCTCGACCACGTCGATCTTCTGGAAGCGCCGGGCCAGCGCGCGGTCCTTCTCGAAGATGCCGCGGTATTCCTGGAAGGTGGTGGAACCGATGCAACGCAGGTCGCCCGACGCCAGCGCCGGCTTGATCAGGTTGCTGGCGTCCATCGTGCCGCCGCTGGCCGAGCCGGCGCCGATGATGGTGTGGATCTCGTCGATGAACAGCACCGCCTGCGGGATCTTCTTGAGCGCGGCCAGCACGGCTTTCAGGCGCTTCTCGAAGTCGCCGCGATACTTGGTGCCGGCGACCAGTGCACCGAGGTCCAGCGAGAAGATGGTCGCGGCGGCGAGGACGTCGGGCACGTCGCCATCGACGATGCGGCGCGCCAGACCTTCGGCCAGCGCGGTCTTGCCGACGCCGGCCTCGCCGACATACAGCGGATTGTTCTTGCGGCGGCGGCAGAGCACCTGGATCGTGCGCTCGATTTCCTCGGCGCGCCCGACCAGCGGGTCGATGCGGCCTTCGCGGGCCATCTGGTTGAGGTTGGTCGCGAATTCGCCCAGCGGGTCGTTGCGGCCTTCGCCGCCCTCGCCCGCTTCGCCGCCCTGCTCGCCGCTGTCCTGGCCCTGCGGCGACGGCGTGTCGCCGGCCTTGGTGATGCCGTGGGACAGGAAATTCACCACGTCGAGCCGGGTCACGCCCTGCTGGTTGAGGTAGTAGACCGCGTAGGAGTCTTTCTCGCCGAAGATCGCGACCAGCACGTTGGCGCCGGCGACTTCGCTCTTGCCGGAGGACTGGACGTGATAGACGGCGCGTTGAAGGACGCGCTGGAAGCCCAGCGTGGCCTGCGTGTCGCGGCCGTCGCCTTCGGGCAGCAGCGCGACGGAGGTGGAGATGGCCTGTTCGAGGTCCGTGCGCAGGCGCTGGAAGTCCACGCCGCAGGCCTTCAGCACGGTTTCGGCGGAGGGGTTGTCGAGCAGCGCCAGCAGCAGGTGCTCGACGGTCATGTATTCGTGACGCGCTTCGCGGGCGTGCTTGTAGCACTGGCCGATCGCGTATTCGAGGTCTTTGCTGAACATGGTCGTTGCCATCCTCCGAGAAGTTCTGCCGTTCGAGTCCAAGTCTGCCGCGCCGGGGCAATCGGCGAGGTCATTCCCGGACCCGGGATGCAGGATGGGTCGCCCCGTCCCGTCGCGGAATACCGAAGATCTGAACACTGCGTCGTGCCGGAGGCCGGCTTGAAACGACGCGCCCGTCCATGTCACGAGACAATGTACCGTCGCGTGTCCGGACGCAAGAGTGCATGCAAATTCCGCGCCATCGGCGCGGGCTTCGGATTCCGTCCGCCGGAACTGGGGACCGGATCAGGCCTTTTCCATGGTGCACAGCAATGGATGCTGGTGCATCCGTGCGTATTCGTTCACCTGGGCGACCTTGGACTCGGCGATCTCGCGGCTGAAGACGCCGCACACGCCGCGACCGCGGGTGTGCACATGGAGCATGATCTGCGTGGCTTTCTCCAGCGGCATGCCGAAGAAGCGCATCAGGACCTCGACCACGAAATCCATCGGCGTGTAGTCGTCGTTGAGCAGCAGGACGGAGTACAGCGGCGGACGCTCCAGCTCGGGTCGGCTGGGGGCAAGGGCGACACCGTGGTCGTGCTCGTGTTCGGGGGGATGGGCCATGTGCAAATTATACGGGCCCGCGGCCCGCGAAGCCCGCACCCCGGTCGTCCGGGATGCGGGCGGGCGGCTCAGTTCCAGGTGCCGTTGACCTGCAGGCAGCCGGGCGTGCCCACGGTGGTACAGACGTGACGCACCTTGACCGGCGTTTCGCCGTTCCAGCAGATCGCCTTCAGCGACATGACCCGGTCGGCGCCGTTCGGAAAGACATGCGTCGTCACCGGGCTGCCGGTGAACGCAGTCGAACCGTCGTCGAAATCCCAGAAGTACTTCCACACGAACGACCCGGGACAGGCCGTGGGCGCGGAGGCGGGCCGACCGGCGTCGAACGTGCAGGAGAACTGCGTGAAGCCCGCGCTCCAGGTACACAGCCCCTGGAAATTCGCGGTCGCGGCGGCGTGGACCGGCGATGCGGCAAGCAGTGCGAGTGCGAGCACCGGCCCCGCGCAGCCGGGCATCGAGAGGAAACCCTTGCGTGTCATGACATCACTCCTTCGAAGATCCCGAGGCGGGAAAACGCATCCCGGCGGGATGCTGTCCGGGCGGATCGCCCGGCCACGACCTTGCGCCCGCGCCCCCTCGGAGGACAGGTCGTCGGGCGGAACGACAAGCGCAGCACGTGCAACCGGCGGTTCCGGCATGGTGATCCCCCGCATCTGCGGGGGGCGGAAAGCCCGCCGGACCGTGGACGTCGGTCCGGACGAAGGGAGACAATGCGTGACAGCGGCGGCCATTCCGGCCGTTCACCACCAAGGGGAATCGCTCATGTCGTTCTTCCGCTCCACGGCCATCGCCTCCGCGCTGCTGGTCGGCGCCTTCGCCCTGTCGCCCGTCGCCCACGCCGAGGACGCTTCCGTCAAGTCCCGCCTGGACGCCCGTGGCGTCAAGTACGAAGTCGACGCGGACGGTGATTTCAAGGTCACCTACAACTACTCGAAGGAAAAGCGCACGCAGCTGGTGTTCGTCAGCGGCAGCACCGAGAGCGTCGCCGGCTACACCATCCGCGAGATCTTCGCCCCGGCCGCGCGCGTCGAAAAGGACGGCATCAACGGCGCCAAGGCGCTGGAGCTGCTGGCCGAAAGCCGCAAGAACAAGCTGGGGAGCTGGGAGATCGGCGGCGACGTGCTCTATTTCGTGATCAAGCTGCCCGACACCATCAACGCCGAGCAGCTCGAGAACGCGATGGACATCGCGGCCGAGACCGCCGACGACATGGAAATCAAGTTCAGCGGCGATCGCGACGACCTCTGAGGTCGTCCGGGCACGCATGACCGACCTCGATCGGCGTTTCTGGCAGCCCGACGTGACCGTGGCCACCGTGGTGGTGGCCGACGGCCGGCTGCTGTGCGTCGAGGAACGCGCCAACGGCCGGCTGGTGCTGAACCAGCCGGCCGGACATCTCGAACCGGACGAAAGCCTGCAGGACGCCGCCCTCCGCGAGACCCGCGAGGAGACCGGCTGGGACGTGCGCCTGACCGGCTTCGTCGGCGCCTATCAATGGAAGGCGCCGGAAACCGGACGCCACTACCTGCGCATGGCCTTCGCCGCGGAACCCGTCCGCCACGATCCTGCACGCACGCTCGACGACGGCATCGTCCGCGCGCTGTGGATGACTCCGCAGGAACTGCTCGACGCCCGCGATCGCCACCGCAGCCCGCTGGTCTGGCAGGTCGTCAGCGACCATCTGGCCAGCCACCGCTTTCCCTTGTCGCTGCTGCGGCAAGTGCCCTGAGCGGGCCGATGGCCGGTCCGCGCATCATCGTCGGCATGTCCGGCGGCGTCGATTCATCGGTCGCCGCGCTGCGCCTGCGCGACGCCGGCGAATCCATCGCCGGGCTGTTCATGACCAACTGGGCCGACGACGGCAGCGGCGAGTGTCGCGCCGAGGACGACCGCCGCGACGCGGTCGCGGTCTGCGGCCGGCTGGGCATCCCGATCCATTTCCGCGACTTCTCGACCCAGTACTGGGCCGGCGTGTTCGAGCACTTCCTGGCCGAATACGCCGCAGGACGCACGCCCAACCCGGACGTGCTGTGCAACCGCGAGATCAAGTTCAAGCATTTCCTCGACGCCGCGCACGACCTCGGCGCCGATGCCATCGCGACCGGCCACTACGCCCGGGTCCGCGAACGCGGCGGCCGCTGGCAGTTACTGCGCGCCGCCGACCGCGGCAAGGACCAGAGCTACTTCCTGCATCAGCTGGGTCAAGCGCAACTCGCCGCGACCCGCTTCCCGCTGGGCGAGCTGATCAAGGCCGACGTGCGCCGCATGGCCGCCGAGGCCGGGTTGCCGACCGCGGCGAAGAAGGACTCCACCGGCATCTGCTTCATCGGCGAGCGCGACTTCCGCACCTTCCTGTCGCAGTACCTGCCGGCGAAGCCCGGCCCGATGGTCACGCCCGACGGCCGCCGCATCGGCGAGCACCCGGGCGTCTTCTACTTCACCCTCGGCCAGCGCGAGGGCCTGCACATCGGCGGCGTGAAGGGCTTCGCCGCCGCGCCGTGGTTCGTGGTCGGCAAGCGCGTGGCCGACAACGTGCTGATCGTCGACCAGGGCACGGATTCGCCATACCTGTTCTCGCACCGGCTGTGGACCGAGGCCGCGCACTGGATCGCCGGCGCCCCGCCCGCCCGCGCGTTCGCCTGCACCGCGCAGACGCGCTATCGCCAGCGCGACGAGGCCTGCACGGTCGAGGTCCGCGACGACGGCACCCTCGCCGTCGCCTTCGCCGACGCCCAGCGCGCGGTCACGCCCGGGCAGTCGCTGGTGCTGTACGACGGCGACGTCTGCCTGGGCGGCGCGGTGATCGCCGCCACCGACGCGCCTCTGGAGCGCGGCGCGATCACCGCCGCGTGACGCCCTGCGCCTGACCTGTCGCCGCATCCCGGCTATCCTGTCGCCATGACTTCGACGGACCTGCGTTCCCGCGTGCTGGCGCTCGCCGGCCTGCTCCACTCACTGAAACTGGTGCGCCAGATCGCCGACACCGGCCATGCCGAGGCCGCCGCCGAGCGCATCGCGCTGGACAGCGTGTACCGGATCGATGCCGACAGCGTCGACGCCGTCTACGGTGGCGTCGGCGCGCTGCGCGGCGGCCTGCAACTGCTGCGCGAACACCTCGCCGAACGCGGCGCCGACGAAGCCCTGCCGCGGCTGGGCATGGCGGTGCTGCGGCTCGAACGCGGCTTCGTTGCCGACGAGACGATGCCCCGGCAGGTGCGCGACGGCATCCGCGCCGCGGAAGCCATCGCCGAGCGCCAGGGCAGCCTGCACCCGGACGCGATCGCGCGCCTCGGCAAGCTGTACGCCGACACCCTCAGCCAGTTGCACCCCAAGGTCGTGGTGCATGGCAACCCGCATTACCTCCAGCAGCCGGAAGTCGTCGCCGAGATCCGCGCCCTGCTCCTCGCCGCGATGCGCTCGGCGGTGCTGTGGCGCCAGACCGGCGGCACGATGTGGGACTTCGTGCTGCGCCGGCGCGCGATGGTGCGGATCATCGAAGCCGAAATCGGCTGAGGGCCGGCCACGGCACCACGCACTCCGAGGCGCCGGGTTGCACCATGCCCGACACCCCCGGCCTGCGACGGTGTCGTGGCATGCTCGGGATGTCGCCGACGGTCCATCGGCCCGCAGGCGACATCCCTTCCGCGAAAAGGATTCGCACATGAACGCACGCAACGTCTTCCGCAGCCTGCGCATCGCCGGCGCCATCGCCCTGCTCGCCCTCGCTGCCTCGACCGTGCAGGCCGGGCCTTACGAGTCGGTGTCCGTCACCAGCCACTACGACGCCAACGGCTCGCTCGTCGGCGTCGAGGCCTACGGCAGCTGCGGCTTCCCGCTGTACGGCACCACCGGCGTCACCAGCAGTACCGTCGTCATCAGCTGCGCCGACATCGACCAGGTGCCGCTGCCGTTCTGATTCCGGCGCCCGGAAAACGACGAAGCCCGGCCAAAAGCCGGGCTTCGTCGTTTCATTCTTTCGGTGGAGCGGAGCTGGGCTCTGCTCCACGCGAACCGGCGTCAGGCGGCGACGGTATCCGCGACCTGCTTGTAGTCCTCGATGCGATCGAAGTTCATGTAGCGGTAGATCTCGGCGCCCTTCTCGTTGATCACGCCGATGTCGGCCATGTACTCGGCCTTGGTCGGGATGCGGCCGAGGCGCGAGCAGATCGCCGCGAGTTCCGCAGAGCCGAGGTAGACGTTCGAGTTGCGGCCAAGGCGGTTGGGGAAGTTGCGGGTCGAGGTCGAGAACACCGTCGCGCCTTCGCGCACCTGCGCCTGGTTGCCCATGCACAGCGAGCAGCCCGGCATCTCCATGCGCGCGCCGGCGGTGCCGAACGTGCCGTAATGGCCTTCCTTCGTCAGCTCGGACGCGTCCATCTTGGTCGGCGGCGCGACCCACAGGCGCGTCGGGATGTCGCGCTTGCCTTCCAGCAGCTTCGCGGCGGCGCGGAAGTGGCCGATGTTGGTCATGCACGAACCGATGAACACCTCGTCGATGGTCGCGCCGGCGACGTCGGACAGCGTCTTCACGTCGTCCGGGTCGTTCGGGCAGGCGACGATGGGCTCGTGCACGTCGGCCAGGTCGATCTCGATCACCGCCGCGTACTCGGCGTCGGCATCCGGCTCCAGCAGCTGCGGATCGGCCAGCCACGCTTCCATCTTGGCGATGCGGCGGGCCAGCGAACGCGGGTCGGCGTAGCCCTCGGCGATCATCCACTTCAGCAGCGTGATGTTGCTGGTGAGGTACTCGATGATCGGTTCCTTGTTGAGGCGCACGGTGCAGCCGGCGGCGGAGCGCTCGGCCGAGGCGTCGGACAGCTCGAACGCCTGTTCGACCTTGAGGTCCGGCAGGCCTTCGATCTCGAGGATGCGGCCGGAGAAGATGTTCTTCTTGCCCTGCTTGGCGACGGTCAGCAGGCCCTGCTTGATCGCGTACAGCGGGATCGCGTTGACGAGGTCGCGCAGGGTCACGCCCGGCTGCATCTGGCCCTTGAACCGGACCAGCACCGATTCCGGCATGTCCAGCGGCATCACGCCGGTCGCGGCGGCGAACGCGACAAGGCCCGAACCGGCCGGGAACGAGATGCCCACCGGGAAGCGGGTGTGCGAGTCGCCGCCGGTGCCGACGGTGTCGGGCAGCAGCATGCGGTTGAGCCAGCTGTGGATCACACCGTCGCCCGGGCGCAGCGAGATGCCGCCGCGGGTCGAGATGAATTCCGGCAGCGTGTGGTGGGTCTTCACGTCGACCGGCTTCGGGTACGCCGCGGTGTGGCAGAACGACTGCATCACCAGATCGGCGGAGAAGCCGAGGCAGGCGAGGTCCTTCAGCTCGTCGCGGGTCATCGGGCCGGTGGTGTCCTGCGAACCGACCGAGGTCATCTTCGGCTCGCAGTAGGTGCCCGGACGCACGCCCTGGCCTTCCGGCAGGCCGCAGGCGCGACCGACCATCTTCTGCGCCAGCGAATAGCCCTTGCCGGTGTCGGCGGGCTGCTGCGGCAGGCGGAACAGCGTCGACGGCGCCAGGCCCAGCGCTTCACGCGCCTTGGCGGTCAGGCCGCGGCCGACGATCAGCGGGATGCGGCCGCCGGCGCGCACTTCATCGAACAGCACGTCCGACTTCACCTGGAACTCGGCGATCACTTCGCCGTTCTTCAGCGCCTTGCCGTCGTAAGGACGCAGCTCGACCACGTCGCCCATTTCCATCTTCGACACGTCGAGTTCGATCGGCAGCGAGCCGGCGTCCTCCATCGTGTTGTAGAAGATCGGCGCGATCTTCGAGCCCAGCGTCACGCCGCCGAAGCGCTTGTTGGGGATGAACGGAATGTCGTCACCCGTCCACCACAGCACGCTGTTGGTGGCGGACTTGCGGCTGGAGCCGGTGCCGACCACGTCGCCGACGTAGGCGACGATGTGGCCCTTTTCCTTCAGCGACAGGATCTGCTGGATCGGGCCGCGCTTGCCGTCTTCCTCCGGCACGAACGCCGCGCCTTCGCGCTTGTTCTTCAGCATCGCCAGCGCGTGCAGCGGGATGTCCGGGCGCGTGGTCGCGTCGGGCGCGGGCGAAAGGTCGTCGGTGTTGGTCTCGCCCGGCACCTTGAACACGGTGACGGTGAGCGAGGCCGGCACTTCCGGACGGCTGGTGAACCATTCGGCGTCGGCCCAGCTCTGCAGCACGGACTTCGCGTTGGCGTTGCCGGCCTTCGCCTTTTCCTCGACGTCGTGGAAGGCGTCGAACATCAGCAGCGTGTGCTTGAGCGCGTTCGCGGCGATGCCGCCGACGACGGCGTCGTCCAGCAGTTCGACCAGCGGGTGGATGTTGTAGCCGCCGAGCATGGTGCCCAGCAGTTCGGTGGCGCGCTCGCGGGTGATCAGCGTGCAGGTTTCCTTGCCGAAGGCGACGGCGGCGAGGTACGAGGCCTTGACCTTCGCGGCGTCGTCGACGCCGGCGGGCACGCGATTGGT
Organism: Lysobacter sp. DMC104; assembly: GCF_056313665.1. NCBI lineage: Bacteria > Pseudomonadati > Pseudomonadota > Gammaproteobacteria > Lysobacterales > Lysobacteraceae > Lysobacter > Lysobacter sp. DMC104. Next base: position 225,718 of record NZ_JBQUZW010000004.1, on the reverse strand, counting down.
GATCAGGTCGACGAGGAACGCGTCTTCGCCGGTCGGCGGCGCCTTCAGCAGCTCGATGACCTCGGCGGTCTGCTGCGCGGTCAGCGGCAGCGGCGGGATGCCGAGAGCGGCGCGTTCGGCGACGTGTTGGCGATAGGCGGCGAGCATGGAGGACTCCTGGAAGGCGGGGCGAAAAAAGGGCTGTGGGGCGGATATGGCGGGCAGGGTCAGGCGGCCGGGACGATCAGCTTGAGACCCTTGAAGTAATCGCGGAAGAATCGGTCGTCGCGGGTGATCAGTCCATTGCACTGTAGTAGGGCATGGGCACCGATCAGGAAATCGGGGGCGGCACGCGGCACGCTGCCGGCGGCGGCGCGCTGGCGATGACGGCGCTGCATTTCGCCGGCGCGCAGCGCGGACTTGGGTTCCAGCGGGCTGAAGCGGATGCTCATCTCCTCCAGCACCGCCAGCGCCTCGGCACCGTCGCGCAGCGCGCCGCAGATCTCGGCCAGCGCCACGTCGCAGACCACGACGGGGCCGGCACTCAGACACTGGCGGAGGCAGGCCTCGGCGGCATCGGCATGCGGGCCGTCGGTGAGCAGGTCGATCAGGACGGGCGCGTCGACGGCGATCACGCAGCAGGCGCCTCGTCGTCGGTGTCGTCGGCAGCACCACGCACCGCCTGCATCGCGGCATCGGTGGAGTCGAAGCCATCCAGCCGGAAGCGGCCGCGGGCACGGGAGACGGCATCGTCGACGCTCTTGCGCAGCACGATCCGGCTGCCTTCCAGCTCGACCTTGAGCACCGAGCCCTTGGTCAGCCCGAGCGCATCTCGCACGGCCTTGGGAAGGGTGATCTGCCCGCGTTCGGCAACGGTGGCTTCCATCGGCGGCTCCCGCTGAAGTATGCGGCCATCATACATACTTTTCCTTGCATACTCCACGGGCGCCGTGCAACGCGCAATCCCGCCGCCGGTGTCCTGCGGCGGCCATGGTGCGGGCCCATAATCGGTCCGTCCCCCATTCAGGAGCCCGCCATGCGCGATTCCTTCGGCACCCGCGCGCCGCTCGACGTCGACGGCCGCCGCCTCGTCCATTTCAGCCTGCCGCGGCTGGAATCCCGCTTCGGCCGCCTCGACCGCCTGCCCTACTCGCTGCGGGTCCTGCTCGAAAACCTGCTCCGCCACGAGGACGGCGTCAGCGTGCTGCCCGCGCACATCGCCGCCGTGGCCACCTGGGACCCGGCGAAGGAGCCGGACACCGAGATCGCCTTCATGCCGGCCCGCGTGGTGCTGCAGGACTTCACCGGCGTGCCCTGCGTGGTCGATCTGGCGGCGATGCGCGACGCGATGCGCGCCCTCGGCGGCGATCCGGCGCGGATCAACCCGCTGATCCCGTCCGAGCTGGTGATCGACCATTCGGTGCAGGTCGACGTCTACGGCAAGCGCGAGGCGCTGGACCTCAACGGTCGCATCGAATTCGACCGCAACCGCGAGCGCTACGGCTTCCTGCGCTGGGGCCAGCAGGCGTTCGCCGACTTCAAGGTCGTGCCGCCGAACACCGGCATCGTCCACCAGGTCAACCTCGAACATCTCGCCCGTGTGGTGATGACCCGCGAAGCCGCCCTGCCCGACGGCAGCACCGAAACCGTCGCCTTCCCGGACACCGTGTTCGGCACCGACAGCCACACGACGATGATCAACGGCATCGGCGTGCTGGGCTGGGGCGTGGGCGGGATCGAGGCCGAAGCGGCGATGCTCGGCCAGCCGTCGTCGATGCTGATCCCGCAGGTCGTCGGCTTCCGGCTGACCGGCAAGCTGCCGGAAGGCAGCACCGCCACCGACCTGGTGCTCACCGTCACCCAGATGCTGCGCAAGCACGGCGTGGTCGGCAAATTCGTCGAGTTCTACGGCGACGGTCTGCAGCACCTGCCGCTGGCCGATCGCGCCACCATCGCCAACATGGCGCCGGAATACGGCGCGACCTGTGGCTTCTTCCCGATCGACGCCGAATCCCTCGCCTACCTGCGCCTGTCGGGCCGCGACGAGGCGCAGATCGCGCTGGTCGAGGCCTATGCGAAGGCGCAGGGCCTGTGGCATGCGCCGGACAGCCCGCATCCCGAGTATTCGTCGACGCTGGCGCTGGATCTCGCCGACGTGCGGCCGTCGCTGGCCGGCCCGAAGCGCCCGCAGGACCGCGTGCTGCTCGAAGACGTGCAGGCCGACTACCGCAGCCATCTCGCCGGTTTCACCGCCGGACGCAAGTCGAAGGCCACCAACGGTGCCGTCTCGGATTTCGTCGAGGAAGGCGGCGGCCAGCCGCAGGCCGGGCAACTGGCTGCGCCCCCGAAGGTCAAGGTCCGGCTTCAGGATCACGACTGCGAACTCGGCGACGGCTCGGTGGTGATCGCCGCGATCACCTCCTGCACCAACACCTCGAATCCCGCAGTGATGCTGGGCGCCGGCCTGCTCGCCCGCAACGCCGTCGCGCGCGGCCTGAAGCCTGCACCGTGGGTGAAGACCTCGCTCGGCCCGGGTTCGCGCGTCGTCACCGACTATCTGGCGAAGGCCGGCGTGCTCGACGATCTGGAAGCGCTGGGCTTCTACGTCGTCGGCTACGGCTGCACCACCTGCATCGGCAACTCCGGCCCGCTGCCGGACCCGGTGTCGAAAGCGATCGCCGAGGGCGAACTGGCGGTGGCGTCGGTGCTGTCGGGCAATCGCAACTTCGAAGGCCGCGTGCATCCCGAAGTGAAGATGAACTACCTCGCCTCGCCGCCGCTGGTCGTCGCCTACGCCCTCGCCGGCACGGTCGACATCGACCTCACCCGCGACCCGCTGGGCACCGGCAGCGACGGCGCGCCGGTGTTCCTGCGCGACCTGTGGCCGAGCGCGAAGGAGGTCGGCGACCTTATCGCCGCCACCGTCGGGCCGGAAATGTTCGCGCGCAACTACGCCGACGTCTTCGCCGGCGACGCGCGCTGGAACGCGATCGCCTCGCCCGAGGGCGACGCCTACGCCTGGGACCCGGCCTCGACCTACATCAAGCATCCGCCCTACTTCGACGGCATGACCCTCGACGTCGGCCGGATCGAGGACATCCACGGCGCGCGCGTGCTGGGCCTGTTCGGCGATTCGATCACCACCGACCACATTTCGCCGGCGGGCAGCATCAAGCCCACCTCGCCCGCCGGGCTGTACCTGCAGTCGCGCGGCGTGGCGCCAGTGGACTTCAACAGCTACGGCTCGCGCCGCGGCAACGACGACGTCATGGTGCGCGGCACCTTCGCCAACATCCGCATCCGCAATCTGATGCTGGGCGGCGAGGAAGGCGGCAACACCCTGCACCAACCGTCTGGCGAGAAACTCGCGATCCACGACGCCGCCATGCGCTACAAGGCCGAAGGCGTGCCGCTGGTGGTGCTGGCCGGCAAGGAATACGGCACCGGCTCCAGCCGCGACTGGGCCGCCAAGGGCACGCTGCTGCTGGGCGTGCGTGCGGTGATCGCCGAGAGCTTCGAACGGATCCACCGCGCGAACCTGGTCGGCATGGGCGTGCTGCCGCTGCAGTTCGTCGAGGGCGAGAACGCGGCGACGCTGGGACTGGACGGCTCGGAGGTGTTCGACATCGTCGGTCTGGCCGACGGCGAATCGCGGACCGCGAAGGTACTGGCGCGCCGCCGCGACGGCACCGAGACCCGCTTCCAGGCCCGTGTGCTGCTGCTGACGCCGAAGGAAGTCGAGTATTTCCGCCATGGCGGCATCCTGCACTACGTGCTGCGACAGCTCGCCACGAGGAAGGACTGAGGCCGCTTCGTCGGGGGCGGAAACCCGGCCCTCGCGCAACGCGCGAGGGCGCTCGACGGCACGCGAACCGATGGTTCGCAAGCGTGCCGCCTCGCCCACCATGGCGGCATCCTGCACGACGTGCTGCGGCAGCTCGCCACGAGGTAGGACTGAGGCCGCTTCGTCGGGGGCGGAAACCCGGCCCTCGCGCAACGCGCGAGGGCGCTCGACGGCACGCGAACCGATGGTTCGCAAGCGTGCCGCCTCGCCCACCATGGCGGCATCCTGCACGACGTGCTGCGGCAGCTCGCCACGAGGTAGGACTGAGGCCGCTTCGTCGCGGGCGGAAACCCGGCCCTCGCGCAAGCGCGAGGGCGCTCGACGGCACGCGAACCGATGGTTCGCAAGCGTGCCGCCTCGCCCACCACGGCGGCATCCTGCACGACAGGCTGCGGGGGCTCGCGGCAAAAAGGACTGAGGACGCTCCCTCCGAGGTGGCAAAGCGGCCTGCCTGCGGACGGGCGGCAGCCACCCAGCCGGGATTGGAAAAGGCGCGCATCGGGAACCGTACGCCGGCGTCTTGCGGCCATTTGGAGCCTATGCTCCAATCGGGCCAGCCATCCAGAGCCGCTTTCAGCGGCCACACGCATCATCCCGGGGAGGGATCTGAATGAATCTCGAGCGTCCATGGCTTGCAAGCTATCCCGCAGGCATTCCCGACACCGTCAACGTCGACGAGTACGCCTCGATCGTCGCCGTGCTCCAGTCCTCGCTGGAGAAATACCGCGACCGCACCGCATTCTCGAACATGGGGCGTTCGATCACGTATGCCGAGGTCGATCGCTACAGCAAGCAGTTCGCGGCCTATCTGCTGGGCGAACTCAAGCTCAAGAAGGGTGATCGCGTCGCGATCATGATGCCGAACTGCCTGCAGTATCCGATCGCGATCTTCGGCGTGCTGCGCGCGGGCCTGACGGTGGTCAACGTCAACCCGATGTACACGCCGCGCGAACTCAAGCACCAGCTCGTCGATTCCGGCACCAGCGCCATCGTGGTCCTCGACAACTTCGGCCACACCGTGCAGGAAGTGCTCGCCGACACGTCGCTGAAGAAGGTCGTGACCACCGGGCTGGGCGACATGCTGTCGTTCCCGAAGGGCAACATCGTGAACTTCATGCTGCGCCACGTGAAGAAGATGATCCCGGACTACGACATCCCCGGGGCCATCCGCTTCAAGGACGCACTCACGCTCGGGCAGATGCACGCGTTGCCGGAGATCCGGATCGCCTCGGACGACATCGCGTTCCTGCAATACACCGGCGGCACCACCGGCGTCGCCAAGGGCGCGATGCTCACCCATCGCAACCTCGTGGCGAACATGCAACAGGCCTCGGCCTGGGTCTCGGGCCTGACGCAGGAAGGCAGCGAACTGATCGTCACCGCGCTGCCGCTGTACCACATCTTCGCGCTCACCGCGAACTGCCTGGTCTTCATGAAGCTGGGGGCGCGCAACCACCTCATCACCAACCCGCGCGACATGCCCGGGTTCGTGAAGGAACTGGCGGGCATCCCCTTCACCGCGATCACCGGCGTGAACACGCTGTTCAACGGTCTGCTGAACACGCCCGGCTTCGACAAGGTCGATTTCTCGCACCTGCGCCTGACCCTCGGCGGCGGCATGGCCGTGCAGCGCGCGGTCGCCGAACGCTGGAAGCAGGTCACCGGCTGCACCCTGGTCGAAGCCTACGGCCTGACCGAGACCTCGCCCGCGGCCTGCATGAACCCGCTCGACCTGCCGGAGTACAACGGCGCGATCGGCCTGCCGATCCCCTCCACCACCGCCTGCCTGAAGGACGTGGAAGGCAACACCGTGCACGCCATCGGCGAGGTCGGCGAGCTGTGCATCAAGGGCCCGCAGGTGATGAAGGGGTACTGGCAGCGCGCGGAGGAGACCGCGAAGGTCATCGACGCGGAAGGCTGGCTGCATACCGGCGACATGGCGAAGATGGATGAAAACGGTTTCTTCTACATCGTCGACCGCATGAAGGACATGATCCTCGTGTCCGGCTTCAACGTGTATCCGAACGAAGTCGAGGACGTGATCGCGATGATGCCGGGCGTGCTCGAAGTCGCCGCCGTCGGCGTGCCCGACGACAAATCGGGCGAAGCCGTGAAAGTGGTCATCGTGAAGAAGGATCCGGCGCTCACCGTCGAACAGGTGAAAGCGCATGCGCGCGAGAACCTGACCGGCTACAAACAGCCCAGATTCGTCGAGTTCCGGACCGAGTTGCCGAAGACGAACGTCGGCAAAATCCTGCGTCGCGAACTCCGCGAAAAATCCGGAAGCAGTTGATTAGCGCGGAATTAGCGAAAACCGTCGCATTTTGAGTCGAAGACCGGGAGAAATTCCCGGTCTTTTTTTTGGCATGCCACACAACTTGAAGTTTCAATGAATTCGGCGCATACAGTTGCCGACGGGAAATCAAACAGCCGTTAGCCGGGGACCGGCGCACCGCAACGGTCGGCGGGACTCGAACGACAGGGGGATTCATGACCACGCACCAAGCACATTGACGCGGGGACCGATGTCAGGGGGATGCCGACACCGGCATCGGTCCACCGACGGGTCCGGCCGACATCGTCATGCGGGAACGCGTCCCGCACGGATGCCACGGCGACCCACGCTCCACCCGACCCCCGCCTCCGCGACCGTCGCGGGCGTCGAAGCGCGCGGCGCCGGTATCCCGGCGCCCCGGACCGCGGTCCACGATCCGGCACGCGCTCCCGCACGTCCTCCGCGTCGCCCAATCCGCACCAGGAAATCGCCACGCAATGGCCAGGAATCCAGTCGCTATCACGGGACTCGGCGTATTGTCGCCGATCGGACTCGACCTCGGTGAGGTCGAAGCATCGATCGCGTCGACGCGATCGGGCATCGTCCCGTTCGAGGCGCCGCCGCTGAAAAGGACATTTCCCGCCGGCGTCGTGCAGGCCCGCTTCGAGGATCGCTTCACGCCGCTGGAACTGCCGTTCCTGGATCGCTGCCAGCAGATGGCGATCGTGGCCGCCGACCAGGCCATCGCGCAGTCGGGACACACGGATTTCGGGGCCTACGGCATGCGCGCGGCGCTGCACTACGGCAACGTCAACGGCGGCGTGGGGACGGCCCAGGCGTGGTACCGGCAGATGCTGGTCGACGGCAAGCAGGCGTCGCGCCCGTTCACCGCCATGGCCATCATGGGCAACGCGGGCGCGGCACAGATCTCGATCCGCCGCATCGTGCGCGGACCGGTCATCACCCACGCCAGCGCCTGCAGTTCCTCCGGCGTGGCGATCGCCGAAGCGGCACGGGCGATCGCCGACGGCCATCTCGACGTCGCCATCGCCGGCGGCGCCGAAGCGCCGCTGACCGCGAGCCTGCTCGGCGTGTTCGACGGCACCCGCTCGCTCGCGAAGCTCGACGAGGATGACCCGTCGCGTTCGTGCAAGCCGTTTTCCTCGAGGCGCAGCGGCCTCGTCGTCGGCGAGGGCGCGGCCTTCTTCGTGCTGGAATCCGAGCGCAACGCGCGCGCGCGCGGCGCGGAGATCCTCGGCTACGTGAGCGGCTGCGCCATCGGCAGCGACGCCTGGCACATCGGCATGCCGCACGCCGAGGGCCAGCGCGAGACCCTGCGGCAGGCGCTGGCCTGCGCCGAACTCGCGCCCGGCGACATCGGCTACGTCAATGCCCACGCCACCGCGACCACCGGCGGCGACGTGATCGAATCCGACGCGATCCGCTCGGTGTTCGGCACCGGTTCCGGCGCGCCCGCGGTCAGCTCCACGAAGGGCGTGCACGGGCACCTGCTCGGCGCCACCAGCGCGCTCGAAGCGGTGATCACGCTTGCCGCGATCCGCACCTCCACCCTCCCTGCCACCGCGCATCTCGACCAGATCGACCCGAAATGCGCGTTGAACCATATCCCCGGCGAAGCCGCGACGGGCACGAAGATCGCACACGCGCTCTCGTTCTCCTGCGGCTTCGGCGGCACCAACGCAGCCCTGATCCTTTCGTCCGCCATTTGATCCCCTTAACCGATCGCCACCCGGAGAATCCCATGAACGCCACCTCGCAGCTGATGAACTTCGCTTCCGCCAACACCCACAGCCGCGTCACCGCCGAAGTCCGCCGACAGAAGAAGGACAGTCTGTGGCTGACCCTCCATCGCGATGCGAACCGTGGCGTTCACAACTTCACGCCCGCACTGCTGGGCGAGCTGCGCAGCGTGATCGACGGCCTGCGCCGCACCGACGGGCAATGGCCGGTCGGTGCGACCACCACCGACATCGGATACCTCGTGCTGAAGTCCTCCGATCCGGAATACTTCAGCGTCGGCGGCGACCTCAAGCATTTCCGCACCTGCATCGCCGAAGGCAACGCGGCCGCGCTGCTGGGTTATTCGCGCCAGTGCCTCGACCTGCTGGCCGACTGGTCGAACCTGCTGAAGGACCGCATGACCTCGATCGCGCTGGTCCAGGGCCGCGCGCTGGGCGGCGGCTTCGAGATGGCGTTGAGCGCCGACTACATCATCGCCGAGGAGCACAGCTCCTTCGGTTTCCCGGAAATCATGTTCGGCCTGTTCCCGTGCACCGGCGCGATGGGACTGCTGGCACGCCGCGTGGGCGCGATCCGTGCGGAACGGATGATGACCGAGAACAAGATCTACACCGCGCAGCAACTGCTGGACATGGGCGTGATCGACGAAGTCTGTCCCACCGGCGCCGGCGAGCGCACCACCGAAGCCTACATCGCCCGCCACACCGCGCGGCAGAAGGCGTTCCTGAAAGTGCAGCAGAGCCGGATCCGCATGTCGCCGTTCGACTACGTCGAAGCCGAGCAGATCGTGCACGACTGGGTGGAACTGGCGATGGGCCTGACGGCCGAGGAACTGCGCACGCTGGACATGCTGATCCTCATGCAGGAAGGCGGACGCAAGCCGAAGACGGCGGATCGCAAGGCGGCATGAGCGCGGCACACATCGGGCCGCGACAGTCAGCCATCCAGTGCGATGCGGTTCTCCAGGATCGCATTGAGCGACTTGATGCTCTCGGCGGCGAGCTCCTGCGCCTCCCGCAGCCACTGGTGCCGCGTGGACCGCAGTTCCTGCGCGCTCAGGCCCATCAGCCGACCCGCGGTCGAGGCCAGGCGCACGGCGCCCACGCTCAGGCTCACGCCCTTGAGCGAATGCGCCTCGTGGCGGATCGCCTCGATGTCCTCGGCGGCGGCGCTGCGCGCAAGCTGTTCGACCAGCTTGTCGATGTCGGAAATGGCGTCGCCCAGCATCGCTTCGAGGAACTGGCGCGATGAATTGATCTCCAGGAGATTTTCGATCGCATCCATGCTGATGTACTCGACCGGCACGATCTTCAGCTGGCTGCGCACATCGAGCACCGGCTGCGCATCCCGCTGCCGCGGCGTCGCCGACTCGTCGTCGCCGATCGTCAGCGGATAATCGGCCGGGTCCGCCACCAGCGCCGTGCGCAGCTTGTGGAAGGTGATCGGCTTGTGGATCACCCCGCCCGCGCCGACCGCCAGCAGCTTGCGCTGCGTGGTCTCGGACGTGTCGGCGGTGATGAAGAACGTGGGCGCGGTCTTCACCTTGCCGAAGCGATAGATCTGGAAGACCTGCGCACCGTCCATGTCGGTCATGTTGAAGTCGAGGAAGATGGCGTCGTACTCGTTCGCCGCCAGGCACTCGAGCGCTTCGACACCCGAATGCACGGCCTCGACGTCATGGCCGTCCTTGATCAGCATCTCCTGCAGCAGTCGCAGGTTGACCGGATGGTCGTCGGCGATGAGGATGCGGCGCCGCGAGACCGGTCCGGGCATGTCGCGCGACGGCTCCGGGGCCGCGGCCATTTCGTGCGGCGACTTCTTCAGCCGCAGCTCGAACCAGAACACGGTGCCCTCGCCCGCGCGGCTGTCGACCTGCAGGTTGCCGCCCATGCGGCGCACGTGTTCGTAGGCGATCGAGGTGCCCAGGCCGGTGCCGCCGTACTTGCGCTTGGACCCGGTCTCGACCTGGTAGAACGGCTCGAAGATCTTGTCCAGGTGTTCCTGCGGAATGCCGATGCCGGTGTCGGACACGCGGAAGCTGACCACGTACTCGCTGGCGCGATCGTGGATCAGCGACACGCTGACGCTGACGCGCCCCTTGTCGGTGAACTTCACCGCATTGCCGGCCAGGTTCATGAGCACGCTGGTGAGTTCGTGCTCGTAACCGAGGATCGGCGCGGAAATGGCGCCGTCGTAGGCGATGTCGAGCGCGATGCCCTTGCGCAGCGCGATCGGCTCGAGGGCGATGCGCAGGTGGCGCGTCACCGCATCGAGCCTGAACGTGGTCATTTCGCTCTGGCCGGTGCCCGCCTGGATCTTCGACAGGTCGAGCAGCTGCTTGATCTCGCCGTCCAGCGCCGCGGACAGGTCGAGGATCGCGGTGACGCGTTCGAGGATCGAGGGATCGTGGTGTTCCGCGGCGATGAGCTGTGCCGATGAGACGATGCCGGTGAGCGGCGTGCGCAGCTCGTGGCTGACGTTGGCCAGCAGCTGCGACTTCGCCTTGCTCTCGCTTTCGGCGTGGTTCCTCGCCGCGTGCAGGTTGCGGATCAGCGTCGATGCATACAGCGGCACGATCAGCAGCACGACGGTGTGCGACACCGCCGCCATCGTCTCGCCTTGCCAGATCGGCGAATACACCGCGACCAGGCCGAAGCCCGCGATCGCGACGGCCTGGCAGATGCGCATCGGCAGGATGCCGATCCGGAAACCGAAGCCGAGGATCGTGAACAGATAGAAGCTGGTGAAGAGGATCGACGCCCGGCCCATCAGGAACAGCCAGGCCGACAGCATGATCGGATCGAAGATCGCGGTGAACAGCACCTGGTCCCGCACTGGCAGCAGGCGCTGGTAGCGCGCCATGTACCACGCTGTCAGGTTGTACAGGGTGTAGATGATCGAAAGCCCGACGACCTCGCGCATGCCGATCGCAGGCGACGACGTGCCCCACACCGAGATGGCGGTCACGATCAGCGACAGGACCGGGAAACCCAGCTTCAACCGCAGCGTCGCCTGCGCGCGGACGCTGTCGGTCAGGTGCGGATTGTGAGAGCGGCTTTCCATCGCGGCGACCCTTCGTGACGTGCTACCATGACCGACGTTTTCCCGCGAAATTACGCAGGAAAAGCGAAGCGACGACCATGTCGCCCGCATCGTCAAGCGCAACCTCGCCCGCAGCGACAGCGGAAACGGTCAGGAGACGCGAAGTGGAAAAGAACAGGATCATGGAGCATCTGATCCGCATGCTCCACGAAAAATTCGGGACCGATCCCGTTTCGGTCACCGCCGAGACGCGACAGCAGGATCTCGGCATCGATTCCATTCTCCTTGTCGACCTGATGCTGGACCTGGAAGACGAGCTGGGCTTCTCGTTCCAGAGCATGGCGCTTCCGCCGAATCCGTCGATCGGCGACATCTGCGAACTCGTCGCGCAGAACATGGCCGCCTGAGTCCGCGAGCGACGACGCGCACCGCGTGTCGCCGCCGTCCCGGACACACCTTCATTGCATCGGGCCCGCCCTTTCGCCGGAGCCCCTGTCTCCCGCATTACGAGGACGACAGGCAGGCCGGCGTTCACCTATTGCATTCCAGGTCTGGGCGAACTCGTGGAATAGCGTTCGCAGATGTCTTCCAGTCGCGCGCGGTTGTTGACCAGCGCCTGCACGCACTGCGGATCGAACAGCTTGCCGCTCTGCTCCTGCAGGAAGTCCAGGGCATTGTCGAAGCTCCACGGCGCCTTGTACGGGCGCGGCGAAATCAGCGCATCGAACACGTCGGCGACGGCGACGATGCGCGCCTCGACCGGAATCTGCTGGCCGCTGAGGCCATCCGGGTAGCCGCTGCCGTCGAAGCGTTCGTGATGGCGCAGCGCGATCAGCGCGCCGACCTGGATGAAACGGTTCTGGCTGCCACTGAGCAGTTCGTGGCCGATCTGCGGATGCCGGCGCATGATGCCGAGTTGCTGCTCGTCCAGCGGACCGGGCTTGAGCAGCACATCGTCGGGGATCGCGATCTTGCCGATGTCGTGCAGCGGTGCGGCCAGCTCGATCAGCCGGACCTCTTCCTCCGACATGCCCAGCCCCTCGGCGATCAGGCCGGCGATGTGGGCCATGCGTTCGAGATAGGCGCTGGTGCCGATGTCGCGGTATTCGATCGCCCGCGCCAATCGCGACAGCGTCTCGCGCTCGCGCTCCTCGACCTCGTGCATGCTCGACAGCAGGCGCTGCTCCAGCGAGAGCGCGCGCTGCTTGATCGATTCGGACTGCTGGCGCAGTTGCAGCAGGTTGCGGCAACGGGCGCGCAGTTCGCGCGGGCGCACCGGCTTGACCAGGAAGTCGATGACGCCGGCGTCGAGCGCGGCCTGACGGATCGGTTCGTCGCCGACCACGGTGACCAGCACGATCGGCACGTCGCGGTTGCCCAGCGAACGGCGGAACCGGCGCGCGAACTCCAGACCGTCGATCACCGGCATGCGGTAATCGAGCAGCAACAGGTCCGGACGGTTGTTCTCGGACCAGCGCAGCGCTTCCTCGGAATCGCCGAAGTCGAACACCTCAAGCTCGGGGCTGATGTCCTCGAGAATGTGGCGCAACATCGTGCGCGCGGACGTCTGGTCGTCGACGATGACGATTTTCACGGAGTTGCCCCACATGCGGATACCGTGCGTCCTTGCCTCTGTCGTGATGGGATGGCGCGATGACTTCCTGGGCGGAAATTTAAAGCAATTTCCGTGCCTTGTCTCGCATGTTGCCGTTTCGTCACCATCTTAAGCGAAACGGCGTGCCCGAGGGCATGCGGCCAGCGCAACGCCGCGATTTTCGTGCCGGAACCGCGACGGGCGTTCGTGCCGATCGCGGTGCCGTGCGATACGCCCGAACGACCGCCCCGCCCTCAGCTTTCGGGGCGCATGTACGGGAACAGCAGCACGTCGCGGATCGACACCGAGCCGGTCAGCAACATCACCAGACGGTCGATGCCCACGCCCAGCCCGCCGGTCGGCGGCAGGCCCACTTCCAGCGCGCGGATGTAGTCGGCGTCGTAGTGCATGGCCTCGTCGTCGCCGCCTTCCTTCGCCTCGACCTGCGCCCGGAAGCGCGCGGCCTGGTCCTCGGGGTCGTTGAGCTCGGAAAACCCGTTCGCCATCTCCTTGCCGCCGATGAACAACTCGAAGCGGTCGGTGATGCCCGGCTCGGTGTCCGACTCGCGCGCCAGCGGCGACACTTCCACCGGGTAGTGGGTGATGAAGGTCGGCTGGATCAGGTCGGCCTCGACCGTCTTCTCGAAGATCTCCAGCAGCAGCTTGCCCCAGCCGTACGCCGGCTTGACGTGGATCTTCAGCCGCGCGCAGTGGGCGGCGAGCGCCTCGCGATCGCGGCAATCGGCGACCGAGATCTCCGGGTTGCACTCGCGCACCGCCTCTTCCAGCTTCCAGCGGCGGAACGGCGCGCCGATGTCGATGGTGTTGCCGTCCCAGACCACCTCGTCGATACCGACGGCATCGCGGGCCACATCGCGGATCAGTCCTTCGGTCAGGTCCATCACCTCGGTGTACGTGGCGTAGGCCTCGTACAGTTCGAGCATCGTGAACTCGGGATTGTGCCGCGTGCTGACGCCTTCGTTGCGGAAGTTGCGGTTGATCTCGTACACGCGCTCGAAACCGCCGACGACGAGGCGCTTGAGATACAGCTCCGGCGCGACGCGCAGGTACAGGTCGAGGTCCAGCGCGTTGTGGTGCGTGGTGAACGGACGCGCAGTCGCGCCGCCGGCGATGTAATGCATCATCGGCGTCTCGACCTCCTGGAAGCGGCGCGCGTCCAGCCAGCGGCGAATCGCCGAGACGATGCGCGAGCGCTTGCGGAAGACCTCGCGCGATTCCGGCGTGACGATGAGATCGACGTAGCGCTGGCGATAACGCTGTTCGACGTCGGCCAGGCCATGCCACTTGTCCGGCAGCGGACGCAGCGACTTGGTCAGCAGGCGCAGCGATGCGACCTTCACCGACAGCTCGCCGGTCTTCGTGCGCATGAGCGTGCCTTCGGCGCCCACGATGTCGCCGACGTCCCAGTGCTTGAAGGCGTCGTAGGTCTCGCCCAGCGCGTTCGACTGCAGGAACAACTGGATGGCGCCGGTCATGTCCTGGATCTGCGCGAACGCGGCCTTGCCCATCACGCGCTTGGCCATCAGGCGTCCGGCGACCGCGACGCTGCGGCCTTCGGCCTCCAGCGCCTCGCCGGTCCAGCGCTCGGCATCCTCGTACGCGTCCTGCAGGTCGCGGGCGTAGTCGCGGCGCGCGAAGTCGTTCGGAAACGCCACGCCCTGCCCGCGCAGGGCGGCGAGTTTGCCGCGACGCTCCGCGATGAGGGCGTTGTCGTCGGGCGGCAGGGTCTGGTCGTCGGTCATGGTCGTGTGCTGGCGTCGTGGAACGTGATCGGAAGGAACAACAAGCGGAAAGCAATCGAACGGGCGATCAGACGGCGTCGCTGCGTTTGGCGCCGGCCTCCAGCCCGGATTTCAGGCTGGCTTCGAGGAATTCGTCGAGGTCGCCGTCGAGCACCTTCTGGGTGTCGCTGCGTTCCACGCCGGTGCGCAGGTCCTTGATGCGGCTCTGGTCGAGCACGTAGTTGCGGATCTGGCTGCCCCATCCGATGTCGGCCTTGGTCGCTTCCAGCGCGTCCTTCTCGGCGTTGCGTTTCTGCACCTCGATCTCGTACAGCTTGGCCTTCAGCATCTTCATCGCACGATCGCGGTTGGCGTGCTGGCTGCGCTCGGTCTGGCAGGCCACGACCACGCCGCTGGGCACATGCGTGATGCGCACCGCGGACTCGGTCTTGTTCACGTGCTGGCCGCCCGCACCGGACGACCGGTACACGTCGGTCTTCAGGTCCGCCGGATTGATGTCGATCTCGATGTCGTCGTCGACTTCCGGCGCCACGAACACCGAGGTGAACGAGGTGTGGCGGCGGTTGTCGGAGTCGAACGGCGACTTGCGCACCAGCCGGTGCACGCCGATCTCGGTCTTGAGCCAGCCGTAGGCGTAGTCGCCCTCGACCCGGAACGTGGCCGACTTGATGCCGGCGACGTCGCCGCCGCTGACTTCCATCAGCTCGGCCTTCCAGCCGCGCGATTCGGCCCAGCGCAGGTACATGCGCAGCAGCATTTCCGCCCAATCCTGGGCCTCGGTGCCGCCGGCGCCGGCCTGGATGTCGACGAACGCGTTGGAGGCGTCCATCTTGCCGGAGAACATGCGCTGGAATTCCAGTTGCTCGACACCGCGGGCATAGCGCTCGACGTCGGCCTGGATGGCGAGCGCGGTATCGTCGTCCTCTTCCATCTCGACCAGTTCGAGCAGTTCGCCCGCCCCGACGAGGCCGTCCTTCAGGTCGCGGATGCCGTTGACGGTCTTGTCGAGCATCGAGCGCTCGCGGCCCAAGGCCTGCGCGCGTTCGGCGTCGTTCCAGACGTCGGGGCTTTCCAGTTCGCGGTTGACTTCTTCCAGACGCTCGACCTTGGCGTCGTAGTCAAAGATACCCCCTCAGCGCATCGAGCCGACCGGTGAGGTCGGCGATGCGCTGGCGGATCGGGTTGAGTTCGATCATGGCGATGTGCGCTTGCAGCAAAGACCCGGGATTCTAGCAGCCCCGGCCGCCGCCACGCGCACGGAACCGCGCCCCGGCCGCTCAGGCCGCCACGCGGGCACGCAGGGCGTCGCGGTAGGTGCGGCTGCACGGCACGACGGCGCCGTCCTGCAGGTGGATCCTGGCATCGCCGCTGTCCAGCGGCTCCAGCGAGGTGATCCGGTCGAGGTTGACGATGTAGCTGCGATGCACCCGCTGGAACCGGCCGGCGTCGAGCCGCGCCTCGATCCCGGCGATAGTGCTGCGCAGCGGATAGTCGTGGCCGCGGACCCGCAGGTTGACGTAGTTGCCGGCGGCCTGCAGCCATTCGATGTCCTCGGCGGCGATGAGGAAATCCCGACCCAGCTTGCGGACGAGGAAGCGTTCCGGGCGGTCGACCGGCTCCACAGGTTCGCCTTCGTCGGGCGGCCCCAGCAGCGTGGCCTCGCCCTGCAGGCGGCGGATCATGAAGCGATAGGCTTCGATCAGCGCGACCAGCATCAGGTAGCCGCGCAGGTCCTTGAGGTACTCGTAGGCCAGCTCGCGCGGCCAGTCGCCGAAGTCGTAGTGTTCGCCAAGGGCGGCATACGCCACCTTGCGCAGCGCGACCATGCCGACCACATGGACCAGCGAGAACACCACGCTGCCCAGCAGGTGCAGCCCGATCCGCCGGCCCAGCGCGTCCCACAGCAAGGGCACGCGGCGGGTCCAGGCCACCACGGCGGGCGCGAGGACCAGCACCATCACGCCGCTGGACCACTCCCAGACCGCCGGTTCCCAATCCGCGAAATCCAGCCCGACGCGACGGATGTCCATCAGCACGGTGATGGTGTTGGCGACGGCGTTGGTCACCGTCATCACGATCCAGAACGCGACCTCGATCGGTCGCCGCCACCGCCAGAACCATGCGGGGCCGGGCAGCGTCCCGGGGCTGGGGGTGGAAACATCGTTTGCGGGCATCGGCGCATTCTAGGGGCCGCTCGGTCGATCCGATCCCCGACCCGTCCCTACTGCCCCGCGGCTCGTCCCTTTTCCATCGCGATCAAGCACTTGACGCTGGCGGTCGTGGCCGCCGCAGCAAGACTGCATCGACTTCCGAGGAGAGACGACGATGCAACGCCGACACGATCTGGACTGGGTCCGGGTGGCCGCCTTCTTCCTGCTGGTGCTGTACCACACCGGCATGTACTACGTGACCTGGGACTGGCACGTGAAGAGTCCCTACGCCAGCGAGGCGCTGGAGCCCTTCATGCTGATCAGTTCGCCGTGGCGGCTGTCGCTGCTGTTCCTGGTGTCGGGCACCGCCACCGCGTTCCTGTTCGCGAAGAGCGAGGTGGCGGGCAAGGGGTTCCTCGGCGCGCGCTCGTGGCGGCTGCTGGTCCCGCTGGTGTTCGGGATGCTGGTCATCGTCACCCCGCAGAGCTATTACGAGGTCGTGGAGCAGTTGCCGGGCGGCTACCACGACGGCTACCTGGCGTTCTGGGGGCGCTACCTGCAGGCCGACCCGAACTTCTGCCGCGAAGGCGACTGCCTCGACGTCCCGACCTGGAACCACCTGTGGTTCGTCGCCTACCTGTGGATCTACACGCTGGTCGCCTGGATCGGGCTGCGCGGGCTCCCGCGCGCGATCGAGGCCGCGGGGGACTGGTGCGAACGCCATCTGGTCGGCGTCGGGCTGCTGCTGTGGCCCGCGCTGCTGCTCGCCCTCGCCCGTCTGGTGCTGGTCGGGCGGTTCGAGCAGACCCATGCGCTGGTCGACGACTGGTACAACCACGCCCAGTACCTGCCGCTGTTCCTGCTGGGGATCGTGATCGCGCGGCGTGATGCCGTGTGGGACGCCCTGCACCGCCAGCGCTGGATCGCGCTGGCGCTGGCGGCGGCCGGGTATGCCTTCATCGTCTGGTACTTCCACGGCAGCGGCTATTCCGACGACGCCGGCCACGAACCGCCGTGGCTGCTGCGGGCCATGCAGCGCGTGGTCTGGGCCCTGTTCCAGTGGACCGCGATCGCCGCGATCCTCGGCTTCGCCCGCGGCGCCGTGGTGCGCGAAACGCCGGCGCTGCGCTACCTGCGCGAGGCGGTGTTCCCGGTCTACATCCTCCACCAGACCGTCATCGTCGTGCTGGCCCACGACGTCCAGCCGCTCGGGCTGCGGCCCGCCGTCGAAGACCCGCTGCTGGTGCTGGCGACCTTCGCGCTGTGCTTCCTCGGCTTCGAAGCGATCCGCCGCGTGCGCTGGCTGCGGCCACTGTTCGGGCTGGGGCCGAAACCGAAGACCGTCGCCGGACGTGGTGCGGTCGCGATACCGGCCGCCGACACGGCCTGACGACACGATGGCGCGCCCGCATCGCCGGGCGCGCCATCGGGCATCGCGTCACTTCACCGTGAACTCGCCCACCAGCACGGTCTCGCTCTGCCCGCTCAGGCGCAGGGTCACCGCTTCGTTCTTCTGCCGCGACGTGCCCCAGCCGGTGCTGAAGACGAGGTTGAGCGTAGTCGCGCCGGTCACGATCTGCTGGCGGTCACCGAAGAAGTTGGCTTCGACCTTGTACTTGCCCGGCTTGGCGTTCTTCAGCACGAATTCCTCGGGGCCGTAGCCACCGGTGAAGTCGTCGCTGAGCAGGCCGCCCTGGTACGTGTTGCGGTTGCCGTAGTAGCACTTCTCGCCGTTCGGGTCGGTCACCCACAGGTCCATGTCGCTGTTGTCGCTGTCCCAGGCCAGCACCACGCGCAGGTCCAGCGGCATGTTCTTCAGCAGGCGCGGATCGATGAACGCCGTGTCCAGCGGCGTCGGGCTGGTGGCGATGATGCCGTTCATCTCGTTCAGCGCGACCAGCTCCACTTCGGAGAAGCGGCCGTCCCACGGCCGCGCGGCGACGTCGTACAGATGGCGGATGCCTTCCTGGCGATCGCCGGCCGCGGCCAGCGCCAGGCCGAGGTCGCGATGGCTCTGCGGTTCCTCGTCGGCGAGGCGCAGCACCTCGCGCAGCACGTCGACCGCGTGGTCGAAGTCCTTCGCCTGCATCAGCCGGTAGCCCAGCACGCGCAGCACGTGGCGGTTTTCGAGATCGAGTTCGGCGAGGTTGGACAGCACGCGCAGCGCCTCGGCGCGACGGCCCGCCTTCAGCAGCAGATCGGCGACGTCGAGATAGAACGCGGTGCTCGATGCGTGGCTGTCGCGCTCGTCGAGGTAGATCGCGTACAGATCCTCCGGCTTGGCTTCGCGCAGGCGGTGGGCATACGGCGAATCCGGCGCCCACGTCTGGAGCTGGATCGAGACGCCTTCGCCGGCATGGCCGTCGTCGCCATCCGCCTTGCGGGCAAGTCCCGGAGCCGCGACGGCGTCCGCGGCAGCCTCAAGATTGGCCGCGCGGCCCGCAGGCAGCTCGCGGGTCTGGAAGTCGTCGCTGCGCTGGCGCGCGGCCTCCTCAGGAGCGGGTGCACTCATCGCCGGGGCCGGCGGGGGCGGCGGCGGCGCACCCGCGGCCATCGCCATGGCGACCTTGTCGTCCGCCTTCGGTTTCGGCGGCGCGCCCTTCGGGAAATCGCGCTTCCACCATGTCAGGCGATCGGCGAAGCGAGCCGCCACGTCGTCGAGGCGCTGGCTGCGCGACTGCGCCTGCTCGGTCGCCTGCGTGCGGCGCAGCGCGGCGACCTCATCATGGAGCGCGGCCGGCGCGGGAATGTCGTAGCGCACGTAGTCGGCGGCGTTCTCCAGCACCAGCAGCGAGGTGCCCGGCGTCACCAGCCCGAAACGCTGGCCGAGGCGCGTGATCGACGCCCGGCGCAGTTCCGGCTCGGCCATGTCCGCCGCGACCTGCCACGACGCCCACAGCGTCGCCGCGAGGTCGCTCTCCGGCGCGTCGGCCGGCACGCGCACTTCGACGGTGCGGGTCTCGCCGCCGGTGCGCAGGCGCACGCGCACGGTCGCGTCGCGCTCGGTCATGCGCCCGGCCACGCGCACGACGCCACCGTCGATGCGCCACGCCTGCGGCTTCAGGTCGTCGATGCCGTCGCCTTCCAGCGCGATGATGCGGGCACCGTCGTCGAGCAACGCGGCGGTGGCGGCGTCGAGACCGTCGCGGCCCTGCCACTGCACCAGCCGCCCGCCGCGGGCCTCGGCCAGCGCCGACAGGCGCACGGCGTCGCCCTTGGCACCGGCGGAATCGAGCGCATACAGCGCCTGGCCTTCGCGCAGCCCCGGGAACCCCTTGTGGCCGTAATTGCGCAGGCCGTCGCTGACCAGCAGGTATTCGCCGATGCCCGCTTCCGGCGTCCAGTCGGCCAGATCGCTGGCGCCGTCGTACACCGCGGCTTCGAGCGCCTTGCGCAGCGCGCTCCAGTCGCCGCCGCGGATCTCGAAACGGCCGCCGTCCTCGCCCACGTCGCGCAGGAAGCGCAGGCGCACACTGCCGTCGCCCATCGCCTTGAAGTAGCGATCGAGCAGCGCGAACTCGCCTTGGCGATCGCGATTGCGCGCCGACGCCGACGCGTCCCACAGCAGGCCGACCGAGGTCGGCAACTTGCGCAGGCGGCCGTGTTCCAGCGCCACCGGCACATCGACCAGCGCGAAGCGCTCGCCGTCGTACGCCTGCACCACCGCACCGGCCTCCGCCGCCACCGGCAGGCGCAGGCCGAGCCGACGCATCCGCGACAGGCAATCGACGCAGTCCACGTGCTCGCGCAGCACGTCGTACTTCGCGGTCCAGCCGCCGCGGGCACGCTCGAACTTCAGCGCATCGAAATTGCCGACCTGCGCCGGCGCCGTGCGCGGCCCGCGGGCGCGGATCGCCAGCGACGCGCCGTCGGCCTGGTCGAGCAACTGCACCGGGACGTCGATGCGCCAGGCATCACCATCGCGACGCAGCGCCTCGTCGATGGTCAGCCGCACCTGGCGCGTGCCGTGCGCCGGGATCGGATACACGCGCAGCCGGAACTGGTTGCCGGCGGTCTGTTCGAGCAGGCCCGGATCGACGTTGCGCCGCTCCACGCTCTCGAACACCTGCTGCGCCTTGGGCTTGGGCACCGGCACCGCCTCGCGCAGCGCGCCAGCGACGTCCAGCGCGAAACCGCTGACCTGCTGGCCGGGCTGCAGCGGGAAGCTCAGGTTGCCTTCGAGCAGGCGATCGTTGGGATTGAACAGCGTCAGCAGCACGGTAGTGCGCGCGAGGCCGCCATCGGTCTCGACCTGCACCGACGCGCTGCGCAGGGCGACCGGCACCTTCGCGCCGGGGGCGACGATCAGCGGCGGCGCGACGAGCGCGGGTTCGGGGCGCGGTTCGGGCGCGGTGCGCTGCTGCGCGCCGGCGGGCGTGGCGAGGCTCTGGCCGAGCAGCAGCCCGGCAGCGAGGGTGAGAGCGGCGGAGCCGGCGAGACTGCGGGACATGCGGGGTTCCCCTGGGGCGATGACCGTTCAACGGGCGGTCGCCGCGAACGGGGTCGAAGACGATGCATCGTAACCGCGCCGCAGCGCGATCCGTCCGACGCCCGGCCGAAGTGACCGTCAGGCGATGGCGACGGCGTGGCGGACGCGCAGCTGCAGCCGGGTTTCGTCGCGGAAGGTGTTGGCGTCCAGCTCGAAGGCCATGCGCACCTGCTGCCCGATCTCCACCGGCCGCACGCCGTCGCGGACGGCACCGAACCAGATGGCCTCGAACCGGTGCGACGCCATGCCGACCGTGAGTTTCAGATGCGTGCCGTCGCCGACGGTGCGCAGGTCGAGCACGCGGCCATCGCCGCGGAACACCGGCGATTCCCACTGCCGACCGAAGGGTTCCAGCGCCGCCAGTTCGTCGATCAATGCGAGGTCGGGCAGCGCCGTCAGCACGCCGTCGGTGAGGACGCGCGGACCCGGCGTCGCGTCGGCCAGGGTACGTTTCGCCACCCGATCGAACGCCGCAGAAAAGCGCGCCAGCCCTTCGCGGTGCAGGGTGACGCCGCCGGCGCCGGCATGTCCGCCCCAGGCGATGAAGTCCTCCGGATGCGCCGCCGCGATCTCCGCGAGCGCATCGCGGACGTGGAACCCCGGCACCGTACGCAGCGACGCCGTCAGCGCATCGCCCTCCTGCCGCGGGGAGAAATACGCCACCGGGCGTCCGAAGGCCTCGACCAGGCGCGCCGCGCAGACGCCGTGCACGCCGGGATGGCCTTCCGGATCGAACACGGTCAGTGCCACGGCGCCCGCGGCGGCCTGCGCTTCCGCCATCGGCGTCGCGCGCCGCAGCATGCTCGACTGCACCCGCTTTCGCTCGGCGTTGTGCTCGACGAGCGCCTGCGCCAGCCGCACGGCCTCGGCCTCGTCCGTGCACATCAGCAGATCCACCGCGCCCAGCGCACAGTCGAGCCGGCCGCGGGCGTTGATGATCGGCCCGAAGCTGAAGCCCAGCGTCGCCGCAGTGATCGGCCCGCTGCACTTCGCGACGCGATGCAGGGCGCGCCAGACCGGGCGCGCATCGGGCGCGTTCATCAGCGCGAGCCCGCGCAGCAGCACGGCGCGGTTGTTCTGCGACCGCGCCAGGTCCACGCAGTCGGCCATGGTGCCCAGCGCGACGAGATCGAGCAGCCCGCCGAGACGCGGCGCGTTCGACGGCAGATGGCCCATCTCGACCAGCCGTTGCCGCACCGCGCAGCACAGCAGCCAGGCCACGTGCACGCCGGCGATGTGCGGATCGGCGAACGCCGAGTCCTCGCGCATCGGGTTGATGCAGGCCAGCGCCGCGGCGGGCGGGCCTTCGCCGGGGATGCCGTGGTGGTCGGTGACGATGGTCTCGAGCCCGTGCTCGCGCAGCAGCGCGATGCGCGCGTGGTCCGAACTGCCCTGGTCGGCGGTGATGACCAGCGCGGGCCGCGGCGCCGAGTCGAGAATGCGCCGGGTCACGCTCTCCGAAACGCCATAGCCTTCGCGCAGGCGATGGCCGATGTAGCCGTGGATGCGCGCCTCGGGCACGCCGAAGTGGTCGCGCAGCGCGATGCGCAGCACCGCGTGCGCGGAGGCACCGTCGCAGTCGAAATCCGACAGCAGGACGAACGGCAGGCCGTCGATCACGGCGCGGGCCACGGCGTCGGCGGCGACGTCGATGTCGGGCAGGCGATCGGGCGCGTCGAGCGCCGCGAGCGCGGGCCGGACCAGCAGCGACACGCGGTCGGCGTCCGCATCGCCGAGCCGACCGGCGATGACCTGCGCCTGCAACGGCGTGTAGCCGGCGGACAGCGCGGCCTGTTTCACGGCCTGCGACACGGGCCGGTCGACGATGCGGACGGGTTCCGGCATCAGGCGCCACCGCGCGACGGGCCGGCCGCGGCTTGCGGCCGGACGGCGTTCGGGAACGGCCTCACGCGGCGTTGCCGGCGGCGGACGGCGACGTCCACGCGCGACGCCAGACGCGCCAGCGCTGGCCGCGCGTCAGGTGCAGGCGCATGCCGTCGGCGGCATCGAGATCGAGGGCAGCGAGCTTGCGGGTGTCGAGCGCGGCGAACGCCGGCACCAGCCAGTCGCGCTGTAACGCCGCGAGATCGCGCACGCGGCGCAGGTCGAACAGCGACAGCGCGTCGGGATCGGCCGCGAAACCGGCGGGCAGCGTCGTCGCGATCCGTCCGGCGCAGGCGGCGAAGGCGCGCAGCGCTTCGTCGTCGCTGTGCAGGCGCGTCGCGGCGCACGTGCACTGCGTCGGCAGCGTGCCGCCGCCCCAGGCCCAGAGCGCGTTGATCGACACCAGTCCGCGTTCGGCGCGGGTCACATTCCACGGGTGGTTGTGCAGCACGATCTGCGCTTCGCTGAGCAGCGTGCGCCAGCGCCGCGCGTCGTCGCCTTCGGGCTGGTGATCGAACAGGTCCTCGCCCAGCGCCGCGTCGGGATCGCTGAAGCGCGGCAGCGTCGCCTCGCGTGCGAGGCGCAGGTACCAGCGATCGTGCGCGGGCGCGTCCAGCGCGAAACCGCTGTCGCCGAAGATCGGCTTCAGTGCCGGCAGCAACGCGTCCGCATCCTCGCGCGACAGCCCGAGGCGAGCACCGACGCCGAGCAGGCGCGCGCCGTTGATGTCGGCGCGGACGTGCGCGGGATCGAGGCGCAGCCAGGTCGCGCCGGCGGCATCGCCGGCGTCGATCTGGCGGGTGAGTGCGGCCGGCGACCAGCGTGCCGGCGTCGGCACGCAGTGACGCAGGCGCTGCGCGTCGGGGCCGGGTTCGCCGGGAGGCAATACGTCGGCCCGCCCGAGGCGCGCGGCGACGGCATCGGCCAGCGATTGCTTGCCGAAACCGGACCAGGCCGGCAGCAGGAACACGGCATGCGTCGAGGCCGCCTGCGTCATGGCCGGCCGTCAGCCTTCGTAGGCGACTTCGATCAGTTCGTACTCGCGCTTGCCGGCGGGCGCGTCGATCTCGACCGTGTCGCCCTCGTGCTTGCCGATCAGCGCACGCGCCAGCGGCGAGGAGATCGCGATCAGGCCCTGCTTGATGTCGGCTTCGAGGTCGCCGACGATCTGGTAGCGCTTTTCCTCGTCGCTCTCGACATCCGCCAGCATCACGGTGGCGCCGAACACCACGCGGCTGCCGGCGTTCAGCGTGGACACGTCGATGATCTGCGCATGCGACAGCTCGGCTTCGAGCTGCTTGATGCGCCCCTCGATGAAGCTCTGCTGCTCGCGCGCGGCATGGTACTCGGCGTTTTCCTTCAGATCGCCGTGGGCACGGGCCTCGGCGATCGCGGCGATCACCGCCGGCCTCTGCACCGATTTCAGCTGTTCCAGTTCGCCGCGCAGCCGCTGCGAACCCTTCAGGGTCATCGGCGATCGCATGCCCGCCTCCCTTCGACCATTCCGACCATGTGCCCCTCTTCGATCATCGTGCCAGTTCCTCGTGCAATTCCTGCAGCGCCCAGACCGGGCCGCTGTCGCGGTAGTCGAGAGAATGCAGCAGGGCGCGCGCGCCCGCAATCGTCGTGGAATAGGTCACCCGGTGCTGGAGCGCCTCGCGCCGGATCGAGAACGAGTCGGCGATGGCCTGCTTGCCCTCGGTGGTGTTGACGATGTAGGTGATCTCGCCGTTCTTGATGCGGTCGACGATGTGCGGGCGACCCTCGACGACCTTGTTCACGATCTCGCACTCGATGCCCTGCGACTGCAGCCAGGTGGCGGTGCCGCGGGTAGCGACGACGCCGTAGCCGCGGCGCAGCAGCTCGTGCACCACGGCAAGCACGCGCTGCTTGTCGGGATCGCGGACCGACACGAAGGCCTTGCCCTGCGGCGGCGCCTTGATGCCGGCGGCCTCCTGCGCGCGCGCGAACGCGGCGCCGAAGTTGCGGCCGACGCCCATCACCTCGCCGGTGGAGCGCATCTCCGGGCCGAGGATCGGGTCGACGCCCTGGAACTTGGCGAACGGGAAAATCGCTTCCTTCACCGAGTAGTAGTCGGGGATGACTTCGGTCGTGGCGCCCTGCTCCGCCAGCGTCTTGCCGGCCATGCAGCGCGCGGCGATCTTCGCCAGCGGCAGGCCGGTGGCCTTGGACACGAACGGCACCGTGCGCGAGGCGCGCGGGTTCACTTCGAGCAGGAAGATCGTGTCGCGGCCATCCGCCTCGGTCTGGATCGCGAACTGCGTGTTCATCAGGCCGATCACGTTCAGCGCCTTCGCCAGCGCGCGGACCTGATCACGCAGGCGATCCTGCGTCTCGGCGGAGAGCGAATACGGCGGCAGCGAGCAGGACGAGTCGCCGGAATGCACACCGGCTTCCTCGATGTGCTCCATCACGCCGCCGATCAGCACGTTGCCGTCCTTGTCGGCGATGACGTCGACGTCGACCTCGACCGCGTGGTCGAGGAAGCGGTCCAGCAGCACCGGCGAATCGTTCGACACCTTCACCGCGTCGCGGATGTAGCGCGAGAGATCGGCATCGGAATAGACCACTTCCATCGCGCGACCGCCCAGCACGTAGCTCGGGCGCACCACCAGCGGATAGCCGATCTCGCGGGCCAGCGCGAGCGCCTCGTCGGCGTTGCGCGCGGTGCGGTTCGCCGGCTGCTTCAGGCCGAGCTGTTCGACCAGCTTCTGGAAGCGTTCGCGATCCTCGGCCAGGTCGATCGAATCCGGCGAAGTGCCGATCACCGGCACGCCGTTCGCCTCCAGCGCCTGCGCCAGCTTCAGCGGCGTCTGCCCGCCGTACTGCACGATCACGCCCTTCGGCTGCTCCAGTTCGACGATCTCCAGCACGTCTTCCAGCGTCAGCGGCTCGAAATACAGGCGATCGGAGGTGTCGTAATCGGTCGAGACGGTTTCCGGGTTGCAGTTGACCATGATGGTCTCGTACCCGTCCTCGCGCAGCGCCAGCGCCGCGTGCACGCAGCAGTAGTCGAACTCGATGCCCTGGCCGATGCGGTTGGGGCCGCCGCCGAGCACGATGATCTTGTTGCGGTCCGACGGCGCGGCTTCGCACTCGTCTTCGTAGGTCGAATACAGGTACGCCGTGGTCGTGGCGAACTCGGCCGCGCAGGAATCCACGCGCTTGTAGACCGGGCGCACGCCGAACGCCTTGCGCAGCGCGCGCACGGCGG
The DNA here is from genome assembly GCF_056313665.1 of Lysobacter sp. DMC104. Lineage (NCBI taxonomy): Bacteria > Pseudomonadati > Pseudomonadota > Gammaproteobacteria > Lysobacterales > Lysobacteraceae > Lysobacter > Lysobacter sp. DMC104. The sequence continues at coordinate 199,702 of NZ_JBQUZW010000004.1, read as the reverse complement.
TCTCGTTGGTGCCGGCCAGCTGCGCGAGGCGGGCGTCGGAGAAGCCCATGCGCTTGAGCTTGCGCAGGCGCTTCGCATCGAGGCCTTCCAGACCGGCGGCGGCGACGTCGCGTTCACGCGCCACCAGTTCCTCGATCTGGTCGAGGAACCACGGGTCGACGAACGACAGTGCGTGCACGTCCTCCACCGACAGGCCGGCGCGGAAGGCGTCGGCAAGATAGAAGATCCGTTCGGGGCCGGCTTCCTTCACCTCGCGACGCAGGCGCGCCATGCCTTCGTCGCTCGAGAGATCGAGGCCGGTCGGGTCGAGGCCGATCTTGCCCGTCTCCAGCCCGCGCAGCGCCTTCTGCAGTGATTCCTGGAAGCTGCGGCCGATCGCCATCACCTCGCCCACCGACTTCATCTGCGTGGTCAGGCGCGCATCGGCGGCCGGGAACTTCTCGAACGCGAAGCGCGGGATCTTGGTGACGACGTAGTCGATCGTCGGCTCGAACGAGGCCGGGGTCAGGCCGCCGGTGATCTCGTTCTTCAGTTCGTCCAGCGTGTAACCGACCGCGAGCTTCGCCGCGACCTTGGCGATCGGGAAACCGGTCGCCTTCGACGCCAGCGCCGACGAACGCGACACGCGCGGGTTCATCTCGATCACGACCACGCGGCCGTTCTGCGCGTTGATGCCGAACTGCACGTTCGAGCCGCCGGTGTCGACGCCGATCTTGCGCAGCACCGCGATCGAGGCGTCGCGCAGGCGCTGGTATTCCTTGTCGGTGAGCGTCTGCGCCGGCGCGACGGTGATGCTGTCGCCGGTGTGCACGCCCATCGGGTCGAGGTTCTCGATCGAGCACACGATGATGCAGTTGTCCGCCTTGTCGCGGACCACTTCCATCTCGAATTCCTTCCAGCCCAGCACCGATTCCTCGATCAGCACTTCATGCACCGGCGAGAGATCGAGGCCGCGCTTCGCGATCTCCTCGAACTCCTGCTTGTTGTAGGCGATACCGCCGCCGGTGCCGCCGAGCGTGAAGCTGGGACGGATGATGGTCGGGTAGCCGACCTTGGCCTGGATCTCCAGCGCCTGTTCGTAGCTGCGGGCGACCTCGGCCTTCGGGCATTCCAGACCGATGTCCTGCATCGCGACGCGGAACAGTTCGCGATCCTCGGCCATGCGGATGGCCTCGCGCGAGGCACCGATGAGCTCGACGCCGTACTTTTCCAGCACGCCGTGGTCGGCGAGGTCGAGCGCGCAGTTCAGCGCAGTCTGGCCGCCCATCGTCGGCAGCAGCGCATCGGGCTTCTCCTTGGCGATGATCTTCTCGACCGTCTTCCAGTTGATCGGCTCGATGTAGACCGCGTCCGCCATGTTCGGGTCGGTCATGATCGTCGCGGGATTGCTGTTCACCAGCACCACGCGATAGCCCTCGTCGCGCAGGGCCTTGCAGGCCTGTGCGCCGGAATAGTCGAATTCGCAGGCCTGGCCGATCACGATCGGACCGGCACCGATGATCAGGACGGTCTGGATGTCTGTGCGCTTGGGCATGGGTTCTCTCAGTACAGGCGCTCGCGCCATTGGTCGGGCGGGAGCCAGGTGATCCGGTGGTCGTCCGCGATATCGACGCCGCCGGCCTTCACCGCGGCGAGCACGTCCGTGCGCATTTGGGTCCAGCTTTCCGCCCGCGCACCGATCTCGGCGCCGATGCGGTTGTTGTGCCGATCCATCGCATTGGAGGCGTTGCCGCCCTCGCCATGCTCCATGAACCGCGTGACCCAGTCCACCAGCCGCGGCGACGCGGTGTAGGCGACGGTCGCGCTGGCGAGGCTGTGCCGGTAGGCATCCTTCGGGCCGTTGTGGCCGCCCGGAAAGTCGCTGCGCAGCACGGTGGCGTAGACGCTGCCAAGCACGAAAGCGGGATAGAGGCCCGCCAGCGCCGCAAGCAGCAGCGCGTTGCGCCACCGGGGCCGCAGCTTCGGCATCAGGCGCGCGACGCCATCATCGCGACGAAGCGATCGAAGAGCGGCGCGACATCGTGCGGGCCAGGCGAGGCTTCCGGGTGCCCCTGGAAGCTGAAGGCCGGCGCATCGACGAGCGCGATGCCCTGGTTGCTGCCGTCGAACAGCGAGCGATGGGTTACGCGCACGTTCGCCGGCAGCGTGGCCTCGTCGACCGCGAAGCCGTGGTTCTGCGAGGTGATCATCACCCGGCCGCTGTCGAGGTCGATCACCGGATGGTTGGCGCCGTGGTGGCCGAACTTCATCTTCAGCGTGCGCGCGCCGCTGGCGAGGCCAAGTAGCTGGTGGCCAAGGCAGATGCCGAAGGTCGGGATCTTGCGCGCGATGCACTCGCGGATCGCGGCGATGGCGTAGTCGCAGGGCTCCGGATCGCCGGGGCCGTTGGACAGGAAAACGCCGTCCGGATTCAGCGCGAAGACCTCGGCGGCGGGCGTCTTCGCCGGCACCACGGTCACGTCGCAGCCGCGCTCGGCGAGCATGCGCAGGATGTTGCGCTTGACGCCGAAATCGTAGGCGACGACGCGATGTTTCGGTGCGGCGGCGACGAACGCGCCGGTGTCGAGATCGAGCTGGCCTTCGCGCCACGGATACGCCGCATCGGTGGTCACCACCTGCGCGAGGTCCATGCCCTTGAGGCCGGGGAATTTGCGTGCGGCTTCGAGCGCACGCTCCACATCGATCTCGCCTGCCATCAGCGCGCCGTTCTGGGCGCCACGATCGCGCAGCAGACGCGTGAGCTTGCGGGTGTCGATGCCGGAAATCGCGACGATGCCGCGGGCGCGCAGCCATTCGGGCAATGCGACCTGGCTGCGCCAGTTGCTGGGGCGGCGCGGCACGTCGCGGACGATCAGGCCCGAGGCCCAGACCTTGCCGGCCTCGTCGTCCAGATCGGTGCAGCCGGTGTTGCCGATGTGCGGATAGGTCAGCGTGACCAGTTGGCGCGCATACGAGGGATCGGTGAGGATCTCCTGGTAGCCGGTGATGGCGGTGTTGAACACCACCTCGCCCACGGAAAGGCCGGGCGCGCCTGCGGATTCGCCCTCGAACACGGTGCCGTCTTCGAGGACCAGGATTGCGGTTTGGGTCACTTGGGTCGCCTTTGTCGGGCTTGCTTCGGGTTGCACGAAGCCTCGGACGCGGTGCGGGACCGGTCCGGGGCTTCAGTGTCAGGCGAGCCGGAATTGTACCGGCGCGATGCCGTCGATGCCAGCCTTCCGGGCGATTCGCCCGGCATGCGGCGCATGCCTGAACAGGCGCGTTCATGCAATCGAATACACTGCGTCGATGACGCCAACCGCCTACTGGACGCACACGCTGCTGGAAGTGGCGGCCTATTCGATCGGGTTCCAGATCTACCGGCGCGAGCGGCGCCAGCTTCCGGCCAGCGTGCCGCTGGACCGGGTGCAGGCGCTGCTGCTGGTCGCCGGCGCGGCGCTGGGCGCGGCGCTGGGCAGCAAGATCGCCTACTGGCTGTACGACCCGGCGTTCGCCTTCGCCGATTTCCCCGACCCGCGCCGGCTGCTGGCCGGCAAGTCGATCGTCGGCGGGCTGGTGGGCGGGCTGTTCGGCGTGGAGGCCGCGAAATGGCTGGCCGGCGTCCGCGGCTCCACCGGCGACGCCTTCGTGCTGCCGCTGACGGTGGGCATGATCCTCGGCCGCATCGGCTGTTTCCTCGCCGGGCTGGACGACCACACCTACGGCAACCCGACCGCCCTGCCCTGGGCCGTCGATTTCGGCGACGGCGTGCCGCGGCATCCGACGCAGTTGTACGAGATCGCGTTCCTGCTGCTCTGGGGCGGGCTGCTGACGTGGTGCGGCGATCGCCTCACGCGCCCGGGCGACCGGTTCAAGGCGTTCCTGTCGGGCTATCTGCTGTACCGGCTGGCGATCGAGTCGATCCGGCCGATACCGCATCTCTACTTCGGTACGCTCTCGGGCATCCAGCTGCTGTGCCTGTTCGGGCTGCTCTACCATGCCCGCGACCTCCCCCGCATCGTGAAGGCGCTGGCATGGCCGCGAAGGTAAGACCGTACCTGTTCTACGACACCGCGGTGTCGGTGTGCTCGACCTGCCTGCGTCGCGTCGAAGCGACGATTTTCTTCAAGGACGGCGGCGTCTACCTGGAGAAATGGTGTCCGCAGCACGGCCGCGAGCGCGTGCTGATCGCCGACGACGTCGACTACTACCGCTTGTGCCGCGAGCGTTTCATCAAGCCGCCGGAACTGCCGCAGCGCTTCAACACCGAGCGCAAGTGGGGCTGCCCCTACGACTGCGGCCTGTGTCCCGAGCACATGCAGCACAGCTGCCTGACGCTGATCGAGGTCACCGACCACTGCAACCTGCGCTGCCCGATCTGCTACGCGGACTCCGGCCCGCATCGCCCTGGCTTCCGTGACATGGCGACGATCGAACGCATGCTCGACGCCGTCGTCGCCAACGAGGGCGAGCCGGACGTCGTGCAGATCTCCGGCGGCGAGCCGACGCTGCACCCGCAGTTCTTCGAGATCCTCGACGCGGCGAAGGCACGCCCGATCCGCCACCTGATGGTCAACACCAACGGCCTGCGGATCGCGAAGGATCCCGAGTTCGTCGAACGACTGGCGAGCTACATGCCGGGTTTCGAGCTGTACCTGCAGTTCGACTCGCTGCGCGACGAGGTCCACCAGCAGCTCCGCGGCGCGCGGCTGCGCGACATCCGCCTGCAGGCGCTGGAAGCGCTCAACAAGCACGACATCTCGACCACGCTGGTGGTCACGGTGAAGAAGGGTCTCAACGACGGCGAGCTGGGCGAGATCATCGACTTCGCCCGCACCCAGCCCTGCGTGCGCGGCGTGACCTTCCAGCCGATCCAGCACGCCGGCCGCACCGAGGGCTACGACCCGGCCCGCGACCGCCTGACCCTGACCGAAGTGCGCCGCGGCATCCTCGAGCAGAGCACGCTGTTCCGGCCCGAGGACCTGATCCCGGTGCCCTGCCATCCCGACGCGCTGGCGATGGCGTACGCGCTGAAGCTGGGCGACGGCGACGCGCAGAAGATCGTGCCGCTGACCGGCATGATCCCGCCGGAGGTGCTGATCGAAGGCGGCCGCAACAGCATCGTGGTCGAGAAGGACGACCAGTTGCGCGACGCGCTGTTCCGGCTGTTCGCCACCAACCATTCGCCGCAGTCGCAGGCCTGCTCGCTGGCCGACCTGCTGTGCTGCCTGCCGCAGGTGCAGGTGCCCGAGGGGCTGGGCTACCGCAACGTGTTCCGGGTGCTGATCATGGCCTTCATCGACGCCGAGGGTTTCGACCTGCGCTCGGTGAAGAAGAGCTGCGTGCACATCGCCCAGCCGGATGGCACCATCGTCCCGTTCGACACCTACAACCTGTTCTACCGCGACGACCGCCGCAGGCAGCTGGACGCGCTGCGCGCGCGGGTCGACATCGCGAACATCGACACCGGCGAAAGCCGCCCCCCCGGCAACGAGGAGCCGCAGACATGAACGATCCGTCCCTGCCCGATCCCGAGGCCCGCGATACCGCGCCGCCGGCCCCGACCGGAGACGAGGCCGGGCGTCCTCCGCTGCCGGCCTGGCTGAAGGTGATCATCGGCATCCTCGCCCTGATCGGCGGGATCACCGTGCTGCTGCTGGCGGCCTGCTTCGGGATGATCGCGATGCAGTGAGCGCCGCGGCGCTCGCCCGGACCGGCCCGACGGCCGACGGGTCACTCCAACGGGCTCAGTCCAGCAGGTCCCGCACCCGGTAGCTGCCGGCGGGACGCCCGGCTAGCCGCGTGGCGACGTGCAGCGCACCGCGGGCGAAGATCTCGCGGTTCGTGGCGCGATGGATCAGTTCGATGCGTTCGCCCGAGGTGGCGAACTGCACCGTGTGTTCGCCGACGATGTCGCCGGCGCGCAGGCTCGCGTAGCGCGGGTCCGCGCCGCCGCGCTGGGCCGCGGCGCCGAGCGTGAGCGCGGTGCCCGACGGCGCGTCGAGCTTGCGGGTGTGATGCTGCTCGACGATGTCGCAGTCCCAGCCGTCCAGCACGTTCGCGGCGCGTTCGACCAGGTCCTCCAGCACCGCCACGCCGAGGCTGAAATTCGAGGCCCACAGCGCGGGAATGCGTCGCGACGCGGCCTGCAACGCCGCACGCTGCTGCACCGCCAGCCCGGTGGTGCCGGAGACCAACGCGGCCCCGCGCGCATCGCACAGCGCGAGGATGGCGTCGAAGGCCACCGGCAGGCTGAAGTCGATCGCGACGTCGAACGGCGGCACGGCGTCGAGCGCCTCGACCGGATGGAACGGCTGGCCGAGCAGCGCGGCATCGGCCGACGGCGGCGCGACGGCGGCGACCACGCGCAGGTCGTCGCGTTCGGCGGCCAGCCGCAGCAGGGTCTGGCCCATGCGCCCGCTGGCGCCATGGATCAGGAGACGGAGGGGTTCGGACATCGCGCCAGCCTACTCGCGGCGACGGGTCGACTCAATGCGCCGCGGTCGCCGGCGCCACGCATTCGAGCACGCGCCCGGTGCCGGCGGCATCGATCTCGGACGCGGCCGCCGTCACCGCCGCAGCCGCGACCTCTGGCCCGAAGCCGATGCGGAAATGCACCTCGCCCGACGGCGTGCGCGAGGAATGGATCGACGACAGGCTGATGCCGTGGCGCTCGAACACGTCGAGCAGCGCGCGCAGCGAGCCCGGACGATCCTCGGGCAGGTGCACGCTCATCGACGGCCGGTCGACGAGATCGGCCAGCAGGTAACCGACGCGCTCGAAGGCGTAGTTGCCGTCGGCCAGCAGTTGCGCACCCAGCGCCTCGCGGTTCGCGTCGAGGAAGCGCGCCCGGAACGCGGCGCGGGCCTCGCCGTCGCCGCGCGCGACGAGATCGCGCAGCCCGCCGAGTTCGCCGAGCAGCCGGTCGAGCATCTCCGGCACGTGCGGGTTGCAGAACTGGATGTCCTCGTAGATCTGCGGATTCAGCGACAGGATGCGGGTCATCATCGCCACGTCCAGCTCGAACGAGGCCGTGCGCAGCGGCAGCAGGTCGGCGGGCGCGCCCAGCACTGCGGCGTAGTCGCGCAGCACGCCGGCCTCGGCGAGATGCGTGGCGTGGACCATCGCCTGGATCAGCGCCATCGCGCGGTCGTGGCGCTCGGGCGTGACCCGCACGCACTCGGCCTGCAAGGCGTCCAGCAGCGCATCGACCCACGGCCGCCACGCGTCCAGCCGCGCCTCGCAAACGGCGAGCATGCGGCCCTTCAGCGTCGGCGACTTCGGCGGCGCGGTCATCGGATGCAGGCCCACGACCTCGGCGCGCGAGCGCAGCATCGCCGCGACCGGCACCTGCTTGATCGAGGTGACATCCAGCCACAGTCGTCCGTCTTCGCGACCGGCCGAACGCGCGGTCCAGTCGGCGATCACCGCCTCGGTGACGCGGATCGGCGCGGCGAACAGCAGCACGTCGGCCTCCGCGAGGAGGCGCTCGACGGCGTCGCTCGCCGGGTCGGACGGATCGTGCCCGAGCACCGCCAGCCCCATGCGCTCGACGAAGAAACGGCGCAGCCAGCGGCCGTAGGCGCCGGCGCTGCCGACGATGCCGATGACCGGCCGGGCGTGGTCAGGGGCGCTCAACGCGCGGGTTCCGCGTCGCGCAGGAACACGACCTGCGCCCGCAGGTTGTCCATCACCCGCTTCATCAAACGGCCGTAGGCGGCGTTGTACTCGGCGGTGCAGGTCGGGCCGGGCGTGCGGTCGTCGAGGATGCGTTCGACGACGATGCGGTTGCCTTCGCGCCGATGGGTCGCCCGGTACGACACCGGACCTTCGCTGGCCTCGAAGTCGGGCGGGATCGCCACGATCTTCAATCCCGGGGCGAAGTCGTAGACATAGGATTCCTGCGAGCGCGTGCCGCCGCAGGCGCCGGCGCCGGCGGGCTTGCCCGGGTCGGGCAACTGGCTGGCCACGATGCCCTGGATGGGGCGGAAGCCCAGCAGCAGCGGCGCCACTTCGAAACCGCTCGGCACCGCCAGCATGCCCTCGGCATGGAAGTCCGCTTCCATCGCGAACGTGCCGGCCGTGGCCGCCACGTCCGGCGACATGCGCAGGCTGCCGTCGCCGATGAGCCCGCGGGCGCGGAAATACGACTTCACCATGTCGGCACGCAGCGTCTCGCCGGCCTCCTTGAGCTGCTGGCGGGCCATGATCGCCATGTCGCCGCCGATCTCGACCCGCGCCGTTCCCTTCACCGAGCCATCGGCCGCGATCGCGACCTGCGTGCGCATGCGCGTCCAGTCGCGGGCGCGGTCGGGCATGGGCGTGACCGTGTCGTCGCGGTAGCCGTCGACCAGCAGCACGCGCTTGCCCGCGACCGCGTCAGGCAGGCTGCCGAACGGGGTCTGCGACGACGTCGAATCGAGGTAAAGATCGAGCGACGGCACGTAGTTGATGACGTGGTTGACCATCGACGCGACCGGGACCTTCGGCAGCGTGTAGACCTGGCTGGCGTTGACCAGCGCCTGCGTGTTCGCGATGCCGCGGGCGCGCAGCAGCGCCTGCAGCAGGGTCGCGTGGTCCTTGCAGTCGCCCATGCGGTTGTCGAGGACGACGTCGAGGTCGCGCGGCACCACCGCGCCCAGGCCGATGCAGTTGCCGGCGTACGCGATTTCCTTCGCCACCCAGTCGTAGAGCCGCTGCGCGACCTCGCGCGGGGCCTTGGCGTCGCCGGCGATCTTGTCCGCCAGCGCGCGGATGCGCGGCGTGACCGCGGCCTTGGCTTCGGCACGGGCGCCATACGCGCGGGAGATGTCCGCGTAGCTGCCGAAGGTCGAGAAGGCGTAGCCGGGATAGCGCTCAAAGTCGTACAGCGCGTCCTGCAAGGTGTCGGGATCGGCAGGTTCGCGATTGCGCCAGGTCCACGTCAGCCGGTGGCGGCCGTCGCGGGCGGTGTCCTCGGCCACCGTCAGCTTCGGCGCGGCCCAGGTCGCCTTCAGCGAGACCGGCGCGTCGATCGAGATGCGGACGTCGCCGTAGTACGAGGTCGGATCGAAGCTGTCGATCACCGAGAACGCGCCCGGGAACATCGGCTCCTTCGCCGTGAGGCGGTATTGCAGGACCGTGGTGTCGCCGACCGCCAGCTCGGGAAAGACGACGGTGAGCGAGGTGCGGTCGGAGTAGATCGGCGAATCGCCCTCGCGGCCGCGGCTGCTGCTGACCTGGAAATTGCCCTTCGGCACGTCGATGCGGCGACCATCGGCCTTCAGGGTGTAGGCCGCGAGCACGTCGGCCTGCTGGATGCTGGTGCTGTAGCCGATCGAACTGTCGCGCGCGTAGTCGATGCCGCTGGTCTTCAGCACCTTGGTCGCGGTCTCGACCGTCTCGACGTAGCGGCCCTCGGCATCGATCACGTAGTCGTGCGATTCGCGCTCGATCCGGACCGGCCAGTCCTCGGGACGGTTCGCGGCCTGCACCGCAGTCGAGGCGATGGCGGCCAGGGACAGCGCGAGGAAGCCCGACGCGATCTGCGTGCGATGCCGGTTCTGCATGGAGTCCACTCCTGTTGCGACCCGGGCACTCTACCGTGCCCGGGTGAAGCGGACGAGAAGTCCCTGCCCGCAGGCGACGATCAGGACGTCATCCGCTCCCAGAAGCTCTTCACCCCGTCGATGAAGGTGCTGGAACGCGGCGAATGGCGACGGGCGCCTTCGCCGCTGAAGGTGGCCTCGAACTGTTGCAGCAGCTCGCGCTGCTGCGTGGTGAGGTTGACCGGGGTCTCGACCACCACGCGGCAGTAGAGGTCACCGGTGCCGCGGCTGCGCACCGACTTCACGCCCTTCTCCCGCAGGCGGAACACGCGGCCGGTCTGGGTTTCGGCCGGCACGCGGATCTCGGCTTCGCCGCCCAGCGTCGGCACGCGGATGACGTCGCCCAGCGCCGCCTGCGAGAAGCGGATCGGCACCTCGCAGTGGAGGTCGTCGCCGTCGCGCTGGAAGATGTCGTGCTCACGGACGCGGATCTCGACGTACAGGTCGCCCGACGGCGCACCGGCCGGGCCGGCCTCGCCCTCGCCCGCCAGGCGGATGCGGTCGCCGTTGTCCACGCCCGCCGGGATCTTCACCGACAGGACCTTTTCCTCCTCCACGCGGCCGGCACCGTGGCAGGCCTTGCAGGGATTGCTCATCTTCTGGCCGCGACCACCGCAGGTCGGGCATGGCTGCTGCATCGAGAAGATGCCGCGCTGGAAACGCACCTGGCCGCGACCCTGGCAGGTGCCGCAGGTCTCGATCTTGCCGTCTTCCGAACCGCTGCCGTTGCAGGGCTTGCAGGCCGCCATCGTCGGCACTTCGATGCGCTTGTCGAGGCCGGCGACGGCTTCTTCCAGATCGAGTTCGACGATCACGCCGACGTCCGCACCGCGGCGCGGTCCGCGTGCGCCACCGGCCCCGCCGCCGAAGATGTTGCCGAAGATGTCGCCGAAGATGTCGTTGATGTCGGCGTAGCCCGCCTGCCCGCCGCCACCGCCGCCCATGCCGTGCTCGAACGCGGCATGGCCGTGGGCGTCGTAGGCCCGGCGCTTGTTGGCGTCGGACAGCACTTCGTAGGCTTCCTTGGCCTCCTTGAACGCGGCCTCGGCGCCGGCATCGTCCGGATTGCGGTCCGGATGGTGCTTCATCGCGAGGCGGCGGTAGGCCTTCTTCAGTTCCTCGTCGCTGGCGGTCTTCGCCACGCCGAGGACTTCGTAGTAATCGCGTTTGCTCATGGGTGACCTGTGAACGATCGGGACGCGCCCGGCGGACGCGTCCGTGGAAATCTCAGCCGGCGAGCTGGCGCTCGATCCGGCGATCCGGCACGAACCACAACACGGCGACGGCGGCGACCAGCGCGCCGGACAGCGCCGGGCTCCGGAACGCGGCGGGGACCGCCAGTGCATACATGGCCAGCGAGGCCTTGCCTTTCAAGTCGCCGCCGACCGCCCTGGCCAGCTCCGACCGCTCGCCGCCGTTGGCCCGGATCAGCGCCGCCTGCATCGGCATCCACGAGGCGGCGCACATGAACAGGTCGAAGGCGTAGACCGCGGTCGGGATCGGCGCGAAGTGGTTCTCGCCCATCCAGCCGGTGGTGAAGGGAATCAGCGACATCCAGAACAGCAGGTGCAGGTTCGTCCACAGCACCCTGCCATCGACCTTGTGCGCGGCGTGCAGGAAGTGGTGGTGATTGCTCCAGTAGATGCCGACGTTGACGAAGCTCATGACGTAGCTCAGGAACACCGGCCACAGCCCGGCGAGGGCGCGCCAGTCGGTACCGTGCGGAACCTTCATCTCCAGCACCATGATGGTGATGATGATGGCGATCACGCCGTCGCTGAACGCTTCGAGCCTGCCCTTCCCCATCCCGCCCCCGGTGCCGTCGAACGGCGGTCTGCATTGCACGCGAAACCCGCGGCGACCCGGTGGCGGATCGCTCCGCCCCGGCCCGTCGCGGGCGCTCATGGCCGGCGACGATAGCATCCGCCGGACGCAGACCGGCCCCGGAGTCGCCCCCGGGGCCGGCCGTCATCGCTTACTTGTCGTCCTTCACCTCGGTGAACTCGGCGTCGACCACGTCGTCGTTGCGCGACGAGGCCGAGGGACCCGGACCGGCCTCGCCCGCGGCCTGCTGGCCGGCACCGGCGGCCGCCTGCAGCGACTGCGCGGCTTCTTCCAGCGCGCGGCTCTTGGCCTCGATCTGGCCCTTGTCGTCACCCTTCATCGCGGTCTCGAGTTCGGCGATGGCGCCCTCGGCGCGGCCGATGGCCTCACCCGGGACCTTGTCGCCGTGGTCCTTGATCGCGCTGCGCACGGCGTGGATCAGGCCGTCGGCGTGGTTGCGGGCCTGCACCAGCTCGTGGAATTTCTTGTCTTCCTCGCGGTGCGCTTCCGCGTCCTGCACCATCCGCTGGATCTCGTCGTCCGACAGGCCCGAGCCGGCCTTGATCTCGACCTTCTGCTCCTTGCCGGTCTTCTTGTCCTTCGCCGACACGTGCAGGATGCCGTTGGCGTCGATGTCGAACGACACCTCGATCTGCGGCGTGCCGCGCGGAGCGGCGTCGATGCCGGACAGGTCGAAGCGCGCCAGCGACTTGTTGAAGCGGGCCTGTTCGCGCTCGCCCTGCAGCACGTGCACGGTCACGGCCGACTGGTTGTCGTCGGCGGTCGAGAACGTCTGCGAGGCCTTGGTCGGGATGGTCGTGTTCTTCTCGATGATCTTGGTCATCACGCCGCCCAGGGTCTCGATGCCCAGGCTCAGCGGGGTGACGTCGAGCAGCAGCACGTCCTTCACGTCGCCGGCCAGCACGCCGCCCTGGATCGCGGCGCCGATGGCGACGGCCTCGTCCGGGTTGACGTCCTTGCGCGGCTCCTTGCCGAAGAACTCGGCGACCGCCGCCTGCACCTTGGGCATGCGGGTCTGGCCACCGACGAGGATCACCTCGCTGATGTCGCTGGCGCGCAGGTTGGCGTCGTTCAACGCGATGCGGCAGGGCTCGATCGACTTGCGGATCAGGTCCTCGACCAGGGCTTCGAGCTTGGCGCGGGTGAGCTTGATGTTGAGGTGCTTTGGACCCGAGGCATCGGCGGTCACGTACGGCAGGTTGACCTCGGTCTGCTGCGACGACGACAGCTCGATCTTCGCGCGTTCGGCGGCGTCCTTCAGGCGCTGCAGGGCCAGCGGATCCTTGCGCAGGTCGATGCCCTGCTCCTTCTGGAACTCCTCGACCAGGAAATCGATGATGCGCTTGTCGAAGTCCTCGCCGCCCAGGAACGTGTCGCCGTTGGTGGCCAGCACCTCGAACTGCTTCTCGCCGTCGACGTTCGCGATCTCGATGATCGACACGTCGAAGGTGCCGCCGCCGAGGTCGTACACCACGATCTTGCGGTCCTTGCCGTCGCCCTTGTCGAGGCCGTAGGCCAGCGCGGCCGCGGTCGGCTCGTTGATGATGCGCTTGACGTCGAGACCGGCGATGCGGCCGGCGTCCTTGGTCGCCTGGCGCTGGCTGTCGTTGAAGTACGCCGGCACCGTGATGACGGCCTCGGTGACCTTCTCGCCCAGGTAGTCCTCGGCGGTCTTCTTCATCTTCTCCAGCACGCGCGCGGAGATTTCCGGCGGCGCCATCTTCTTGCCGTCGCTGGTGCCGACCCACGCGTCGCCGTTCGAGTGCTCGATGATCGCGTACGGCACCAGGTCGAGGTCCTTCCTGACCTCGGCGTCGCCGAACTTGCGGCCGATGAGGCGCTTCACGGCGTAGAAGGTGTTCTTCGGGTTGGTGACCGCCTGGCGCTTGGCGCTGGCGCCGGCCAGCACTTCGCCGTCCTTGGTGTAGGCGATGATCGACGGCGTGGTGCGGTCGCCTTCGCTGTTCTCAATGACCTTGGCCTTGCCGCCTTCCATGATCGCGACGCACGAGTTGGTCGTGCCCAGGTCGATGCCGATGATCTTGCCCATGATGTGGTTCCTCGGAGATGGGGAGGCGGCCGCGCCGCCGATGTGCCGTATGTGGGATGGCCGCGCCGGGGTTTCAAGCGCCGGCCGCCCGGGAGATGCACGGGGGCGCCGGCCGTTCATCGGCGCCGCGCCCGCACGGGTCGCGTCAGTCCTGCTTCGCGACCATGACCAGCGCCGGCCGCAGCAGGCGCTCGTTGAGTAGGTAGCCCTTCTGGCAGGTCTGCGCGACCGCGCCGGGGGCGACGCCCGGGACGTCGACCAGACTCATCGCCTGGTGGTGTTCGGGATTGAAGCCGTCGCCGGCCGCCGGGGCCACCGCGACCAGTCCGTTGGCCTGGGCGATGCGTTCGAGCTGGCGCAGGGTCAGCTCCATGCCGGCGCGCACCGGGTCGCCCTCGGGGGCCGCGGCCAGGCCGGCTTCCAGGCTGTCGAACAGCGGCAGCAGGTCGCCGAGCAGGCGCTCGTTGGCGAACTTGCGGGCGTTCTCGACCTCGCGGGCCATGCGCTTGCGCTGGTTTTCCAGATCGGCGCGCTCGCGCAGCATGTCGGCGCGCAGTTGTTCGAGTTCGGCGTGCAGCGCTTCGATGACCGCGTCCGGGGTGGCGTGCTCGGCGGCATCCGCCATCGAAGCGTCCTGTGACATCGGGTCCTGTGGCGTCGGGGTCTGGGTCATCTGGTTTCCGGGGCTGGAGGCGGGCAATCCGCCGACGGCCGAGGGATGGGGCCGGCCCTTCCGGAATCAAGTGCCCGCGTTCAGGAATCGCCTGCGGCAGCTCCCCGGGCTCAACGCTCGCCTTCGGACCCCAGCGCCTGCGTGAGCGCATTGGCCGCGGCCTGCACCACCGGGATGACGCGGTCGTAGGCCATCCGGGTGGGGCCGATCGCCCCCAGCACGCCCAGCGTGCGCCCGCCGACGCCGTAGGGCGCAGTCACCAGCGACACGCCGTCCAGCGGCGCCATGCCGGTTTCCTCGCCGATGAAGATCCGCACCCCCGGCGCCCGAAGCGTACGTTCCAGCAGTTGCAGGATCTCGCGCTTGCTGGCGAAGGCCTCGAACAGTTCGCGCAGGCGATCGAGGTCGGAGAGGTCCTGCACGCCGATCAGCCGGGTCTGCCCGGCCACCAGCATGTCCTCGGCGTCGCTGGCGAGCGCCTGGTCGGCCAGTTCCAGCGCCTGGGCCATCAGCGATTCCATCTCGCGCCGGGCGTTGCGCAGCTCGGCCATCAGCAGCGTGCGCGCCTCGGCCAGCGGCCGGCCGGCGTAGTGCTGGTTGAGGTAGTTGGCGATCCGCTCCAGTTCCCCCGGGTCGTACGGGCGCCGGGTCTGGAGGATGCGGTTCTGCACGTCGTTGTCGGCGAACACCAGGATCGCCAGCACGCGCTGGGCGTCCAGCGGCACGAAATCGACGTGCTTGAACGCGAACTGCTCGCGCTTGGGCACGCTGACCACGCCGACGAAATGGGTCATCGCCGACACCAGCTCGGACGCGCTGCCCAGCAGGCGCTGGGTCCCGCTGCCGGCGGCCAGTTCGCCGCGCAGGCGAGCCAGCTCCGGCTCGCCCAGCGGGTCGATCTGCAGCAGGCTGTCGACGAACACCCGGTAACCCTGCGCCGTCGGCACCCGCCCGGCCGAGGTGTGCGGCGCCGCAAGCAGGCCCACGTCCTCCAGCTCGGCGAGGATGTTGCGGATCGTCGCCGCGCTGACGTCCAGGCCCGCGTGCCGGGCCAGCGTCTGCGAGCCCACCGGTTCGCCGTCGCGGATGTAGCGCGCGATCAGCGTGCGCAGCAGCAGCCGCGCGCGGGGATCGAGGCTGCCCGGGTCGAAGCCGGCGTCGGCGGGTCGGTTCATGCGCAACGGTATAGGCGCAGCCGCCGGCGCGCGCAAGGGGCCGGGAGGCCGGCATCGGTCTCCGGAGATGAGACGCCATGAGGCACAATGCGCGCCCATGCTGACCCATCTCGCCCTTCGTGATTTCGCCGTCGTCGCAGCCGCCGAACTCGAATTCGGCCCCGGCATGACCGTCATTTCCGGCGAAACCGGCGCCGGCAAGTCGCTGCTGGTCGACGCCCTCGGCTTCCTTTCCGGCCTGCGCGCCGACAGCGGCGTGGTGCGCCACGGCGCCGAGCGCGCGGAACTGAGCGCCGAATTCGACCTCGCCGACCACCCCGACGCCACCGCGTGGCTGCGCGAGCAGGAACTGGACGACGCCGGCACCTGCCAGCTGCGCCGCACGCTGCGCTCCGACGGCGGCTCCCGCGCCTGGATCAACGGCCGCCCGGCCACCCTCACCCAACTCGGCGAACTGGCCGGGCTGCTGGTCGAGATCCACGGCCAGCACGAACACCAGGCGCTGCTGTCGCGCACCCGCCAGCTCGCCCTGCTCGACGCCTTCGGCCGCCACGGCCCGGCGCTGGCGGCGGTGGCCGCTGCCGCCGCGGACTGGTCGACCCTGCTGCGCGAGCGCGACGCCCTGTCGAAGACCGGCGATGTCTCCGACCGGATCGCGCTGCTCGAACACCAGCACGCCGAACTCGCCCGCGAGACGCTGGAACCGGCGTCGATCGCCGACCTCCTCGCCCAGCATCGCCGCCACGCCAACGCCGCCGGGCTGATCGACACCTGCGAACGCGCCCTCGCCCGGCTCGAAGGCGACGACGCCCCGTCGCTGCTGCAGACCGTGCAGTCGCTGCGTGGCGACCTCGCCCGCGCCCGCGACGACGAGCCGCGGCTGGCCGAGGTCGAAGGCATGCTCGACGCCGCCGCGATCCAGATCGACGAGGCCACGCGCCTGCTGCAGCGGATCCGCGACGACCTCGACCTCGACCCCGACGGCTTCGCCGCGCTGGAGGACCGGCTCACCCGGCTGCACGCGCTGGGGCGCAAGCACCGCGTGCCGGCGGAAGCGCTGTTCGAGCTGCGCGACCGGCTGGCCGAGGACCTCGACGGCCTGCGCAATGCCGGCGCCCGTCTCGTCGCGCTGGACGACGAGATCGCCGCCGCCACTGCACGCTGGCGCACCGCCGCCGCCGACCTGACGGCCGCCCGGCGCACCGCCGCCGACGCGTTGTCGACCGCCGTGTCCGCGCTGATCGCCGATCTCGGCATGGGCGGCGGCCGCTTCGAGGTGGCGCTGGAAGCCGTCGACACCGCCCGTCCGGACCCGCAAGGCGCCGAACGCGCCGAATTCCTGGTCTCGGCCAACCTCGGACAACCGCCACGCCCGCTGCGCAAGGTCGCCTCCGGCGGCGAGCTGTCGCGCGTGTCGCTGGCGATCGAGGTCGCGGCACTGGGCCACGACGCCGTGCCGACGATGGTCTTCGACGAGGTCGACACCGGCATCGGCGGCGCCGTCGCCGAGATCGTCGGCCAGAAGCTGCGCGCCCTCGGCGCCCGCCGGCAGGTGCTGTGCGTGACCCACCAGCCGCAGGTCGCGGCGCAGGGCCACGCGCATTACCGGGTGAGCAAGGCCGACGCCGGCGGCATGACCCAGAGCGCGGTGCAGAAGCTCGACGCCAAGGCCCGCCAGGAAGAACTGGCGCGGATGCTGGGCGGCGTCGAAGTCACGAAGGAAGCGCGCGCAGCGGCGAAACGGCTGCTGGAAAACGCGGGCTGACGCTCAGGCGACTCGCACTTGGTAGAGCGGCCTTCAGGCCGCTGTCCATTGCTACGCAGAAAACGGCAAGCGGCCTGAAGGGCGCTCTACCGGGACGCAGTGGGCAGACCCGCCCTACCTCTTCTTGCGGACGTACAGCACCAGCGCGTGGGCCTGGATCTCGTAGCCCTGCTCGGCGGCGATGCGCTGCTGGATCGCCTCGATCTCGGCGCTCTCGAATTCGATGACCTTGCCGGTGTCGACGTCGACCATGTGGTCGTGGTGGTCGCCGCGATCGAGCTCGTAGACGGCGTGGCCGCCCTCGAAGTTGTGCTTGAGCACGAGACCGGCGGCCTCGAACTGGGTCAGCACGCGGTAGACCGTCGCCAGCCCGATCTCGTCGCCGTCTTCCACCAGCCGTCGGTAGATGTCTTCTGCGGCCATGTGCCGCGGCTGGGCCTGTTCCAGCATCTCGAGGATCCGCATGCGCGGGTGGGTGACCTTGAGGCCGAGTTTGCGGAGATCTCTGGTTTCCATCGCTGGTTCCGGGGGGACGTCGGCGGAGACGGCGGCATCCAATCCGCGATGAACGGCAGTCACCGACCCGACTGCCGGCGGCGCCGAGGCACAGTGTATCATCGCCGTCCGCGACACCTCTCCGCTGCCGGCCGTCCCATGCCCATCCTGCACCGCTTCCCGCTCCGCCTGCCCCTGCTGATGCTGACCGTCGCCCTCGCGACCACCGGCTGCGGCATCTTCTACAAGCAGCCGATCTACCAGGGCAACCTCATCGAAAAGCGTGCGGTCGACCAGCTCCAGGTCGGCATGAGCAAGCAGGACGTGCAGACGCTGCTGGGCAGCCCCTCGGTGCAGGACACGTTCAATACCAACCGTTGGGACTACACCTCGACCCAGCGCATCGATCGCCGCGGCACCACGCAGATCAAGAATTTCACGGTGTACTTCGAGAACGACGCCGTCGTCCGCTGGGACGGCGACTACTTCCCGGAACAGGACGACGAA
Source organism: Lysobacter sp. DMC104 (assembly GCF_056313665.1). Lineage (NCBI taxonomy): Bacteria > Pseudomonadati > Pseudomonadota > Gammaproteobacteria > Lysobacterales > Lysobacteraceae > Lysobacter > Lysobacter sp. DMC104. Next base: position 181,626 of record NZ_JBQUZW010000004.1, on the reverse strand, counting down.
CTCGCCCTCAACGCCCGCCGCCAGTTCGGCCCGAACCTGGCCAAGGACGACAAGAAGAAGCGCCGCCGCCGCTGAGCCGGCGCGTCACTTCCCGGCGACGGCGCGACGGCGCCGCGCCTCCTTCGGATCCAGCCGCAGCGGCCGCAGCAGTTCCAGGCGGTCGCCGTCGACCAGCACGCGCTCCGGCGCCACTGCCTCCCCGAACACCGCCAGGCCCGCGGGCGCTTCGCCCTCGAACGCGGCCTCGGCCAGCGCCTGCGCCACGGTCGCACCGACCGGCAATGTCAGCCCGCGGCTTTCGTGGTGCCGCGGCCAGGCGCGGATGACCTCGACGCGGATGGCCTCGACCCGGACCACCGCGCTGCCCTCGCCGGCCATCGCTCAGGCCTCCTCGCGGTCGGCCACGCGCACGAAATCGTCGACCATGCGATCGGCCAGGCTCTGGAAGCCCAGCACGAAGGCTGGGCCCAGCAGGCGGCTGTTCGGCTCGAAATCGAGGGTCAGGCTGACCTTGCAGGCGGATTCGTCCAGCGCATGGAACTGCCAGCGCCCCGCCAGCTTCCGGAACGGCCCGTCGCGCAGCAGCATGTCGATGTGGTGCGGCGGGGTCAGCGTGTTCTCGGTGGTGAACCACGTGCTGATGCCGCCCAGCCCCAGGTCCAGCTTGGCGACCACGCGGGCCTCGTCGGCCTCCAGGACTTCGGCCGCCTCGCACCAGTCGAAGCGGCGCGGATAGGCAGCGACATCGTTCACCAGCGCGAACATCTTCGCGGCGGAGTGTTCGACCAGGGCGGAGCGTTGGATGACCGGCATGGAGGGAGGCGTCCCGGATGACTCGCGGGATCGCCCCGCATGGGGGACAATGCCGCGGATGAGCAATCAGAAAGCGCAAAAGGATAAGGCAAAGGGCCCCGGGAAGTCCGACAAGGCCGCACCGCCGATCAAGACCATCGCCCTCAACAAGCGGGCGAAGCACGAATACCACCTCGAACACCGCTTCGAGGCCGGCATGTCGCTGCAGGGCTGGGAGCTGAAGTCGATCCGCGCCGGGCGCGCCAACATCGGCGACGCCTACGCCATGATCAACGACGGCGAACTGTTCCTGTACGGCTCGCAGATCACCCCGCTGATCCAGGCCTCGACCCACGTCATCGCCAACGACCGCCGCACCCGCAAGCTGCTGATGCACCGGCGCGAGATCGACCAGCTCGTCGGCCGCATCCAGCGCGACGGTTACACCCTCGTCCCCACCGCGCTGTACTGGAAGGGCAACAAGGTGAAACTGGAAATCGCGCTCGCCAAGGGCAAGCAGGCCCACGACAAGCGCGACGCCGCCCGCGACCGCGACTGGGCTCGCGAGAAACAGCGCGCCATGCGGGCCCGCAACAAGGACGCGTGATCGGGAGATCGGTGCCGGAAACAGGCATCGAACCCGCACCCGCTTCCCACTGTCATCCCGAACGGACGTGAGGGATCTGCTTTTACTGCGGTCCGCGATCGTGCCGATGGCAAGCAGATCCCGCCTCGGGCTGCACCCTCGTTCGGGATGACAAGGTTTCGTCGCGACGCTTGATCCCGCCCCACCCCGCCCCCATACTGCCGGCGTCGATCGAAAGAACGACTCCATCGAAACGAAATTCCCGGTCACGGGGGTGCATTGGCTTCGACGGGGGTTGCGAAATCGCACGGCGCATGCCGAGGGGGCAGCTTTCCTCGTTAATCCAGCGGCAAACAATCAGACGCCAACGACGACGTCTACGCTCTGGCCGCTTAAGGCCTAGCCCCGAACCCACTTGTGCCCGTGCTCGTGGATGTAGGGTCATTATCACGGGATCGGTTCCGGCGGCGACCCGTCAACCAGGACCTAGATCAAGCGGGTATGTCCTGCGGTGTGCTTCGCACGCCGTGTTGCCGCAGGGCGAGATCAAACGGTGAGCTAAGCATGTAGTGCCGGGCATGGAGTGCCTTCGGACGGGGGTTCAATTCCCCCCACCTCCACCAAACGAAAAGCCCCGGGCGCGAGCCCGGGGCTTCTTGTTTCCGGCGACCTGTCCACCCGCCCTGACCGACCATCCGATGCGGGATCGCCACCGCGCGCGGCGCCCCGGGCTTGCGCACGACCCGCCCGCAAGCCCATGAAAACACGATGGAACACGCTGGCCGGCGACGCCGTGCAGGCTCGGGATCACGCGGCCTTAACCATTGTTTGCGATTGCAGGCACAACTTTTGACAACGCTGGACAATCGCATCCGGAAACGTGATCCGTCGCAATCTTTTCATCCGGGCGAAATGCAAGATTGCCGCGCCGGACGACGCATTCCCCTGTCCGCACGGGTCGAGCGATCCCCCCCTCCGTGCGTCGACCGGCCGCAAGCGCGTGTCCGGAGTGCCCGGGATGCCTTTCCGATCGGCTGCGGCCGGCGACGGGCACGCCTGCGCGTCGACACGACACATGGAGCCACACAGGAGAATGGAGATGTTCGATCGTTATGCCGTCGTGGGCCATTTCTACGATTTCACCAGCAACCTCTACAGCGGGAAGTCGATCCAGCGTTGCAAGGTGGCGCACCTCGACCGGCTCAGGCCCGGCGACAAGGTGCTGTTCGCCGGCGTCGGCCACGGCCGCGACGCGTTGGAGGCCGCGAAACGCGGTGCCGACGTCACCGTCGTCGACCTGTCGAAGACCATGCTCATGAAGTTCTCGCGGGTGCTGGCCGCCGACGGCAACGCCGTCGTGGTCCGCCAGGTGCACAGCGACATCATGGTCTTCGACGAACCGGAGCGCTACGACATGGTCGTGGCGAACTTCTTCCTCAACGTCTTCAACCGCGAGATGGTGTCGAAGGTGCTGGCACACCTGATCGCGCAGGCGAAACCCGGCGGCAAGGTCGTCGTCGGCGATTTCGCGCACCCGCAGGGCAACGCGCTCGTGCGCATGGCGAAGACGCTTTACTGGTATGTCGCGGTACTCTTCTTCTGGCTGGTCGCCGGCAATGCCGTGCACGACATCTACGACTATCCGGCGCTGATGGACAAGCTCGGCCTCCGGGTCGAGGGGAAGAAGTATTTCCCGATCCTCGGCATGGACTTCTACTGGTCCGTGCTCGGTCACAAGCCTGCCTGACCGGATCGCCCGCCACCGCCGAAGGAACCGGACGCCACCGCATCGGCTTCGCAAAGGAATTGCGGACATGAACGACCAGACGCTGACCCTGGATGCCGGGCGCGCGCCGCGTGCCGCGCGGGAGGACGCCCGCGGTTTTGCGATCGGCCAACGCGCCGAGTTCCTCAAGCGCCACGGCGAGCACGCGATGGCGTTCTCGACGATGCAGCCCGGCATGTCGTACCACGACATGCTCGGCATCGGCTACCTGGCGTACGCACGCCACTGGGGCATCCACTTCGCGCTCGCCGATCCGGTCTGCGACCCGCGCGATGTCGAGACCATGATCGATGGTTTCCTCGACGCGCATCCGAACGCCGTGTTCACGCAAGTGAGCGAACCGGTGGCGGAACTGCTGCATCGCCGGCACGGTTTCTACGCGACGCAGTTCGGCTCGGAATCGCGGGTGATGCTGCACGACTGGGACCTGCGCGGGAGCCGCAAGCAGATCATCCGCACCGCGGTCAACCAGGCGCGGCAGCAAGGCATCGAAGTACGCGAAGGCCGCTGCGAACAGCAGACGCGCGCGATCTCGGAAGCCTGGATCCGCACGCGCAAGTGCAAGAGCAACGAGATCCGGTTCCTGATCCGGCCGATGCTCATGGATTACGTGGAGGGCACGCGCCACTTCTACGCCTGGCGCGGGAACGAAGCGATCGGCTTCATCCACTTCGACCCGATCTACCGCGACGGCCGCGTCGTCGGCTACGTGCCGAACATCTCGCGCGCCTGCCCGTCGTTCCGGCAAGGCCTGTGGTATCCGATGATGGCGCACGCCATGGAGGTCTTCAGAGCCGAAGGCATCGAATACCTCGACATGGGCCTGATCCCGCTGCTGCTGGACGAGCGCGTGGAAGCGCATGAATCGGCGGCGCTGCGGCTCGTGCTCGACGCGATCCTGCGCTGGGGACATTCGCTGTACAACTTCCGCGGCGTGGCGTTCGCGAAATCGCGCTTCCACGGCGAGCTTCGCAAGAGCTACTTCTGCCATCGGCAACCGCTGCCGGCACTGGCCGCAACGGCGATGTTCCGGCTGACGCGGTTGATCTGACGCGCCGAGGTCCGCCCCCCCCGGCCGAACATGCGGGTGTCGCCGCTCGGCTAGACTCCACGACGGACGGCGCCGTACCGGAGGCCGCCCCGCACATGGAGCGCGTCATGCCGCCGACCATCGATTCCGTCGACCGTCTTTCCCGCCGCCGTGATCGCATCACCGCGGGCCTGATCGGCCTGCTCGTCGGCGACGCGCTGGGCGTGCCCTACGAATTCAATCCGCCGGAACGCATTCCGCCCGCGGACCGGATCGAATACGCGCCGCCGCCGGGCTTCGACCGCTCGCACAAGGGCGTGCCGCCGGGCACATGGTCGGACGACGGCGCGCAGGCGCTGTGCCTGCTGGCGTCATTGCTCGCATGCGATCGCCTCGACCTCGCCGACTTCGCGCAGCGCCTCGTGCGCTGGTACGACGACGGCTATCTCGCCGTCGACGGCCACGTGTTCGACGTCGGCATCACCACCGCGCAGGCGATCCGCGCGGTGAAGAGCGGCGAAGCACCGGAGCGCGCCGGCCCCGACGGCGTGCACAGCAACGGCAACGGCTCGCTGATGCGCGTGTTGCCGCTGGCGCTGTGGCATCACGGCGACGACGCCGCGCTCGTGCGCGACGCCCGCGCGCAGTCGCTCGTCACGCACGGCCACCTGCGCGCGCAACTGTGCTGCGCGCTCTATTGCCTGTGGGCGCGCCGCCTGCTCGACGACGTCGACGCGCCCTGGGACGACGCCGTCCGCACGCTGCGCGTGCTCATCGCCGACGAACCCGCGGCCGTCGAGGAACTGGAGTGGTCGATCCGCCCCGACGACCCGCCCATCGGCGAAGGCAGCGGCTACGTCGTCGATTCCCTGCGCTCCGCCCGCTGGGCCGTCGAAGCCCCGACTACGAAAGCGCCGTCCGCCGCGCCATCCGCCTCGGCCACGACACCGACACCACCGCTTGCATCGCGGGTGGCATCGCGGGGCTGATGCATGGGGTGGTGGGAATTCCGGTGCGGTGGCGGGAGGGGTTGCGGGGTGGGGAGTTGTATCGCGGGTTGCTGGAGCGGTTGTTGGTGTGGGTCGAAGTGCTGTAGCCCGGACATGGCCGCACTCGGGAATCCTCGGAATCCGCGCTTCCCTGTCCCGGGTGCGCGCTTAGTGCTTGTCCGGGCTACGCAGTGATGCGGCTTGGGACGGGAATTTGGATTCCTAGGCGGTGGCCGCGAACGCCGCGTGATAGGTCACGCGTCCTTGCGGCATCGTCGACCCGAGTCGCAATGTCTGGAAATTCTGCGGCGGCACGCCTTCCAGCACGAGGCCGGGATCGGGCCGGAAGCCGAATCGCCGGTAATAGCCGGGATCGCCCAGCAGCACGCAGCCCTGCGCGTCCAACGTCCTAAGCGCCTTCATGGCGTCGTGCATCAGGGCGGAGCCGACACCGGCACGCTGATGCGCCGGCAACACCGAAATCGGACCAAGGCCGTACCACCCCGTTGCGCCATCGGACACCGCGACGGGCGACAAGGCCACGTGGCCGACGATGACGCCTTCCCGCTCGGCCACCAAGGAAACGGCCAATGCTCCCGCGCGCCTCAACGCATTCACGATGTACTGCTCGGTGTGACGGCTGCGCACGACCTCGCGGAAGGCCTCGATCGTGACCACTTCGATGGCGGCCACGTCGGCAGGCGTTTCGTCTCTGACCACGAGTTTCACGAGGATGCCTCCACTTGGCCAACGCAGGCCGGCGCACGGGGCAAGCCTACATGCCAGGATCGCAGGCCGGGGCAAAGACGCATCCATGCGACGCGGCATCGTCACACGCCACCAGATGCCCCCACACCCCCGCCAGCGAGACGAGGTCCTGGCGGTTGTGGTCGGCGACGCGGCGGAGGTCGCGGGCGGAGCCGCCGCGGAGGTAGCGGAGCCAGGCGGCGGGGGCTTCGCTACCGGGGAGGTCGTCCTCGCGGACGATGCCGAGGACGCGGCGTTCGATCGTCGCCAAGCGACAGTTCTCCCAGCGGCCGCGGTAGCGGCGGCGGACGGGATGCAGCAGGTCGACGTGGTCGCAGGCGGGCAGCGGGTTGGTCAGGCGCGCGAGGCGGTAGCGGGCGGCCAGCAGCGGGGCGTCGTAGCTGCGGCCGTTGTAGCTGGCGAGCACGGTGCCGGGCACCAGCGCCTCGGCGAAGGCGGCCAGCAGGTCGCGCTCCGCGGCCATCGCGGTGAGATACCACTGGCGCACGTGCAGGCCGGCGTCGGTCCAGCGCGCGGCGCCGATCATGAAGGCACGGGTGCCGGTGCCGCCGGCGAGCCCGGTGGTCTCGGTGTCGAAGAACAGCACGTCGGCGGTGGCGACGTCGTCCTCGCGGCGGGCGAAGGTCAGCGGCACGCGCGCGGGCAACGGTTCGCATGGATGCAGCGATTCGACGAGCCGCAGGCCCGGCGCGATTTCCTCGCCGACGAGCGCGCGATCGTGCGCGTCCGCCGCGGGCCGCGCGAGTGCGGGCGCACGCACGCGCAGGAGCCGGCGCAGGTCGTCGATCGTCTGCGCAGGCGTCGCGCGCGGCGCCTGCGCGGGTGCCGCCGCAGGCACAGGCGATGCGCCCTGCCCCGCCTGCCGGCGCAGCATGCGCAGGCGATCGAGCGTGGCGGCCTGCGTCATCCTCGCCCCCTCTCCCCGATCCCTCTCCCGCGAGGGGAGAGGAACTTGAAGCCCGCATTGCCCCGGCGCCTTCCTTCTCCCCGCCTGCGGGGAGAAGGTGCCCGAAGGGCGGATGAGGGGCGGGGCGCGGCGGTTGAAGCACGCCCGGCAACCTCTCGCTGCGGATGCGGCCACCGCCGGCCGGGAACGCACCCGCCGCTCCCCTCGCTGAAGAAGAACCGGGGAAACGGACGACGGCGCATCGCGCAACTCATCCGAGTACATCGACCGCCGACAACGCCACCAGCACGCGCCGCGCGTGCGCTTTCGCGGTGGCGTCGCGGGCGGCGTCGACGGCCAGCACCGGGCCGACGCAGGCCGGGCAGCCGGCGGCGCAGTCGCAGCCATCGATCAACTCGATCGCGCGACGCAGCAGTTCCGCCTGCCGCGTCCACAGCGGTTCGGCCAGGCCCACGCCGCCGGGATAGTTGTCGTAGAGGTACAGCGTGGGCGTGAACGCGCCCTGCCCGTCGTCCGGCATGGCTTCGTCGCCGACCATGCGCATCTGCCCGCGGCCGCGCGTGTCGGCGGCGGCGAACCATGCGCCGTCGCCGCTGCCGACCGCCTTCTGCAGGTCGGCGGCGTCGGCCATCACCGCGATGCGGGCGACGGTGTGCACGGCGTGCGCCGCGCCGAGGAAGCCGTCGAGCGCGTCCTGCCGCGACGCGAACAGGCTGTCGAGCACCGGCTGCGGCAGCTGCCACCACACCGCGGTGGTGTGCATCTCGGCGTCGGGCAGGTTCACCGGGCCGTAGCCGATGTTCTCGTGGGTGTAGTAGCGGATCTTCTTGTAGCCGGACACGCGCCGCACCACGTGCACTTCGCCGTGGTGGCAGCCGCCGGTGCCGGCGACCACGCCGTCGAACGATTCCAGCACCTTCAGCTTCGTGTAGTCGATGGCGTCGGTGTAGTAGTCGACGTGGGTGCGGGTGACGTAGGCTTTGCGGCCGTCCCAGTCGAGGCGTTCGACCTGGTACGGCGTCGACTGCACCATGTGGATCGCGCCTTCGTACAGCAGCAGCGGCGCCGAGCTGAAATCGACCTCGGCGATGATGACCTGCCGGCCGTCGGTGCGATCGACCACCACGAAGTTGCCGTCCGCGACCGAGCGCAGGCTCACCGCGTTCGCCGGATAGCTGTCGGCGATCCATTCCCACGTGCCGCCTTCGGCGTGCAGCACGCCGTCCTCGGCCAGCAGTTCGAGATACACCTGCGGCTCGACCGGGCCGAAGGCGTCGCCGTCGCGGAACGGCAGCTCGAACGCGGCGCAGCGGATGTGGTCGAGCAGGATCACCGGCTGGTCCGGCGCGATGCGCGCGTGCTCCGGCGGCGCCGACGAGAAGAAGTCCGGATGGCGGACGATGTACTGGTCCAGCGGATCGGAACTCGCGACCAGCACGCCCAGCGATGGCTGCTGCCGGCGCCCGGCGCGACCGATGCGCTGCCACGTCGCGGCGATGCCGCCGGGATAGCCGTTGAGCACGACCACGTCGAGGCTGCCGATGTCCACGCCCAGTTCCAGCGCGGACGTGGCGACGATGCCGTCGATGCGGCCGGCGCGCATCGCGCGTTCGGCCTCGCGGCGCTCGGTCGGCAGATAGCCGCCGCGATAGGCGCGGATGCGCGCGGGCTTGCGCGGATCGTGGTCGAACACGTCCTTGAGGTATTTCGTCAACACCTCGACCATCGTCCGCGACTGCGCGAACACCAGCGTCTTCAGCCCGGCCTTGATCGCCATGCGCGCGATGCGCGTGGTCTGCGAGCGCGCGGAGGCGCGCAGGCCGAGGTCGGGATTGGTGACCGGCGGGTTCCACAGCAGCACGTGCTTGTCGCCAGTGGGCGCGCCGGACTCGGTGATGGCGGTGACGCGCCGCCCGACCAGCGCCTCGGCGTGCGCCTGCGGGTTGCCGATGGTGGCCGAGCACAGGATGAACTGCGGGCGCGCGCCGTAGAACGCACAGATGCGTTCGAGCCGCCGCAGCACGTTCGCGAGGTGCGAGCCGAACACGCCGCGGTAGGTGTGGATCTCGTCGATGACGATGTAGCGCAGGTGCTCGAACAGCTGCGCCCACTTGGTGTGATGCGGCAGGATGCCCTGATGCAGCATGTCCGGGTTGGTGACGACGATGTCGCCGTTGAGCCGGATCGCCTGGCGCTGGTCGCCGGGCGTGTCGCCGTCGAAGGTCGCGGCGCGCACGCCGAGGTCGCCGGCCTTCGTCAGTTCAAGCAGTTCGGCGACCTGGTCCTGCGCCAGCGCCTTGGTCGGAAACAGGTACAGCGCCTTGCCGCGATCGCGCAGCGCCGACGCGACGACCGGCAGCGTGTAGCAGAGCGTCTTGCCTGACGCCGTGGGCGTGACGACGACGACGTCCTCGCCGCGCTGCGTCGCCGCCCATGCCTCGGCCTGGTGGCTGTAGAGCCGCGTCAGGCCGCGGGCACGCAGGGCGTCGGCGAGCCGCGGCGGCAGGTCGTCGGGGAAGTCGGCGTAGCGGCCTTCGCGGCCGGGCACGTGGATCGCGCCGGTCACGCGGTCGGGATACTTGCCGGACAGGCGCACCGCCAGCGAGGCGCCGCTGGCGGGCGGCTGCGGTCGCGCGGGTGCGGGCAGGAAGCCGGCGGCCAGCAGCGGCAACTCGGGCGACGGTTCGGACGATGGTTCAAGCGCGGCGGACATCGGCGGCACCGGGACGACGGGGCCGCAGGTGTACGCCGGGAATGTCTCACGGGGTGAGATCGTGGGCAGGGATGGGGATGAAGCGCGCGTCCCGATACTCGTCACCCTTCCACCATCGTCACCCCGGCGAACGCCGGGGCCCAGCTTTTTCAGGGGAAACCCGAACGACCGAATCCCGTCGAATGATCATGCAGAGCAGAGAGCTGGACCCCGGCGTTCGCCGGGGTGACGGTTGAGTGGGTGACGGTTGAGTGGGTGACGGCTGGTGTGGGCGACGGTTGATTCGGGTGACGGTGCTTCCGGGGTGACGAATCGTCGCAAGCGCGCCTACGATGACGCTTCGCTTCCGCCGCACGCCCATGGCCGACGTCGCCCGCACATCGCTGCCGAAGATGCCGCCCGGGGTGTGGGTGCTCGGCTTCGTGAGCCTGCTGATGGACGTCTCGTCGGAGATGATCCACAGCCTGCTGCCGCTGTTCATGGTCGGCACGCTGGGCGCGAGCGTGTTCTCGGTCGGGCTGATCGAAGGCATCGCCGAATCGACCGCGCTGATCGTGAAGATCTTCTCCGGCGCGGTCAGCGATTGGCTGGGACGCCGCAAGGGGCTGGCGGTGTTCGGCTATGCGCTGGGCGCGTTCACCAAGCCGCTGTTCGCGTTCGCGCCGAGCCTGGGCTGGGTGCTGGCCGGGCGCTTCGTCGATCGCATCGGCAAGGGCATCCGCGGCGCGCCGCGCGACGCGCTGGTGGCGGACATCGCGCCGCCGGAGATCCGCGGCGCCGCGTTCGGGCTGCGGCAGTCGCTGGACACCGTGGGTGCGTTCGTCGGCCCGCTGCTGGCGACCGGGCTGATGCTGCTGTGGGCCAGCGACGTGCGCGCGGTGTTCAAGGTCGCGATCATTCCCGGCCTGCTGGCGGTGGCGCTGCTGCTGTTCGGCGTGCGCGAACCCGCAGCGCAGGCGGAGACCAAGCGCCGCGGCAATCCCATCTCGCGGGCGCAACTGGCGCGGCTGGGCGGCGCGTACTGGCAGGTGGTGGCGATCGGCGCGGTGTTCACCCTCGCCCGCTTCAGCGAGGCCTTCCTCGTGCTGCGCGCGGCCGACTGCGGCATCGGTGCGGCGCTGGTGCCGCTGGTGATGGTCTCGATGAACGCGATCTACGCCGGCGTCGCCTACCCGGCCGGTGTGCTGGCCGACCGCATGTCGCATCGCGCGCTGCTGGCGATCGGGCTGGTCGTGCTGGTGGCGGCCGACCTCGTGCTCGCCGGCGCCCGCGACTGGCCGCTGCTGCTGGCCGGCGTGGCGCTGTGGGGCGTGCACATGGGCCTGACCCAGGGCCTGCTGGCGGCGATGGTTGCCGACACCGCACCGGCCGACCTGCGCGGCACGGCGTTCGGCATGTTCAACCTCGCCGCGGGCCTCGCGATGCTGGTCGCCAGCGCGGTCGCCGGCCTGCTGTGGGACCGGCTGGGCGCCGGCGCGACGTTCCTGACCGGTGCGGGCCTCAGCGTAATGACGCTGTGCGCGCTCGGCGTGCTGGGTTTCCGGCCACCTCAAACGCCGACGGCGCCCTGAGCGGACGCCGTCGGTCGAGATGAAGCGCGGGATCGATCAGGAGCCGGCCGGCGGAGTCGTCGTCAGCGGCACCACGCGGATCTCGACGCGGCGGTTCTGCGCACGGCCGCTGTCGGTGTCGTTGCTGGCGATCGGATAGCGCTCGCCCATGCCGACCACTTCGAAGCGCTGGCGCATCAGGCCCTTGCCGACGAGATAGTTGCTGACCGACGCCGCACGCTGTTCGGACAACTTCTGGTTGTAGTCGTCGCTGCCGACGCTGTCGGTGTGGCCGCTGATCTCGACCACGGTCTGGTTGTAGTCGGCCATGGTGCCGGCGACCTGGTCGAGCGCCGGGTAGAACTGCGGCTTCAGCGCGGCGCTGTTGAAGTCGAAGGTGACGGCATCGGGCAGGTTGAGCTTGATGACGTCGCCGTCGCGGGTGACCTCGATGCCGGTGCCGACGGTACGGCGGCGCAGCTCGGCTTCCTGGCGATCCTGGTAGGCGCCGACCGCGCCGCCGGCGATCGCGCCGACGCCCGCGCCGACCAGCGCACGCTGGCGACGCTCCAGCGCGTCGTCGCCGCTGAGGATGCCGGCGACGGCGCCGATGGCCGCACCGATGAGCGCGCCGTTGCGGGTGCGGTTGGGGTCGTTCGGATCGTTGGTCTGGCCGGTGTAGGTGGCACAGCCGCTGAGCAGCAGGCTCGCTGCCAGCGCGGCGGCGACGGGCGTGGTGAAGGGAATGCGCATGGGGGAATCCTCGGAGTGCGGCCATGGGCCGTGGGCGAGGCCACCCTAGGCGCCCGAAGCTGACGTTGCGCTGTCCGGGCGCAATGCGGGGTCGGGCGTGCGCGGTGCGGGCGGTGTGCCGTTTATGTAGGAGCGCCGGGAGGCGCGACCTGATGACATGCACGGGGTCGCGCCTTCCGGCGCTCCTACGAACAGCAGAGCGTCAGCTCATCAGGGCTTCGGCCGCCACCGAGTTCAGCGGCCGCTGCCAGTCGCCCATCAGCGAGAGGTACAGCAGCTTCTCGAATTCGGCGCCGAAGCGCTGGATCACCGCGTGCGGGTCGGGGATGAGCTTGGCGTCGGCGATCAGGCCGAAATGCACGCGGCCGTTGTAGCTGAGGATCGACAGGCCGATGCCGATGGAGCCGGTCTGCGGCACCCAGAACATCATTTCGCGGATGCGGCTGCCGGCGAGGTACAGCGGCTGCTGCGGGCCGGGCACGTTGGTCGCCACCGCGGTCGCCTTGCGGCTGAACAGCTCCAGCGCCAGTTCCTGCACGCCGGACGGCGTCATGCCCAGCGCGGCGAGCAGGCCGTACGCGACGATGGCCTGCCGCGAGTTCTTCAGCTGCTTCATGCACTCGGCGACGTGTTCGAGCCGGCGGATCGGGTTGCCGAGACCGACCGGCAGGTCGAGGAACACCAGGCCGAAGTGGTTGCCGAGCTTGCGCGCATGTTCCAGCGGACGCAGGTTGACCGGCACCGTCGCGCGCAGGCTGAGGCCGTCGACCTGTTCGCCACGCTCGATCATGTAGTCGCGCAGCGCGCCGGTGGCGGTGGCCATCAGCACGTCGTTGACCGTGCAGTCGCAGGCGCGGCCGACGGCCTTCACTTCCTCCAGATCCAGCGGCGGCGCCCAGGCGACGCGCTTGCTCACGCCGAGCCGGCCGCGCAGCAGCGACGGCGGGTCGTCGGGCAGCGCCAGCGCCTGCACCAGTTCGCGGGCGATCTCCCCGCCCTCCTTCGCCAGCACGCCGGCCAGCGTCGGATCGCGGTACATGTCCATGCCCTTCCCGAACGCCTTCGCGCCGAGCTTGGCATAGCGCTCCATCGCGCCGACGCGGTTGGCGACCTTCGCGCCGTCCTTCTTCAGCCACGCCTTCGACAGCGGCGTGCCCTTCTCCGGATGCGGCGTGGTGTCGGTCAGCGACAGCAGCACCTGCACCAGCGCGATGCCGTCGGCGTAGCTGTGGTGGATGCGTGACACCAGTGCGGAACCGCCGTGGTATTTCTCGACCAGATGGAACTGCCAGAGCGGCTTGGTCTTGTCGAGCGGGCTGGACGCGAGGTTGCCGGCGAAGCGCTCCAGCGCCTTCTGGTCGCCGCGGCCAGGCAGCGCCGAGAGGCGCACGTGCCAGTCGAGGTCGAAATCCTCGTCGTCCTGCCACGCCATGCCGCCGGGCGTCTCCACCGGCTTCATGCGGAAGCGGGTGTAGGCGAGGAAGCGTTTCTCGATCACCTTCTTGAGTTTCGCGAGCGTGATCGGCTCGTCGAACATCAGCACGCCGGTGATCATCATCGGGTTGGTCGGTTTCTCCATCCGCAACCAGGCGGTGTCGACCCGCGACATGGATTCCCGGCGCCGGCGCGGCGCTTCGGACGGCTGCGCGGCTGCGCCTGCGGACTGCTGTTCGGCCATGGTGTCCTCCCCAACTGCGGCGAGTGAACCATGCGCCCGAGCCCGGGTCAACGCGGGCGCCGCGGCCCGCGGCGGTCGTCGATCAGCGCCCCTCGTCCGCGCTGCCAGCGATGCCGCGATAGGCCGCCAGCGCGGCCTCGCGGCCCTGCGCGAGGTCGACGATCGGCCGGCGCGGGTAGTCCGGGGCGAGTCGCGCGAGCGTGCGCGGCTCGGTCCACGGGGCGAAGCGCAGCGCCTGCGGCAGCTTCGCCAGTTCCGGCACCCAGCGGGTGATGTAGGCCGCGTCGGGATCGAACTTCTCCGCCTGCGTCACCGGGTTGAAGATGCGGAAGTACGGCGCGGCGTCGGCGCCGGTGCCGCCGATCCACTGCCAGCCCAGCGTGTTGTTGGCGAGGTCGGCATCGACCAGCGTGTCCCAGAACCAGCGCGCGCCTTCACGCCAGTGGTAGCGCAGGTGCTTGCACAGGTAGCTGCCGACGATCATCCGCACGCGGTTGTGCATCCAGCCGGTGGCCCAGAGCTCGCGCATGCCGGCGTCGACGATCGGCACGCCGGTGCGGCCATGGCGCCAGGCATCGCGCAGGTGCGGGTCCACGCGTGCCCAGTCGAAATCGGCGAAACGCGGATTGAGGTTGCGCTCCGGCGTTTCCGGGAAATGGTGCAGCAGGTGGTACGCGAACTCGCGCCAGCCCAGTTGCCGCACATAGCCGTCGACCGCGGTGCCGCCGCTCGGGTGTGCGTCACGCAGCGCATGCACGATCCGCCACGGCGCGATCTCGCCGTGGTGCAGGTGCGGCGACAGCCGCGAGGTGCCGACGTGGTCTGGACGGTCGCGTTCGTCGAGGTACTGCATCGCCGCCGCGTCGATGAACAGGCCGAGCGCCGCACGTGCACCGGCCTCGCCGGGCACGAAGCGCTCCCAGAAGCCGGTGTCCCATTCAGGCTTCGGGGTCAGACCCAGCGCATCGAGCGACAGACCGTGCGGGCCGTCGTCCGTGCATGGCAGCGTCGCCGGGGCATCGCGCGACGGCGGCAGCGACAGCATCGCGGCGCCCGCCTTCCAGAACGGCGTGAACACCCGGTACGGCCCGCCCTGCTTGTTGAGCAGCTTCCACGGCTCGATCAGCAGCGCGCCGTCGAAACTCTCCGCGCGCAGCCCCTGCCGGCGCAGCGCGGCCTTCACCGCGGTGTCGCGCTTCTCGATCGCCGGCTCGTAGCGGCGATTCCAGAACACCGCCTCGGCATCGCAGGCGGCGGCCAGCGTCTGCAGCGTCTGCAGCGAGGGCGAGTGGAAGATGCGCAGCCGCGAGCCGCGTTTGCGCAGGTCGGCATCGAGCGCCGCCAGCGACTTCCGCCGCCACGCCAGCACCGCGGCACCGGGCGTCCAGTCGCCCTCTTCCTCCGGCGCGTGGATGTAGACCGGGATCGGCACGTAACCGCCGTCGAGCGCCGCCTGCAGCGCCGGATGATCGGCCAGGCGGAGATCGTTGCGGAACCAGACAAGGGCGTTGGGCATCGGAACGCTCTGGCGGAGGGGCGGACGCCGGATCCGGCGTGTCGTCGGCCGGAGCATACCCGCCGCACGGGCGATGGCGAAGCGGTCAGGACGCGGGCGATGCCGCGGGATCAACCGCCGTCTCCGCCAGCGCCTTGCGCAGCGCCGCCGCACGCGACCGGATCGCGGCGAGGCGCTCCGGCGGCAGGCGGTCGAGGTTGCGCCATTGCATGCCCGCGCGCGGATGGTCGCGGAAGCGGTCGGCGTGGCGGGCGAGGAAATCCCAGTACAGCGTGGTGAACGGGCAGGCCTTCGGGCCGACCGCCTCGGCCGGGTCGAACGGGCAGCCGGCGCAGTGGTTCGACATGCGCTGGATGTACTTGCCCGACGCTGCGTACGGCTTCGACACCATCCTGCCGCCATCGGCGTACTGGCTCATGCCCAGCACGTTCGGCAGTTCCACCCACTCCACTGCATCGACGTACACCGCGAGGTACCAGGCGTGGATCTCGCGCGGGCGCACGCCAACCAGCAGCGCGAACAGCCCGGTCACCATCAGCCGCTGGATGTGGTGGGCGTAACCGAGGTCCAGCGTCTGCCGCAGCGCGTCGCGCAGGCAGGCCATGCGCGTGTCGCCGGTCCAGTAGAAGCCCGGCAGCGGCTGGTTGGCGCCCAGCGCGTTGTCGTCGAGGAAGCCGGGCATGCGCAGCCAGTAGACGCCGCGCACGTACTCGCGCCAGCCGAGGATCTGGCGGACGAAGCCTTCCACCGCCTCCAGCGGCGCGTACCCGGTGCGCCACGCATCGACCGCGGCGTCGATCACCCGTCGCGGCGACAGCAATTTCAGGTTCATCGCCGCCGACAGCCGCGAGTGGTACAGCCACGGCTCGCCCTGCCACATCGCGTCCTGGTAGCGGCCGAATGACGGGAGGCGGTGTTCGACGAAATCGGCGAGCGCGATTTCGGCGTCTTCGGGCGTCAACGGCCAGTCGAACGCCGACAGCGTGCCGGGATGCGACGCGAACCGCGCCTCGACCAGTGCGATGACCTCGCGCGTGATCGCGTCCGGCGGAAACGCGCGCGGCGCCGGCACCAGCCCCGGCCCGCGACGGCCGAAGGACTCGCGGTTCTCGCTGTCGAAGTTCCAGCGCCCGCCGGCCGGCTGGCCGTCGACCATCAGCACGCCCTCGCGCTTGCGCAGCCAGCGGTAGAAGAACTCCAGCCGCAGCTCGCGCTTGCCCTTCGCCCAGTCGGCGAAGTCTTCGGTCGTGCACAGGAAATGCAGGTCCGGGCGCTCGGTCCACGGCACGCCGGCGGCCGCGCAAACCGCCGGCAGCGACTTCGCGAGCCGCCATTCGCCGGGCTTCACCGCGAGCACGCGCGCCGGCCGCAATGCAGCGAGATCGGCGGCGAGCGCGTCCTCCAGCGTCGCATGCGCATGCGTGTCGAGCGCGCGGTAGGCCACGCGCCAGCCGCCCGCGCGCAGGGCATCGCGGAAATGCCGCATCGCGGCGAGGAACACCGCGATCCGCGGCTGCGTGCTCCACACCTGCGTCGCCTCGTGCGCGACTTCGGCCATCCACACGACGTCGTGGTCGGGATCGAAATCGTCGAACACCGCAGAGTACGCGTCGAGCTGGTCGCCGAGCACGACGACCAGATGCCGCACGTGCACCGCGTCGCGCAGCTCAGCCGTTGTGTGGCGCGCCACCGACGTACTCGCGCGGAATGCGGTCGTTGAGGCCGGTCAGGATCTCGTAGGCGATCGTGCCCGCGGCCTGCGCCACGGCCTCGCATTCGATGGCGGCATCGCCCTGCCGGCCGATCAGCACGACCTCGTCCTCGTTGTACGCGGTGCCGCCGGGGCCGAGGTCGACCATGAACTGGTCCATGCACACGCGGCCGACGATGGGATGGCGTTCGCCGCGGATCAGCACCTCGCCGCGCGAGGACAGCGAACGCGGATAGCCGTCGCCGTAGCCGATCGGCACCGTCACCACGCGGGTGTCGACCGTCGGCGTCCACGTCGCGCCGTAGCTCACCGGCCGACCGGCGCGCACGACCTTGAAGTAGACGACCTGCGAGACCAGCGACAGCGCCGGGCGCAGGTCGACGGTGCGGTGCGAGGCGGGATCGGGCATCACCCCGTACAGCGCGATGCCGGGACGCACCATGTCGAGGTGCGTCTCCGGGAAATGCAGCACGCCGCCGGAATTGGCGAGGTGGCGCAGCGGCATCGGCGCACCGATGCGGGTGAAGTGCGCGCAGGCGTCGAGGAAGCGTTCGAGCTGCAGTGCGGTCATCGGCGACGCCGGATCGTCGGCGCAAGCGAGGTGCGAGTAGACGCCCTTCACGATGCACCAGCGCGACGCGACCGCAGCCTCGATGAACGGTCCGGCATTCTCGCTGTGTACGCCGATGCGTTCCATGCCGGTGTCGATCTTCAGGTGGATCACGGCCTTGCGGCCCAGCGCCGCGGCCGCGGCCTCGACCTGGCGCAATTTGGCGGGCGACGACACCGTGATCTCCAAGTCGTGCTCAATGAACCGCGTCACCTGCGGCGCGTGGATGCCGCCCAGCACCAGGATCGGCACGGTCACGCCGGCCTCGCGCAGCGCGACGCCCTCCTCCACGAACGCCACGCCGAGCTGGTCGACGCCCTGCGCTTCCAGATGCCGCGCGACCGGCACCAGCCCGTGGCCGTAGGCGTTCGCCTTGACGATGCCCATCACCGGCACGCCGGCCCGGGCACGCAGCGCGTGCAGGTTGTGCGCGAGCGCGTCGAGGTCGACGCGGATGCGCGTGGGCCGGTCGCTGGCCTCGGCGTGGCGATGTCGCAGGGCGTCGGGATCGTGGGCGGAAGTGGCGTCGGGCATGCGCGGATTGTAGCCGGCGGGGGCGCACGATCCGCGGCGCACGACGGCGCATGCGTCGAAGATTCCGGCCACACCCGTCACGTCGCCACCCGGGACGCCACCGGGCGGATCGATCGCGTCGGCCAGACCCGCCTCAGCCGACGGGGAACTGCCTGGCGATCAGCGCCTGATAGGTCGCGGGATGGTGCTGCTGCAGCGCCTGCGCCGCCCAGATGTCGCCATCGATGATGCCGTGGACGAAGTCGCCCGGCAGCGCCTGCCCCGCCTGCGGGTGCGCGTAGCCGATGCCTGCCGCCGCGGCATCCTGGAACAGGTCGGCGACGAGGTCCTCGTCGACGAAGTCCCAGTACAGGCCGTACGGCGCGTACACCTTCTTCAGCCCTTCGTAGTCCCACCAGCAGAACGGGGCGATGTCGAGCGTGTTGTGGAAACGCCAGAGGAAGCCCTGGTCGTTCGGCAGGATGCGATTGAAGTAGGCGTTGAATCCGGTACCGCCCGCCGTGAGTCCCGCGAACGACCACAACGCCATGTTGTGCGCCGGCCCGCCACCGTAGAGCATCGCGTTGAGGTAGGCGAACAGGGTCGGTGTGAGCGTGCCACCGAGGCTGTGCCCGGTGACGTAGAGGAAGCGCGGCTTCAGCGCGTCCAGGAATTCCAGCAGCGAGGTGTTGCCGCGGTCCTTGTCGCGCAGGCGCAGCAGGTCGGACATGCCGTTGAACGTGCCCTTGGAAATCAGCGCATCGGCCGGCACGTTCGGCGGGTCGCCGGGCAACTGGCCGAAGGGCACGGCCTTGTCGAGATCGAAATCCTGCTTCAGCCAACTGCTGAGGCTTTCGAAATTGGTACCGCGGATCACCGCGAAATACTCGCCGGTGGTCGCGTCGCCGGCGACGAAGGCGCGGCTGTAGGAAATGCCCTCCCAGTCGCGCAGCTCCACCGGGCCCCAGACCACCGTCAGCCCGGTCGACGACGCGACCTCGGGCGGGATCTCGTGCAGCCCGTCATAGGAAATCGCGCACAGCGCGATCGCGGTGTTGGGATACCAGTTGTAGTTCCGGCCGATCCGCTCGAACACGTCCATGCATGCCTCCCTGGCATCGAATCGAGGGTGTCGCGATGGCCTGCGCGACGTCCGCGTCGGGCCGGGACCAGTCTGCGCCCATGGCGCGGAGACGGTCAAATCGCGCCAACAGTTCTCAACCTCACTACTCCGCTTTGGATCGACGGATAGCCAACGCTTGCTCCTTTACAGCGAGGAGGTGTTGAACCACTTGATCGACATCATCCGGATGAATCCAAACCACACTCTCCTCGCCAGCGAATCCTTGTTGGTTGAGGACAACATGAGCGTTCGCGCCCACATAAATTTCGATCTTGTCACGCTGTTCAATGACGTAAACAGGCGCGCCTTCTTCATCGACATTCATTTTTCGCCTCCGGAATAGTCACATAAATCATTTTTTACTCGAAACTCCCCACCGCATCGAACGCCAGGTTGTCGAAGCGGGTGTACTCGCCGAAGAACTTGAGCTTGAACGAACCCGTCGGACCCGAACGCTGCTTGCCGATGATGATCTCGGCGAGGCCCTTGTCCGGCGAGGTTTCCTTGTTGTAGTAGTCGTCGCGGTAGATGAAGACGATCATGTCCGCGTCCTGCTCGATGGCGCCGGATTCGCGGAGGTCGGCCATCACCGGACGCTTGTCGGCACGGGTTTCCAGCGAGCGGTTGAGCTGCGACAGCGCGATCACCGGCACGCTCAACTCCTTCGCCAGGCCCTTGAGCGAACGCGAGATCTCGGAGATTTCCGTCGCACGGTTCTCGCTGTTGCCAGGCACGGCCATCAGCTGCAGGTAGTCGATCACGATCAGGCCCAGGCCGTGCTCGCGCTTGAGCCGGCGCGCCTTCGCGCGCAGTCCCTCGGGCGACAGGCCGGGCGTGTCGTCGATGAAGATCTTGGTTTCCTTGATCATGCGGATGGCGCCGCTGACGCGGCTCCAGTCCTCGTCCTCCAGCTGGCCGGTGCGCAGGCGGGTGGCGTTGACGCGGCCGTTGGCGGAGATCAGGCGCAGCGCCAGCTGCGCGGCCGACATTTCCATCGAGAACACCGCGACCGCCTTCTTGGTCTTGATCGCGGCGTGCTCGGCGATGTTCAGCGCGAACGTGGTCTTGCCCATCGCCGGACGCGCGGCGAGGATGATCAGGTCCGTCGGCTGCAGGCCGGCGGTCATTTCGTCGAATTCGGTGTAGCCGGTCGGCAGGCCGGTGACGCCGCCGCCGTTCTGGTAGCGGGTCTGGAGGACGTCGAACGCCTCCGCCATCGCCTTGTTGATCGCGACGAAGTCGGTGCGGCCCTGGGCGCGCATTTCCGAGATCGCGAACACGTCCTGCTCGGCCTTGGCGAGGATCTCGTCGCTGTCGCGGCCCTCCGGCTGGAAGGCATCGTTGACGATGCCGGTGCCGGCCTCGATCAGCTGGCGCAGGATCGACTTGTCGCGAACGATCTCGGCATAGGCGGCGATGTTGGCCGCCGAGGGCGTGGTGCTGGCCAGTTCGACCAGATAGGCGCCGCCGGCGACCTGTTCGATCACGCCGTTGGACTCGAACCACTCGCCCAGCGTCACCGCGTCGTAGGGCTTGCTCTTCTCGGCCAGCTCGCGGATGGCGCGGTAGATCAGCTGGTGGTCGCGCCGGTAGAAGTCTTCCTCGTTGAGCCGGTCGGCGACGCGGTCGTAGGCGTCGGGCGCGAGCATGAGGCCGCCGAGCACGGCCTGCTCGGCCTCGATCGATTGCGGCGGCACGCGCAACTGGTCGACGCGCGCATCGCCGAAGGTGTCGCGGCGACGCTGGTCGCCGTAGGCGTTGGGACGGAAGGCCATCGGAAGGAGTTGCTCCGGATCGCCGGGCGATGGCGATCGTGGACATGGGCACGGGGGGATGCGGCCATCGTACGGACCCGGGCTGTGGACCCGCGATGGAACAAGCTGTGGATAACTCTCCGCATCCGGGTCTCACCGAACGAGACGCCGGAAACGGAACGGGCGCCCTGCGGCGCCCGTTCCGGTGTTGCGGTGCGGGGGAAGACGCTTACGCGGCTTCCGGCTCCACCACGACCTTGACCGGCACTTCGACGTCGGCGTGCAGGTGCACGAGGACTTCGTGTTCGCCGATGTGGCGCAGCGGGCCTTCGCCCATGATCACTTCCGACTTGCCGACCTTGTAACCGGCGGCGGTCAGGGCCTCGGCGATGTCGCGCGGGCCGACCGAGCCGTACAGCTTGCCTTCGGTCGAGGCGTTGGCCTTGATCGTGACGCTGACGCCGTCGAGCGCGCTGCGGCGGCTCTCGGCCTCGTCGCTCATGGCCTTGGCCTTGGCTTCGTACTCGGCACGCTTGGCTTCGAACGCGGCGACGTTGGCGGCGGTCGCCGGCACGGCCTTGCCCTGCGGGACCAGGAAGTTGCGGCCGTAGCCCGGCTTCACGTTGACCTTGTCGCCGAGGTTGCCGAGGTTGACGACCTTCTGCAGCAGAATGAGTTCCATGATGACTCCGTATTCGTTAGCGACGCGATCGCGCCGCAACTGGGGGCTGTCCGAATGGACGGTGGATCGTCAGCGAGCGGAGGCACGGGACCTGCCTGGAAGCAGGTCCCTCGCTGCGCTCGGGATGAACGATCAGACGTTGTGATTGTCGGTGTACGGAATCAGCGCCAGGAAACGCGCGCGCTTGACGGCGGTCGCGAGCTGGCGCTGGTACTTCGACTTCGTGCCGGTGATGCGGCTGGGCACGATCTTGCCGTTCTCGGTGAGGTTCTGGCGCAGGGTGTTGAGATCCTTGTAATCGATCTCCTTCACGCCCTCGGCGGTGAACTTGCAGAACTTGCGGCGGCGGAAAAACTTGGACATGGTCGGGCTCCTCAGGCTTCGGCGGCGGGTTCGGCGGCTTCTTCGCTGTCGGCAACGCCGACCGCACCGTCGTCGTCACGGCGGCGACGCTCGCCCTTCTCCGCCTTGTCCTTGTCGTCCTTGTTCTTCATGATCAGGGACTGCTCGGTGTCCGGGCCGTCGCGCTTGATCACGAGGTGACGCAGGACCGCGTCGTTGAAGCGGAAGGTGTCGACCAGCTCGTTCAGGACAGCGAGATCGGTCTCGATGTTCATCAGCACGTAGTGGGCCTTGACCAGGTTCTGGATCGGGTAGGCGAGCTGGCGACGACCCCAGTCTTCGAGACGGTGGATCTTGCCGCTGCCGCCTTCGATGAGCGACTTGTAGCGCTCGACCATCGCCGGCACCTGCTCGCTCTGGTCCGGGTGGACCATGAACACGACTTCGTAATGACGCATTGCGGTTTCCTTGTGGATATCGGCCGCGGGATTGCGGTCCGAAAGCTCCCCTGCGCCGGAACGGCCGCGGTGGAGCAAGGTCTCCCGTCGGAACGGGAGCCGGAAAGTATGGCAGGTTCAAGCACTTGGGCGCAAATCGACCGCCCCCCCTGCCGTCCCGGGACTGCCCGGGAGCGGCGATCCGCGACATAGTGACGGCTTTCCGCTCCGTCTCGGCCCATGTCACTTCCCGCCCGCCTCCGCCCCGCCCTGCTCGCCCTCGGCCTGACCCTCTCGCTCGCGCCCGCCGCGGCGCCTGCGGCCGATCCGCCACCCGCCGTCGTCACGCCGCCCACCGCCGCCCCGCTGCCCGCCGGGCTGGACGACCTCGACGCCTACGTCGAATCGGTGCGCAAGACCTTCCAGGTGCCGGGGATCGCGGTCGCGGTGGTCAGCGACGGCCAGATGGTGCTGGAACGCGGCTGGGGCGAGCGGGCCACGGGCGGCCCCGCTGTCGATGGCAACACCCTGTTCGCCATCGCCTCGAACACCAAGGCATTCACCGCCGCGTCGCTGTACCTGCTGGCCGAGGAAGGCAAGCTGGACCTCGACGACCGGGTCATCGACCACCTGCCCTGGTTCCGCATGGCCGACGCCACCGTCACCCGCGAACTGCGGCTGCGCGACCTGCTGGCCCACCGCAGCGGCCTGAGCCTCGGCGCCGGCGACCTGCTGTACTGGCCGACCACCGACTACGCCACCCGCCAGGTCGTCGAACGGCTCGGCCAGGTGCCGCTGAAGGGCGGCTTCCGCGACCGCTACGCCTACGACAACATCCTGTTCGCGGCCGCACAGCTGGTGATCGAACAGGCCAGCGGCCAGCCCTACGCCGACTTCCTGCAGCAGCGATTCTTCACCCCGCTCGGGATGTCGTCGACGCGCTACAACAGCGATGCCCTGCGTCCCGGCGACCCGGCCGCCACCGGCTACGCGCTGGCCGACGGCAAGACGCTGGAAGCGGCGCCGCGGCTGACCTGGCACAACGCTTCGGGCGCGGGCGGCGTGTATTCGAGCGTCCACGACATGGCTGCGTGGATGCGGATGCAATTGGCGGGCGGCGTCTACCGCGACGCGGCGGGCACCGAGCACCGTCTGTTCTCGGAGAAGAGCCAGCAGGCGATGTGGCAGATGGTCACGCCGATGCCGATCCCGACGCCCTCGGTGCCGGAGCTGGCGCCGGCGCGACCGAATTTCCTCGGTTACGCCCAGGGCTGGATGACCTCCGACTATCGCGGCGAGCGGCTGGTCTGGCACACCGGCGGCTGGCCGGGCATGGTCTCGCGGGTCACGCTGGTACCGGGCAAACGACTGGGCGTCGTCGTGCTGACCAATGCCGAACTGGGCGGCGCGTTCAACGCGATCACCCTGCGCGTGCTGGATGCGTACCTCGGCACGCCGAAGACCGACTGGAATGCCGCCTACGGCGCCGCGCTGGCGAAATCGCAGGCCAAGGCCGACGACAGCTGGAACCGGCACGTCGCCGCGCGCACCGGCCGGCGCACGCCCTCGCGCCCGCTCGACGCCTACGCCGGCACGTGGCGCGACCCGTGGTACGGCGACGTGATCGTCAGCCGCGACGGTGACCGCCTGCGCCTGCGCTTCTCGCGCACGAAGTCGCTGGCCGGCACGCTGGAACACTGGCAGAACGATGCCTTCATCGTCCGCTGGGACGAGCGCTGGCTCAACGCCGACGCGTTCCTCACGTTCTCGCTGGATGCCGACGGCAAGCCGGTCGAGGCGCGGATGGATGCCATCTCGCCCAACACCGACTTCAGCTTCGATTTCCAGGATCTGGTGCTGACGCCGGTGAAGTGAGACGTCGTTCTTCTGGACGCACGGTGCGAACGGAGACGTCGTGATGGCGGGCCGAGGCCCGCCCTACGCACACCGCCCTCATCTTTCGCGCGGAATCAACGCCGGGCGTCGATCCATGCGTCGATGTGTTTTTCCAGCGTCTCCAGCGGCACCGAGCCGGTTTCCAGCACGGCGTCGTTGTAGTCGCGCAGGTCGAACTTCGGCCCCAGTTCGCGCGCGGCCTTGGCGCGCAGCTCGGAAATCTTCAACTGGCCGATCTTGTACGCCAGCGCCTGACCGGGCGTGCCGATGTAGCGATCGATCTCGTTGACGATGTCCTGGTCGGTCTTCGGGCTGTTGTCCTTGAAGTAGGCGATCGCCCGGTCGCGGCTCCAGCCCTTGGCGTGCATGCCGGTGTCGACGACCAGGCGCACCGCGCGCCACATCTCGTAAGCCAGCTGGCCCATGCGGTCGTAGGGATCCTGGTACAGGCCCATTTCGTAGCCGAGCTGTTCGGCATACAGGCCCCAGCCTTCGCCGTAGGCCACGAAATACGCGGTACGGCGGAACATCGGCGCGTCCGGCAGTTCCAGCCCGCGCGCGAACTGGAAGTGGTGGCCGGGCACGGCCTCGTGCAGGGTCAGCGGGATCATCTCCCACGTCGGCCGCACTTCCGGCTTGTAGAGGTTCACGTAGTAGAAACCGGCGCGGCTGCCGTCGGCGGCGCCCTGCTGGTAGTACGCGGTGGTGGTGTCGGGCGCGATGTTGTCGGGGATCGGGCGCACGCCGTAAGGCTGGCGCGGGATCGTGCGGAACACCTTCACCAGCTCAGGATCGATGCGCTTGGCGGTGGCGCGGTAGCGCTGCAGCAGCGCCTCGGGCGTCTTCTCGAAGAAGCGCGGGTCGGTGCGCAGGAAGGTGAAGAACTCGGCCATCGAGCCCTGGAACCCGACCTCCGCCTTGATCTTCTCCATCTCGCCGCGGATGCGCGCCACTTCCTTCAGGCCGATGGCGTGGATCTCGTCGGCGGTGAGCGAGGTCGTGGTGTAGTAGCCGGCGAGGAAATCGTAGTAGGCCTTGCCGTCGGGCAGCCCGCTGGCGGCGATGTCGGCGCGGGTCTTCGGCAGGTACTGGTCATTGAAATAGCTCTGGAAACGACGGTAGGCCGGCACGATGCGCTCGGCCACCACCTGGCGCGCTTCGGCGCGCAGGGCGTCGCGCTCGGCGGCGGGGATCGACGGCGGCATCGTCTTGAACGGGCGATAGAACGGGCTCTGTTCGGGATCGGCCACGACCTGCGCCGCGATCTGCCCCGGCACGCGGTCCATCAGCACGCGCGGCGGCAGGTTGCCGGCCTTCACGCCTTCGCGCATCAGCGCCATCGTCTGGTCGACCACGACCGGCACCGCGCGCATCCGCGCCAGCCAGTCGCGGTAGTCCTTGGCACCGGCGAAGTTCAGCGCCTCGGACACGCCGTCCAGCGTCTGCACGCCGCCCTGATGAGACACCGGC
The DNA here is from genome assembly GCF_056313665.1 of Lysobacter sp. DMC104. NCBI lineage: Bacteria > Pseudomonadati > Pseudomonadota > Gammaproteobacteria > Lysobacterales > Lysobacteraceae > Lysobacter > Lysobacter sp. DMC104. The sequence continues at coordinate 156,020 of NZ_JBQUZW010000004.1, read as the reverse complement.
TGCAGGTATTCGCGGAACTTCTGCCGGGCGATGGCTTGCTGCAGCTCCCAGAGATAGGTGTCGTAGTTCAGCTGGTCGGCCGGCGACAGCGCGGCGCGATCGAAGCCCTGCAGGGTCTTCAGCGCCGCCCGGTCCTCGGCCTCGCTGTCGGCGATCGCCTTCAGGCTGTTGTCGCTCCAGCGGTCGTTGAAGCGCAGATCACCCTGGAACGACGCGCCTTCGGGATGTTCGCGCAGGCCGCGCTCCCACTCGGCGGCGAAGAAGGCGTTCAGGCGGGCACTGGCGTCGGAGACGGGCGCGGCGGCGGACGCGAAACCGGCCAGCAGCGACGCGGCGGCCAGCACCAGAGCCGCACAGGCGGCCCGGCGGCGGGAAGGACGGGACATGGACGACTCCGGCACGGGTGATCGACCGAGTCTAGCGCCCCGGTGCGACGGACCGGATGGGACGGAAGTCAGGCCGCGCGGTCGGCGTCGGTGGTGAAGCTGGAGCCGCAGCCGCATTCGCCGGCCACATTGGGGTTGTGGAACACGAATTGCTCGTTGAGGCCCTGTTTCAGGAAGTCGATCTCGGTGCCGTCGACCATCGGCAGGCTGTCGGCGTCGACGAAGACCTGCACCCCGTCCTGCTCGCTGACCGCGTCACCGTCGCGCCGGTCCTTCGCCAGATCGACCACGTAGCTCCAGCCGGAGCAGCCGGTGCGCTTCACGCCGAAGCGCAGGCCGAGGGCGGCGGGGTCGGCGGCGAGGTAGCCGCGGATGCGGTCGAGGGCGGCGGGCGCGAGGGAGATGGCCATGGCGGGGATTGTAGCGTCAGTTAAACTTGGCGACCTCCCACAGATCGGCGCTCCGGCGCAGGAATTCAAGGCATGGCTTTCAGTGGTGTCAAGGCGACGAGCATCCGGGACGCGCTGGCCGGGACCCCCGGCATCGGCAGCACGGTCACGGTCCGGGGCTGGGTGCGGACCCGGCGCGACTCCACCGCCCTGAGCTTCGTCCAGGTCAGCGACGGCTCCTGCTTCGCACCGATCCAGGTCGTCGCCACCGACGCCCTGCCGAATTTCGAGTCCGAGGTGAAGCGGCTGTCGGCCGGCTGCGCCGTGGTCGTGACCGGCACGCTCGCGGCCTCGCAGGGCAAGGGCCAGAGCGTCGAGATCCAGGCGTCCGCGGTCGAGGTCATCGGCTGGGTCGAGGACCCACTGACCTATCCGATGCAGCCCAAGCAGCACTCGCTGGAATACCTGCGCGAGTTCGCCCACCTGCGTCCGCGCACCAACCTGTTCGGCGCGGTCACCCGCATCCGCCACTGCCTGGCCCAGGCCATCCACCGCTTCTTCCACGAGGACGGCTTCTACTGGGTCAACACCCCGATCATCTCGACCTCCGACGCCGAGGGCGCCGGCCAGATGTTCCGCATCTCCACGCTGGACATGCTGAACCTGCCGCGCACCGACGACGGCAAGATCGACTTCAGCAAGGACTTCTTCGGCAAGGAGGCGTTCCTGACCGTCTCCGGCCAGCTGAACGTCGAGGGCTACTGCCTCGCGCTGAGCAAGGTCTACACCTTCGGCCCGACGTTCCGCGCCGAGAACAGCCACACCACGCGCCACCTCGCCGAGTTCTGGATGATCGAGCCGGAAATCGCCTTCGCCGACCTCGACGACGACGCGACGCTGGCCGAGCAGTTCCTGAAGTACCTGTTCCGCGCGGTGCTGACCGAGCGCGCCGACGACATGGCGTTCATCGCCGAACGCGTGCAGAAGGACGCCATCACCCGGCTGGAGACCTTCGTCAACGCGCCGTTCGAGCGCATCGACTACACCGAGGCGGTGAAGCTGCTGCAGGCGAGCAAGCAGAAGTTCGAGTTCCCGGTGGAATGGGGCCTGGACCTGCAGACCGAGCACGAGCGCTGGCTGACCGAGAACCACGTCGGCCGCCCGGTCGTGGTGATGAACTACCCCGAACACATCAAGGCGTTCTACATGCGCCTGAACGACGACGGCAAGACCGTCGCGGCGATGGACGTGCTGGCGCCGGGCATCGGCGAGATCATCGGCGGCTCGCAGCGCGAGGAGCGCCTCGACGTGCTGGACGCGCGCATCCGCCAGTTCGGCCTCGAACCGGCGCACTACGGCTGGTACCGCGACTTCCGCCGCTACGGCACCGTGCCGCACGCCGGCTTCGGCCTCGGCTTCGAGCGTCTGGTGGTCTACGTCTGCGGCCTGGCCAACATCCGCGACGCCATCCCGTTCCCGCGCGCCCCGGGCTCGGCCGAGTTCTGATCGGCGCGCGTCGATGACGTCCTTCGAAGACCAGGTCGAGATCGACGGCGACTGCGTCGTGCTCTACCGGCCGACCGGCCCGAACGAGCTCGCGCTGGTCGAGGCCGCCGGCTTCCGCCGTTGGCCACCGCGCCTGCCGGAACAGCCGATCTTCTATCCGGTGACCAACGAACGCTACGCACGCGAAATTGCCATTCGCTGGAACATCAAGGACAGCGGCGTCGGCTACGTGACCCGCTTCCGCGTGCCGAAGGCCTTCATGGACCAGTACGCCGTGCAGAAGGTCGGCGGCGCGCACCACACCGAATGGTGGGTGCCCGCCGAAGAGCTCGATGCCCTCAACGACGCGATCGCCGGCACGATCGACGTGATCGGCGAATACCGCCGCGACCCCGATGCCGAGGCCACGCCCGCATGATCCTGTTCCTCGCCCTCCTCTTCGTCGCCATCGCCATCGCCGGCGCCTGTGCGTTCGTGATCTTCTGGCCGCTGGCGCTGGTGCACATGCGCGACCGCCAGCCGCAGGTCCGCGACACGCTGGGCGCCGCGGCGTTCCTCAACCCGGGTGCGCTGTGGTGGCTGCTGGTCGGCGGCTACCGCGCCGCCGGCGACCGCAACCTCGACGGGCTGGCGACGCCGGCACGGGTGTCGCTGGTCACCATCCTCGGCGGACTGGCCGCGGCCGGCATCCTCTGGCTGTGGTCGGTGGCCTACCCGTGAGCGACGCCGGCATGAACACGATGAACGAGTCCGCTTCCCCGATCGCGCGCACCGAATGGTGGCTGGCCAGCCTCGGCCGCACGCTGGTGTGGGCGCGCCTGCGCGTGCGCGAGGCCGGCATCGGCGAAGTGTTCGACAGCGACGGCAACACGCTGGTCTACGACAGCGAGGACAGCGCCCGCGCGGCGCTGATGGACGCCGAATTCGTGTCGTTCGACGGCCTCGACGAGGACGATGCCCTCGCCCGCGGTTTCTCGCTGGAAGAAGTCGCCCCGCCGCGCGGTGACGACGACGCGACGCTGCGCGGCGGCATGGTGCAGACCCTCGGCCGCCGGGCCTGATCTGCCGACGCGCCGCGATGTATCTCCCGCGCGCCTTCGCCGAACCCGACCTCGCCGCACTCGATGCGCTGATCGAAGCGAATCCCTTCGTCACGCTGGTCAGCGTCGACGGCGACGCGCCGTTCGCCAGCCATCTGCCGGTGCTTTACCGGCGCGACGGCGACCACGTGCTGCTCGAAGGCCACTGGGCGCGGCCGAACCCGCAGGTCGCGCATCCCGGGCGCATGCTGATGATCGTGCATGGCCCGCACGCCTACGTGTCGCCCGGCGTCTATCCGGACAAGGAATCCGCGGCGCGCGTGCCGACCTGGAACTACGCCGTCGCCCACCTGCACGGCACGCCGGACGTGTTCGACGACGTCAATGCGCTCGGCGACCTCGTCGATCGCCTCAGTCGGCGCTTCGAGGCCACGGTCGGCCGCGACTGGCGCTTCGACATGGCACGCGACGATCATCGCAGCCAGCTCCGCGGCATCGTCGGCTTCCGTTTCGTGCCGACGCGGATCGACCTGAAATTCAAGCTCAGCCAGAACCATCCGCCCGCCAACCGCACCGCCGTGCACGACGACCTCGCCGCCCGCGACGACGCGCAGGCGCAGGCCGTCGCGGCGCTGATGCGCCTGCGCGCCCCCGACGCTTCCGCATGAGGACTCCGCCATGGACCTGAATCTCGCCGGCCGCCACGCGCTCGTCTGCGGCGCATCCGAAGGCATCGGCCGGGCGACCGCACACGAACTCGCGCTGCTCGGCGCCGACGTCACCGTGCTGTCGCGGCGCGCCGACGCGTTGCAGGCCGTCGTGGCATCGCTGCCGCGCAGCGGCGCGCAGACGCACGCACTGCTCGCGGCCGACGCCGCCGACACCGACGGCCTGCGCGCGACGGTCGCTGCGCACGTGGCGTCGCGGCCGGTGCAGATCCTCGTGAACAACACGGCCGGCCCGGCCGGGGGCGCGGTGCACGCCGCGGACGAGGCGGCCTTCCTCGACACCTTCCGCCGCCATCTTCTGGCGAACCAGGCGCTGGCGCAGGCGGTGCTGCCGGGCATGCGCGCTGCCGGCTGGGGCCGCATCGTCAACGTGATCTCGACCTCGGTGTACGAGCCCATCCCGAACCTCGGCGTGTCGAACACCATCCGCGCCGCGGTGGCGGGCTGGGCCAAGACGCTCTCGCGCGAGGTCGCAGGCGACGGCATCACCGTGAACAACGTGCTGCCCGGCTACACCGAAACCGGCCGACTGACGCAGATCCTCGGCGATCGCGCCCGTGCGTCGGGCCAGAGCGAGGACAGCGTGGCCGCGGCGATGCGCGCCAGCGTGCCCGCGGGCCGGTTCGCGAAACCGGAAGAGGTCGCGGCCGCGATCGCGTTCCTGTGCGCGCCGGCGGCCGGCTACGTGAACGGCATCAGCCTCGCGGTCGACGGCGGCCGGCTCCAGTCGATCTGACCCGCACGCGTCGACCCGAAGGCGTATCCGCGACACGTTCGCGCCTGCGGACGACAGGCTATGCTGTGGCCATCGCGTCTGATGGATCCCCCGATGTCCCCCGAAGAACGCCGCCGCTCGCCGCGCAAGGACTACGAATGTCCGGTGCTCATCGCGCGCGGCGTCGACGGTTTCATCGGCCACATCGACAACGTCTCCGCCACCGGCTGCCGGGTGACGCGTCCGCACGACTGGTCGCTGGACGACGGCACCGAGGTGCGGCTGTACCTGATGATCGATGCGCGCCACGTGTTCGGCGCCGAGGCCCGCGTGGTCTGGGCCGGCCCGCAGTTCATCGGCTTCGAATACCTCGAACCGCAGCCGCTGCCGGGCTGAGCCCGCACGGCGCGGGCGCGGCGCCGCATCCTGCACGCCCGTCGCCGCCCGGGTTGCCTCGCCTGCACACCTGCGGCAGCCTATGGCCGTGGCTCCCCCTCGCCGTCGCACTTCGCGGAACCGCCATGGATGACCTCCAGCTCAAAGAACGCCGTTTCGCCGACCGGGTGCCGTTCGCGCTCCAGGTGATGATCGTCTACGGCGAACTGGCCTGGGCCGCGGACGTGCTCGATCTCTCCGAAGGCGGCTGCGGCGTGTTCCGCCCGGCCGGCTGCCTGCTGCGCGTCGGCAACGTGTCGCGGCTGCTGTTCTTCCAGGGCTGCGGCCCGGCGGTGCCGGTGTCGGCGCGGATCGCGTGGATCAACGACCGCCACATCGGCTTCGAGTACCACGAGCCGCAGGCGATTCCGCCCTGCCCGCCCTGAGCCGCGCATGCCCGAAGGCCCCGAGATCCGCCGCGCCGCCGACCGCCTCGCCGAAGCGGTGGTCGGCCGGCCGCTGCGCAGCGCCTGGTTCGCGTTCCCCGCGCTGAAGCCTCACGAGAAGCGCCTGCGCGGCCACCGGATCGAGGCGATCGTGCCGCACGGCAAGGCGCTGCTCACGCAGTTCGACCACGGCTGGACGCTCTACAGCCACAACCAGTTGTACGGCGTGTGGAAGATCGCCGCCGCCGGCGAGCGTCCGGAGACCGGCCGTTCGCTGCGGGTCGCGCTGGAGACCGACGACCGCGGGATCCTGCTGTACTCGGCCTCGGACGTCGCGATGTGGCGCACCGCCGACCTGCCGACGCACCCGTTCCTGTCGAAGCTCGGGCCGGACGTGCTCGACCCGGCGCTGGACGCCGCCGCGGTCGAGCGCCAGTTCGACGACCCGCGCTTCCGCGGTCGCGCACTGGGCGCGCTGCTGCTCGACCAGGCCTTCCTCGCCGGCATGGGCAACTACCTGCGCTCGGAGGTGTTGTTCGCCGCACGCCTGCGGCCCGAACGGCGGCCGCAGGATCTCTCGCCCGACGAGCGCCGCGCCCTCGCCCGCGAACTGCTGGCGATCCCGCGCCGCAGCTACGCCACGCGCGGGATCGCGCCGGCGTCGGGCATGCGCGAGGACTACCTGACCGACACGCCCGACGGCTTCCGCTTCGAGGTGTTCGATCGCGAAGGCCAGCCCTGCCCGGCCTGCGGCGGCACGATCGTGCGCCGCGAGGTCGGCACGCGCCGGCTCTACCTCTGCCCGCGCTGCCAGCGCTGAAGGCGCGCCGGCATCAGGCCGGAAACAGGCAACCGGTGACGACCCAGCCGGCGGTGGTGGCCGGATAGCTCGCGCCCTGACGGGTGATGTAGACGCTGACGATGCTGCCCTTGTCGGCGTACAGCGTGACCGACCCGTAGGCCTTGCGATCGAAGACCGTGTAGCCGTCGGTGACCGCGAGGTTGTGGACCGCGAACGCGCCGCCCACCGTGGTCCCGATCTGGAAATCGGCGCGATCGGTGCTGGACGGCAGCCGGATGTTCGCGCTCACCTGCTCGATCTGCAGCCGATAGCCCGCCGGCACGGTGAATTGCCCGGTCACGCCGCTGTAATTGACCGGCACCGCGAGCGAGCCCGAGGTCTGGAAAGGTTTGGCGCAGGCATCGCCATGCGCGTGGGCCAGGCACGGGGACAGCGCGAGCGCGGCGGCGAGGGTCACGTGGCAGAACTTCATGTCGGAGACACTCCTGCGGGTCGGGGGAAGCGCGCATCGTCGTCGTGCGCGGCGCAAGGGAAAACGCACGGGAACAGGACCGCCGGACACGGACGCGGCGGTTGCCGGTAAGCTTGTCGCCATGCGCACCTTCCTGCACCTGATCGACGGCGAATCCCGTGCGGCGCGCGACGGACGCACGCTCGACGTGTTCGATCCCGCCCGTGCGCAGGCGTATGCGCAGGTGGCCGCGGGCGATGCGCGCGATGCGGCCGATGCGGTCGCTGCGGCACGGCGCGCGTTCCCGGCCTGGGCGGCGCTGCCGGCGACCGAACGCGCGCTGCGGCTCGAACGCCTCGCCGCCGCCATCGAGGCCCGCCTGGACGACTTCGCCCATGCCGAGGCGCTGGACGGTGGCAAGCCGCTGGCGCTGGCGCGCGACGCCGAGATCCCGCGCGCGATCGCCAACCTGCGTTTCTTCGCGCACGCCGCGACCCAGTTCGCCAGCGAATCGCATCACGGCCAGGCCGGACTGAACTACACGCTGCGCCAGCCACTGGGCGCGGTGGCGACGATCTCGCCGTGGAACCTGCCGCTGTACCTGTTCACGTGGAAGATCGCGCCGGCGCTGGCCGCGGGCAACACGGTCGTCGCGAAGCCGTCGGAGATCACGCCGGCGACGGCGACGATGCTCGGCACACTCGCGGCCGAGGCCGGCCTGCCGCCTGGCGTGCTCAACATCGTCCACGGCACCGGCCCGGAGATCGGCGAGGCGCTGGTGACCGACCCCGGCATCGCTGCGATCTCGTTCACCGGCAGCACTGCCGTCGGCCGCCGCATCGCGGTGCTCGCGGCGGAGCGGCTGAAGAAGGTGTCGCTGGAACTCGGCGGCAAGAACGCCACCCTCGTCTTCGCCGACAGCGACTGGCGCGCCGCGCTCGACACGCTGGTGCGCTCGGCGTTCCAGAACAGCGGGCAGATCTGCCTGTGCGGCTCGCGGCTGCTGGTGGAGCGCCGGATCTTCGCGGAATTCCGCGACGCCTTCGTCGAGCGCGCGCGGACGCTGCGCGTCGGCGACCCGATGGATTCCGACGCGCGCATGGGCCCGCTGGTGTCGCAGGCGCATTTCGACAAGGTCATGGCCGCGATCGCCCGTGCCCGCGACGAAGGCGCGCAGGTGCTCTGCGGCGGGCATGCACTCGATCGGCTGGGCTGGTTCGTCGCGCCGACGGTACTCGACGGCCTCGGCCCCGACTGCGCGACCAATCGCGAGGAAATCTTCGGGCCGGTGGTCACGCTGCAGGCGTTCGACGACGACGACGAAGCGCTCGCGCTGGCCAACGCCTCCGACTATGGCCTCAGCGCTTCGGTCTGGACCGCCGACCTGCGCCGCGCGCACCGCTTCGCCGCGGAACTGCGCACCGGCATGGTCTGGATCAACACCTGGCTGATGCGCGATCTGCGCACGCCGTTCGGCGGCATGGGTCGCTCCGGACTCGGCCGGGAAGGCGGCATGGACGCCATGCGATTCTTCACCGAAGCCCGCAACGTGGGCATCGCCCTTTGATCATGGAGTGAACACGTGAGTCGATCGCTGCAGGATTTGTTGCGCAACAACGCCGAATGGGCCGCCCGCGTCCAGCGCGAGGATCCCGGCTTCTTCCAGCGCCTCTCGCAACAGCAGGCGCCGAAGTACCTGTGGATCGGCTGCTCCGATTCGCGCGTACCGGCGAACCAGGTCGTCGACCTCGCGCCGGGCGAGGTCTTCGTTCACCGCAACATCGCCAACGTCGTCGTCCACACCGACCTCAACTGCCTGTCGGTGATCCAGTTCGCGGTCGACGTGCTGAAGGTCGAGCACATCCTCGTCGTCGGCCACTACGGCTGCGGCGGCGTGCACGCGGCGCTGACCGGCGCCCGCGTCGGGCTGGCCGACAACTGGATCCGCCACGTCGGCGACGTGGTCGTGAAGCACGCGACGCTGCTGGCCGAGGTCGGCACCGAGGCGCTGCAGCACGATCGCCTGTGCGAACTCAACGCGCTGGAGCAGGTCTCGAACGTCTGCGAGACCACCATCGTCCGCGACGCGTGGGCGCGCGGGCAGACGCTGACCGTGCACGGCTGGGTCTACACCCTGCGCGACGGCCTGGTCCACGACCTCGGCGTGAACGTCTCCGCCAGCGACCAGCTCGAAGCCCAGTACGCGGCCGCGCTCGCGCGCATCCGCAGCGACCGCGAGGACCGCTGATGGCCGACGCCATCCACGCTTCCGCCGCGCCGAGGCCCGTCGGCCACTACCCGCATGCGCGGCGCGTCGGTGGGCTGCTGTTCCTGTCGGGCATCGGTCCGCGCGATCCGATCGGCAACGGGATTCCCGGCAACGTCCACGATGCCGAAGGCCGGCTGATCGCGTACGACATCGAGGCGCAGACCCGCGCGGTGCTCGCCAACGTGCGTACCGTGCTCGAAGCCAGCGGCGCGCGCTGGGAAGATCTGGTCGACGTCACCGTCTACCTCACCGACATGGCGCGTGATTTCGCGGCGTACAACGCGATCTGGGCCGAACACTTCCCCGACCCGGCCGCCGCCCCGTGCCGGACCACGCTGGGCATCACCGCGTTGCCGACGCCCATCGCGATCGAACTCAAGTGCATCGGCGCACCGAAGGAATGAACATGCTGCCCGGTCCCGTCAACCTGCAGGCCTGGATCGACGAACACCGCCACCTGCTCAAGCCGCCGGTGGGCAACAAGTGCATCGTCGACGGCGACTTCATCGTGATGATCGTCGGCGGCCCCAACGCACGCACCGACTACCACTTCGAGGAAGGCCCGGAATGGTTCTTCCAGCTCGAAGGCGAGATGGTGCTGCGCATCCAGGAAGACGGGAAGCCAAGGGACATCCCGATCCGCGCCGGCGAGACCTTCTACCTGCCGCCGCGCGTGCCGCACAGCCCGCAGCGCATGCCGGGCTCGGTGGGCCTGGTGATGGAGCGCAAGCGCCTGCCGCACGAGGACGACGCGCTGATGTGGTTCTGCGTCGAATGCAATCACAAACTCTACGAGGAATTCTTCCACCTCGTCGACATCGAGCAGGATTTCTTCCGCATCTTCGAGCGCTTCTACCGCGACGATGCGCTGCGCACCTGCAAGGCATGCGGCACGCTCAACCCGCGGCCGTCGCGCTACGAACTGGCGGCGGATTCGGAAGCGGACGTCACCTGAGTCGCGCATGCTGAAGATCGACACCCACGCCCATTACCTGCCCCGCGACTGGCCGGACCTCGCGGCGAAGTACGGCGACATCCGCTTCCCGGTGATCCACCACGGCGACGACGGCCGTTCGCGCATCTACAAGGACGGCAAGTTCTTCCGCGAGATCTGGCCCAAGACCTGGGATCCGAAGATCCGCGTGGAGGAATTCGCCAGCTTCGGCGTACAGGTGCAGGTGCTGAGCACGGTGCCGGTGATGTTCAGCTACTGGGCGAAGCCGCAGCACGCGCACGACCTGCACCAGGCGCTCAACGACCACATGGCCGAGGCCGTGCGCGACTTCCCGCGCCACTGCGCCGGCATCGGCACGGTGCCGTTGCAATCGCCGCGGCTCGCCGTGCAGGAGCTCGAACGCTGCATGGACCAGCTCGGTCTGCAGGGCGTGCAGATCGGCTCGCACATCAACGACTGGAACCTCGACGCGCCGGAGCTGTTCGATTTCTTCCAGGCCGCGAGCGAACTCGGCGCCGCGATCCTGATCCATCCGTGGGACATGATGGGCAGCGAATCGATGCCGAAATACTGGCTGCCATGGCTGGTCGGCATGCCCGCGGAGCAATCGCGCGCGGCCTGTTCGCTGATCTTCGGCGGAGTGCTGGAGCGCCTGCCGCAGCTGAAGATCTGCCTCGCGCACGGTGGCGGCAGCTTCCCGTACACCATCGGCCGCATCGAGCACGGCTTCAACATGCGCCCGGACCTCGTCGCCACCGACAATTTCCGCAACCCGCGCGAATACCTGTCGCGGCTGTATTTCGATTCGTGGGTGGCCGATCCGCGCGCACTGCGCTACCTGATCGACACCTGCGGCGCCGAGCGCATCATGCTCGGCACCGACTACCCGTTCCCGCTCGGCGAACAGCACCCCGGCGCCGGGATCGCCGCGCTCGGGCTCGATACCGAGCAGCAAGCCCGGCTGTACCACGGCACCGCGCTGGAATGGCTGGGCCTGCCGATGGCGAGGTTCGCGTGAGCGCGCATCGCACCGCCTTTCTCGGTAGAGCGGCCTTCAGGCCGCTGTCTCGTCGAATCTTTGTCTTTTTCGAAATCAGCGGCCTGGTCTTCAACAGCCGGATGGCTGGTCAGGTCGCTCTACCGGCAAAAAAGATGGTGTTCGCGTGAACGATGCATCGATGAACGACGATTGGGCCCGCCGGCACGACGCCGCCGATCCGCTGCGCGACTTCCGCGCGCAGTTCCACATCCCGCACCACGATGGCGCGGAGATGGCGTATTTCTGCGGCAATTCCCTCGGCCTTCAGCCGCGCGGCGCGCGGGCGTACGTCGACGAGGTGATGGACAAGTGGGCGCGCGACGCGGTCGAGGGGCATTTCCGCGAACCCGCGCCGTGGATGCCGTACCACGCGCTGGTCCGCGATGCGCTGGCCGGCGTGGTCGGCGCGCAGCCCCGGGAAGTGGTGGCGATGAACTCGCTCACCGCGAACCTGCACCTGATGATGGTCAGCTTCTTCCGCCCCGAAGGCCGCCGCAACCGCATCCTGATGGAGGCCGGTGCGTTCCCGTCGGACCGCCACGCGATGGCGTCGCAGCTGCATTTCCATGGCCTCTCCGTCGACCAATGCCTGATCGAACTCGCGCCCGATCGCGACGACGGCACGTTCTCGATGGCGGCGATCGAACGCGCCATCGCCGAACACGGCGACACGCTGGCGCTGGTGCTGTGGCCCGGCGTGCAGTACCGCACCGGGCAGGCCTTCGACCTCGCGGAGATCGTTCGGCTCGGACACGCCGCCGGCGCGATGGTCGGCTTCGATCTCGCGCATGCGGTCGGCAATCTGCCGCTCGCGCTGCACGACAGCGGCGCGGACTTCGCGGTGTGGTGCCACTACAAGTACATGAATGCCGGCCCCGGTGCGGTCGCCGGCTGTTTCGTGCACGAACGTCACGCGCGCACCGATCGCCCGCGCTTCGCCGGCTGGTGGGGCCACGACGAAGCGACGCGCTTCCGCATGGGCCCCGAGTTCGTGCCCACGCCCGGCGCCGACGGCTGGCAGCTGAGCAATCCGCCGATCCTCGGCCTCGCGCCGCTGCGTGCGTCACTCGAGCTGTTCGCGCAGGCGGGCATGCCGGCGCTGCGCGCGAAATCCGAAGCGCTGACCGGCTTCCTCGACACGCTGATCCGCACGCAGTTGGCCGACGTGCTCGACATCGTGACGCCGGCGAATCCCGCCGAACGCGGCTGCCAGCTGTCGCTGCGCGTCGACGGCGGCCGCGCGCGCGGGCGCGCGCTGTTCGAGTTCCTCGCCGCGCGCGGCGTCCTCGGCGACTGGCGCGAACCGGACGTGATCCGGATCTCGCCGGCGCCGCTCTACAACACCTTCGCCGACGTGCTGCGTTTCGCGCGCACCGTCCGGGAGTGGCAGGCATGACCGCGATCGCCGATCGACACATCACCCTCGTCGGCGCCGGTCTGGCCGGCGCGCTGCTCGCCACCCTGCTCGCCCAGCGCGGCTGGACGGTCGAGGTGTTCGAGCGCCGCGGCGATCCGCGCGTGCATGGCTACGCGGGCGGACGGTCGATCAACCTCGCCCTCGCCGAACGCGGCCTCAACGCGCTGCGCTCGGCCGGCGTCGCCGCCGACGTGATGAAACACGCGGTGATGATGCGCGGGCGCATGGTGCATCCGCGCGGCGGCGGCGAGCAGTTGCAGCGCTACGGCCGCGACGACAGCGAAGTGATCTGGTCGATCAGCCGCGGCGACCTCAACATCGTGCTGCTCGACGCCGCGGAGGCCGCAGGCGTCAATCTGCATTTCGACCGCCGGCTGGAACGCGTCGACTTCGACGCCCGCATCGCGCATTTCGTCGGCGAGCGCGAGGACATCGCGCGGCCGTTCCATGCGCTGGTCGGCTGCGACGGTGCCGGCTCCAGCCTCCGCGCGGCGATGCAGGCGGTGTCGGATCTCGGCGAACGCATCGAGGCGATGCCGCACGGCTACAAGGAGCTGGAGATCCCGCCCGCCGCGGACGGCGGCTTCCGGATCGAGCCCAACGCGCTGCACATCTGGCCGCGCGGCGACTACATGTGCATCGCGCTGCCGAACGACGAGCGCACCTTCACCGTCACCCTGTTCCTGCGCAACGAAGGTCCGCTCAGCTTCGCGACCGTGCGCGACGGCGACGACGCCGCGGCGCTGTTCGCCCGCGACTTCCCCGACGCATTGCCGCTGATCCCCGATCTCAAGCATGATTTCGTGGCGAACCCGACCGGCCTGCTGGCGACGCTGTACCTCGACCGCTGGCATCTCGACGGCCGCGCGGTGCTGGTCGGCGATGCCGCGCACGCGATGGTGCCGTTCCACGGCCAGGGCATGAACTGCGCGTTCGAGGACTGCGTCGCGCTGGCGGCGCACCTCGAAGGCGACGGCGACACCGCGACCGCGTTCGCCGCGTTCGAGGCCGAGCGCAAGCCCAACGCCGCCGCGATCCAGGCGATGGCGCTGGAGAACTACCGCGAGATGAGCGATCGCGTCGACGACGCGGATTTCCTGCTGCAGCGCAAGCTCGAACGCCTGCTCGCCGAGCGCCATCCCGGCCGCTTCGTGCCGCGCTACACGATGGTCTCGTTCATGCGCGTACCGTACGCGCTGGCGTTCGCCCGCGGGCAGGTGCAGCGCGCGCTGCTGGTGGAAGCCACGCGGGGACGCGACACGCTGGACGATCTCGACTGGGACGCGATCGACCGCAGGGTGCAGGAACGCCTGTCGCCGTTGGCATCGGAGGTCTGAGTGGCAGCGAGCTTCCTGTTCTACGACCTCGAGACCTTCGGCACCGATCCGCGGCGCACGCGGATCGCGCAGTTCGCCGCGATCCGCACCGACGCCGAATTGAACCAGATCGACGAGCCCTGGGATTTCATGGTCAAGCCGGCCGACGATCTGCTGCCCTCGCCGATCGCATCGCTGATCACCGGGATCACGCCGCAGCAGGCGCTGTGCGAAGGCGTGACCGAAGCCGAGGCGTTCGCGCGCATCCACGAGGCGATGGCCGCGCCGGAAACGTGCACGCTGGGCTACAACTCGCTGCGCTTCGACGACGAGTTCGTGCGCCACGGACTGTTCCGCAACTTCTACGACCCGTACGAACGCGAGTGGCGCGGCGGCAATTCGCGCTGGGACCTGCTCGACGTGATGCGGCTGGCGCATGCGCTGCGGCCGGACGGCATCGTCTGGCCGAAGCGCGAGGACGGCGCACCGTCGTTCAAGCTGGAGCATCTGGCCGACGCCAACGGCGTGCGCGAAGGTGATGCGCACGAAGCGCTGTCCGACGTGCGCGCGCTGATCGGCATGGCGCGCAAGCTCCGGGCCGCGCAGCCGAAGCTCTGGGACTACACGCTGAAGCTGCGCGACAAGCGGTTCGCCGCGCGCCTGCTCGACACCGTCGCGATGACGCCGGTGCTGCACGTCTCGCAGCGTTTCCCGGCGGCGCGGCTGTGCGCGGCCGCGGTCGCGCCGCTGGCGCGGCATCCGCGGATCGACAACCGGGTGATCGTGTTCGACCTGCACGACGACCCGGAACCGCTGTTCGCGCTCGACGCCGACGCCATCGCCGACCGGCTCTACACGCCGATCGCCGACCTGCCCGAAGGCGAGACCCGCATCCCGCTGAAGGAAGTGCACCTCAACCGCAGCCCGATGCTGATCGAATGGGCGCACCTGCGCTCGCCGGATTTCGATCGGCTGGGCATCGATCCCGCGCTCGTCGAGGCCCGCGCCGCGCGGCTGCGCGAGGCCGGACCGGCGCTGGCGGAGAAGCTGCGCCGTATCTACGCCGGACGCGACCGCTTCGAGCCGGGCGACGTCGATGGTTCGCTGTACGACGGGTTCCTGCAGGACGCCGACAAGCGCAAGTTCGCCGAGGTCCGCGGCACGCCACCGGAAGCGCTGGGGCTCCGCGATTTCGCGTTCGCCGACGCGCGCCTGCCGGAGTTGCTGTTCCGCTATCGCGCCCGCAACCTGCCGGACACGCTCTCGGCCGACGAACGCATGCGCTGGGACGCCTACCGCCGCAGTCGGCTGTGCGAAGATCGCGGCCTGTCCGACGTCACGTTCGCGCAGCATCGTGCGGAAGTCGCCGCGCTGCGCGTGGCGCACGCCGGCGACGGCCGCGCGCAGGCGCTGCTCGACCAGGCCCAGGCATGGGCCGATGCCCTGGAGTCCAGTCTCGTATGAATGCCCTCGCATGAGCGCCTACTTCTCCGATCGCAGCTTCCGCTTCCTGCGCGCCCTCGCCCGCCACAACGACCGCGCGTGGTTCCAGGACCACAAGCAGGACTACGAGGACCACGTGCGCAAGCCGTTCCTCGCGCTGCTGACCGACCTGCAGGCGCCGCTGCGCGAGGTGAGCGAGCACTACCGCGCCGACCCGAAGACCGTCGGCGGCTCGCTGTTCCGCATCCATCGAGACACCCGCTTCAGCAACGACAAGGCGCCGTACAAGAACTGGCAGGGCGCGCGGCTGTTCCACGAGCGCCACCGGGAAGTCGAGGCCCCCTCGTTCTACCTGCACCTCCAGCCGGGGCAGTGCTTCGTCGCCGCCGGCCTGTGGCACCCCGAGCCCGAGACCCTGCGCCGGATCCGGCAGTTCATCGTCGACAACCCGGGCAGCTGGGCGGCGGCCGCGCATGCGCCGGCGTTCCGCAAGCGCTTCGACCTGGACGACGACGAGATGCTGGTGCGCCCGCCGCGCGGTTTCCCGGCCGACTTCCCGTACCTGGACGACCTGCGCCGCAAGAACCACGTCGCGATCCGCGCGATCGACGATGCCACCATGACCGGGCCCAGGCTGCTGTCCGTGCTGGCGAAGGATCTGCAGGGGATGGGCCCGTTCGTCGATTACCTCTGCGCGGCGCTCGACCTCGAATTCTGAGCATTACATCGCGATCCCGGCATGACGAGATGCCGCATCGCGACATGACAGTGTCAATACGGGCCCGTATCCTCGGCTCGATGCCGCCGACAGCGGGACGGCAGGCAAGGACTGGCGCGACCGGGGTTGCGCCTTCAAGGAACCAGAAACCCAATCGAGGGGAACAACCAAGTGCGTAAATACCTCTGCGGGCTCGCGCTCGCTCTGGCGGCACCGTGTGCGTTCGCTGCGACCGGCGTGGCGTTCGTCCACGGCACCGGCTCCCAGACCAACGCCTACAACGACTACTGGCAGCCGACCATGGTCGACTCCGTGCGCGGCGGCCTGCCGAACCCGGCGAACTACGTCGTCATCAACTGCGACTTCACCCAGTACATGTGGGACAGCCGCGCCGCCGGTTGCCTGGCCGGCCAGCTGACCACCTTCATCAACACCAAGGGCATCGACCGCCTGATCGTCATCACCCACTCCAACGGTGGCAACGTGATGCGCTGGATCCTGTCGAACCCGACCTACGACAGCCGCTACCCGAACATCATCGCCAAGACCGTCCGCGTCAACGCGCTGGCGCCGTCGTCCGCGGGCACGCCGCTGGCCGATGCGGTGATGAACGGCAACATCTTCGAGGCCGCCGTGGGCTGGCTGCTCGGCTACCAGAACGACGCCGTGCGCATGCAGCAGACCAGCTGGATGGCCTACTACAACACCAACAACCTGTACGGCACGAGCGGCCGCCCGGCGCTGCCGAAGACCTTCCGCAGCGTGGTCGGCACCGACGTCGACTCCTCGCCGTTCGACAGCGACAGCTACTGCGGCGGTTACACGGAGAACGTCGGCCTGGAAGTCACCCAGAACTGGCTGGCCAGCTGCTCGGACGGCTTCCTGAACTGCACCAGCCAGTCGGCCGCCGGTTCGGTCTGGTTCTACGACACCTCGCGCACCGCGGGCGTGGAACCGCTCTCGCACAACCAGAGCCGCCGCGCCTGCTTCAACCTCAACACCATTCTCCGCACGGACGTCGGACAGTGAGGACCCCCGCCATGAGACTTTCCATCGCCATCGCGCTGGCCCTCGCCTCCTTCGCCGCCTCGGCCGCCCAGCCCCTGCGCGCGCCGGCCGCGACCGACCAGTCGCCCTCCCGCCTCGTCGCGCTGCCGGCCCCGTCGGCGCAGATCGAACGCGCTCCCGTGTCCTTCTCGTGGAAGCTCGATCCCGCGCAGCCGGTCGTCGCCCAGCAGCCGTTCGTGGCCCAGAGCCGGGAATACTGGCAGACCGTCGATGCCGCCCAGCTCGACAAGGGTCTGGCGCTGAAGATGTCCGCCCCGGGCAGCCTGATCCGCATCAGCCCGGCCGAAGGCGCCCGCGCGCTGCGCAGCGACGAGCTGCAGGTGTCCGACGGTCGCGGCGCGGCCAAGCTGGCCCAGGTCGCCTCGGCCGAACAGCTGACCAAGGCCGGCATGGACGTGTCGGCCGGCAGCCTGATCGCCAAGCTCGACGTGCAGGAAGGCGCCGGCACCTACACGGTGCGCGTGCCCAAGGCCCAGGGCAGCTACCTCGTGCACGTGTTCGAGCCCGCCAGCAACGACGTGCTGCGCGCCGGCACCGACCGCGCACGCGCGCTGGCCGGCGACAGCCTGCGGTTCGACGTCGACATGAGCCACGCCGGCAAGCGCGGCGGCCACCTGCAGGCGGAAGCGCTGCTGGTCGCCCCCGACGGCCGCACCTGGCCGGTCGCCCTCGCAGCCGACGGCGCCGGCGCCCTCACCGCCGACGTGAAGCTGCCGAACAAGGTCGGCAACACGCCGGGCCTGTGGGAGCTGCAGGTGTTCGCCGACGCCGACGGCATCCAGCGCGATGCCCGCACCGCGTTCGCCGTGTCCGCGCCCACCGCCCGTTTCAACGGCGTGTTCGCGTTCAACGCGAAGACGATGCGGATGGCGCTGCCGGTGCAGGCCGCATCCGAAGGCCGCTACGAGGCCCGCGGCACGCTGTTCGCCACCGCGCCCGACGGCGTCATGCGTCCGGTCTCCGAAGCGCACAGCGCCGCGTGGATGAAGCGCGGCAACGGCATGCTGGTGCTGCAATTCGAGCGCAGCCACCTGCCGGCCGGCTACGGCGCGCCGTTCGAAGTGCGCCAGCTGGAACTGAACGACCAGTCGCGCATGGCGCCGTTGGAAAGCCGCGAGAGCGCGGGCCGCGCCCGCTGATCGCGTCGCAAGCCGCAGGAACGACAAGGGGCCGCAAGGCCCCTTGTCGTTTCCGGGAAGCGCATGAAGAACGGCGGTCATCCCAGCGCAAGCGCGGCCCCATGTGTGACCGCAGCCGAAGCGTGGGTCCTCGCTTTCGCGAAGATGACGGCCGGGTGCGTACCAGAACCGCGAACGCTCAGCGATTCATCACGCCATGCGGCACGTGCCCTGCGGCGACGTGCTCGCGCGCGGAATCGATGTTGTGCGGCGAATCGTCGAAGAAGATGTCGGCGCCGAACGCCTGCAGGAACGGCCCCTTCGGCCGGCCGCCGAGGAACAGCGCCTCGTCGAGGCGGATGCCCCATTCGCGCAGCGTGCGGATCACCCGCTCGTGCGCCGGTGCCGAACGCGCGGTGACCAGCGCGGTGCGGATCGGGCAGCGTTCGACCGGATAGGCCGACTGCAATCGGTGCAGCGCGTCGAGGAACCCGCGGAACGGTCCGCCCGACAGCGGTTCGTGCGCGCGTTCGCGCTCGTGGCGCGCGAATGCCTCCAACCCGCCCTCGCGCGAGACCCGCTCGCTCTCGTCGCTGAACAGCACGGCGTCGCCGTCGAAGGCGATGCGGATGCGTTCGTCGCCGGCGTCGCCGCCCGGCTGGTTCGTCGGCGCGACCGACCGCGACGGCAGCAGCGTCGCCGCGGCGATGCCGTGTTCCAGCGCGCGCTGCACCGATTCGGCATCGGCGGACAGGAACAGGTGCGCGCCGAACGGCTTGACGTACGGCCACGTCGGCGCGCCCGAGGTGAAGGTCGCACGGCGGATGTCCAGGCCGTGGTGCTGGATCGCGTTGAACACGCGCAGGCCGGTGTCCGAGGAATTGCGCGACAGCAGGATCACCTCGACCCGCGGCGCGTCCTTCGGTGCGTCGCGGTTGAGCGCGAGCAGCTTGCGCACCAGCGGGAAGGCGATGCCTGGCGCGAGCAGTTCGTCCTCGCGGCTGCGCTGGAAATCGGCGTAGGCGTCGACGCCCTGCGCCTCGAACAGCGCGTGGCCCTCCTCCAGGTCGAACAGCGCCCGGGAGGAGATGGCGATGACGAGGGGATCGGAGACGTCGGCGGCGTTCATGGCGACAGTCTGCCCGAAACGCGTCTCGCGGGCTGCGACCTGCGCTACGCTCTGGAACCCTTTCCAGCCGGGACGACCATGGCGCACCGCGCCGCGACACACGCCGAGCATGAACGCATGCTGCGCCGCATCGGCGAGTCGCGCATGCTTGCCGGTTTGCTGCCCGGCGCGCTGCTGGTCGCGGCGGCGGCATTCGCCGGTTTCCACTACGCGGGAGACCAGACACTGGAAGTCCTGTACTTGTTCGCGGGCAGTTGTGCGGTGCTGGTCGCCTTCGCGGCATGGACATCGGGAGCGCATCTGCGCAATGCGGCCGCGGGGACACGTCGCGGCCGACGCGTGCCCGCGACGCTTGTCCTGCACAAGGATTCCGACGGCGACGAGGCGCGGCAAGGCACCCTCACGCTGCGTTCCGATCCGAACGGTTGGGACATCGCGTTCGCGATGCCGCCCGAGTGGACGCCGGAAGCCGGCCACCACGAGGTCGAAGCCGTCCTGCTCTCCGACATTCCCTGGCCCGTGCTCGTGTACTGCGGCGAGGGCCTGCTGTGGCCGCGACAGACGCCCCGTCGCGCATCGCGCGAGGCGTCCCGGGCGCATCGGCAGCGGTGATGGCACCGCAGGATCACGTGGCCCGCGGACGACTGCGTCGCGTGATCACGGCACCCGGCAGCCCGTCGTCTCGACCGGCTTCGACGGAGGATGGCCGTTGCAGCCACCGCCGTCGTCGTCCCATGCGAAGCAGCCGACGTGGCGCTTGCCATCGATCGTCATGACCGCGCGATTGCCACAGACCTCGAGTGTGAACGAAGGTGGTCCGCCGGCCTGCGCTTCCGGCTTGTCGAAGCGCAGGAGGAAGCGATTGCGGTAGCGATAGTCCTGCATGCGGTACGTCCCGGGTGGCAACGCCCTGCGCCCCGTGTTGCCGACGAAGTCCGCCTCGATGGTGCCTTCGAACGCCGGGCTGAAGTCGCCGCCCACCAGACCGACCTCGACCGGCAGGCCATCCGTGTAGAGCGCGCTCGTCGCGCCTGCCGGGAATGCGATCAGGGACAACAGCATCGCGGCGAAGGCATGCCGATTCATGCGAGCCCCCGCGCCGTTGCAACGACCGCGTTCACGCCACGAACTGCTCGCTGAGGATCCGTTCTTCGAGGTTGTGCTCGGGGTCGAACAGCAGGGTCACGGTGCGGTCGCGGGATTCGCGCACGGCGACCTCGACCACGTCGCGGACTTCGTGCGAGTCGGCGGTGGCGCTGACCGGGCGCTTGTAGGGATCGAGCACGCGGAAGCGCACTTCGGTGTCGGCTTTCAGCAGCGCGCCGCGCCAGCGCCGCGGCCGGAACGGCGCGATCGGGGTCAGCGCGACCACACCGCTGCCCAGCGGCAGGATCGGGCCGCCGGCGGAATAGTTGTAGGCGGTGCTGCCCGCGGAGGTGGCGACCATCACGCCGTCGCAGATCAGTTCGTCGAGGCGGTTGCGGCCGTTGAGTTCGATGCCGATGTGCGCCGCCTGCCGCGTCTGGCGCAGCAGCGACACCTCGTTGTACGCCAGCGACACGACCGTCGCACCCGATTCGGTATGCGCGTGCATCTCCAGCGGGCGCAGCACCGCGGGTTCGGCGGCGTCGAGGCGCGCGAGCAGGTCGTCGTCGCCGTACTGGTTCATCAGGAAGCCGACGGTGCCGAGCTTCATGCCGTACACCGGCCGCCCGAGCCCACCGAGGCGATGCAGCGTCTGCAGCATGAAGCCGTCGCCGCCGAGCGCACAGAGCACGTCGGCTTCTTCGGGGGCGTGGTGTCCGTGGCGCTCGACGAGCGCGGCACGCACGGCCTGGGCATCGGGGATGGGACTGGCGAGAAAGGCGATCTTGCGTGCGGCAGGCATCGAGCGCTCCGGAAGTCGTCCGCGTGTCCGTGATGCGGGAAATATACTGGAATCATCATCACGCCACATGCGGCGCCGGCGGCGTAACGTCGAAGCGCATGCGTCGCGGTTCTCCGCACGCACGCCGGCGGCATGACCCGCGATCACATGCGGGTTTCGACGGGAAGGTCGACCACCGGACGCAGGCCCGGCGGCCGCCGCCGCCGCCGCCGCCCTCGCAATCACGACATAAGGAGATGGATGATGTTGCAGCGCATGCTCATGGCGTTCGCCCTGCCCGCCGCACTGTTCGCGTTCCCGTTCGCGTCGTCCGCGCAGGAGATGCCCGACGAGGAATGGCTGGCCGTGCAGGATGCCTTCACGGTCTCGATGTCCGAACCGGCCTTCCAGGAAGCAGCGTGGTCCGGCCGCGCCTTCGTGATGAAGGACTTCCTGGTCCACAACGGCGCGCCGGCGGACATGGTGCTCAGCGCGGAAGGTTTTTCGCACGAATCGACCGCGGCCGCGATCCCGGTCACGGTCGACAGATGCGCGAGGTGGCGGATCGACGTCTGGTACGAAGGCGAGGTGCTGCATACGAGAACGATCTGCCTCGCCTACCTGGAAACCACGAAGAAGGTGCCGTTCGACCCGCGCTGAGGCAGCCCTTGCAGCCCTGATCGCGTCCTGCCGGCGACGCTCACGCGACGCCGGCACGCCCCGCATGCAACCGCACGACCAAGCCTCTCAGAGCCTCGGCGCCTTCTCTCGCACCCCCGCGAAACGTGACCGGCGTTGTTATCGAGAACATCCGGCCTTTCCTCTCATCCGGAAAGCGGTTTCCGTCACGGAACCGAAGGACAACTGTCCCCTATCTTCCGAGGGCGCCCCGGCACCCCACGGACTCCCTCCCGGCGCGCATCCCGCAACGATACCCGCCGACGACCTCCCTAGCAGGCGTCGGCCCCTGATGTCTTCATGGAGGAATACCGCATGTCGCAACACCCCTCGTCGCGCGTCGCCACGGCGCGCACGACCCTGTTCGTCGCCCTCGCCGCCCTGACCCTCGCCACCGCCACGGCCGCCCCGCGGCAGGCGCCGCGCGCGTCGTACGAAAGCCCTCAGGCGTCTGCCGAAGCCGCGCCCGCGCCGGGCGTCGAAGCCGACTGGCTGGACAAGCTCAATCCCGAGATCCCGACCGCCGTCGCGACCTACATCGTCGCCAACGACCATCCGATGGGCTCGCAGATCCGCCTGCGCGAAGTCCCGCTGCTCGCCCGCCACGGCGTGACGCCGTCGATCGCGAAGGTCGGCTCGGTCGCCGGCATGGACGTCAGCGGCTACCAGGGCAACGTGAACTGGTCCGCGGCCTACAACAACGGCGCGCGTTTCGCCTACGTGAAGGCGACCGAAGGCACGTACTACACCAATCCGTATTTCACCCAGCAGTACAACGGCTCGTACAACGTCGGCATGATCCGTGGGTCGTACCACTTCGCCCGTCCGGACACCACGACCGGCGCCACGCAGGCCGACTACTTCGTCAACCACGGCGGCGGCTGGTCCGCGGACGGGAAGACGCTGCCCGGCGCGCTGGACATGGAATACAACCCGTACGGCGCCACCTGCTACGGCCTGAGCAAGAGCGGCATGGCGGCGTGGATCTCGTCCTTCAGCAGCCGCTACAAGACCCGCACCGGTCGCTATCCGGTGATCTACACCAGCACCAGCTGGTGGTCGACCTGCGTGGGCACGGCCGGCAACTTCAGCGCAACCAGCCCGCTGTGGGTCGCGCGCTATTCCACGAGCGTCGGCACGCTGCCGTACGCGTGGAGCTATTACACCTTCTGGCAGTTCGCCGATTCCGGCACGTTCCCGGGCGACCAGAACACCTTCAACGGCGCCTACGATCGCCTGGTGGTGCTGGCACGCGGTTCCTGATCCGGCAACGAACTCACGCGACAAAAAAAGACCGGCCGCGCGAGCGGCCGGTCTTTTTCGTTTCCAGGCAGCGTGGCTCAGTCGGCCTGCGACAGCATCGACAGCCGGCGAACCGCGACCGACGCCGTCGGGTAGTCCAGCGACTTCTGCGCAGCGAGTTCCGACAGCATGCCGAGGGTGAAGCGCAGGGCGGCATCGTCGCGGCCGATCCAGTGCGTCAGCTTCGCGTCGGCGTGCGCGCCGGGCGCTTCCAGCACCTGCATCGTCAGCTGGCGCTGCTGCGCCGCGAGTTCGTCGCGCAACGAGCCGCGCGCGACCGCGTGCCAGCGGCCATCGACCGGCAGCGCGTCGATCTGCTGGTACAGCCACGGCAGTTGCAGCGCTTCGCCGAGGCGGAAATGCGCCTTCGCCACGTCGACGGCCTTGAGCTTGCGCGCGCGCGCCACTTCGATGATGTCGCAGCACCATTCGAGGTACGGCAGCGCCGCCAGCTGCTTCGCCAGCGCTTCGGGCAGGCCCTTCGCCTTCCAGTCGGCGTAGGACGCATCGTAGGCGGGGCGCATCGCGGCCGGCAGGATGTCCTTGCCCGCACGCACTTCGCGGAAGCCGTCGTGGTAGCGCTCGACCGCCGCGGTGATGCCCGGGATCGGACCCGGCCGCGACAGCAGCCAGCGTGTCATCGAGCGCTGCAGCGTCCAGATGACCTGCAACGCATCGACCTGCACCGACTCCGGCACCTTGCCGTCGAGTGCGTCGATCTGCACCCACAGGTCGCGCGCATCCAGCGTCTCGCGGGTGATGGTGAACGCCTTCGCGACCTCGGCCGGCGTGCGGCCAGTGTCCTCGGTCATCCGCAGCAGGAACGTCGCGCCCATGCGGTTGATCGTGGAGTTGGTGACCGCGGTGGCGATGATCTCGCGCTTCAGGCGGTGCTGCTCCATCGCCTTCGCATACTTCTTCTGCAGCGGCTGCGGGAAGTAGCGGACCAGTTCCTTCGACAGGTACGGGTCTTCCGGCACGTCCGAGTCGAGCAGTTGCTGGTACGCCACCAGCTTCGCGTACGACAGCAGCACCGACAGCTCGGAGCGGGTCAGGCCCAGGCCGCGCGCCTTGCGATCGGCGATCTCGGTGTCGGACGGCAGGAATTCGATCTGGCGATCGAGCAGGCCCTGCGACTCGAGCGTGCGGATGAAGTGCTGCTTCGAGCCCAGGCGGGTCAGGCTCATCCGCTGCATCAGGCTCAACGCCTGGTTCTGGCGGTAGTTGTCGTTGAGCACCAGGCCGGCGACTTCGTCGGTCATCGCCGCGAGCAGCGTGTTGCGCTCGGGCATGGTCAGCTTCTTCTTGCGGACCTCGCCGTTGAGCAGGATCTTGATGTTGACCTCGTGGTCCGAGGTGTCCACGCCCGCCGAGTTGTCGATGAAGTCGGTGTTGAGCAGCACGCCCGACGACAGCGCGGCCTCGACGCGGCCGAGCTGGGTCAGGCCGAGGTTGCCGCCCTCGCCCACCACCTTGCAGCGCAGTTCGTTGCCGTTGACGCGCAGGCCGTTGTTGGCGCGATCGCCAACGTCGGCGTGGGTTTCGCTCGACGCCTTCACGTAGGTACCGATGCCGCCGTTCCACAGCAGGTCGACCGGCGCCTTCAGGATCGCGTTCATCAGCTCCATCGGGCTCATCGACGTCGCATCGGTGGCGATGCCGAGTGCGGCCTTCGTCTCCGCCGACAGCGGGATCGCCTTGGCCGAACGCGGGTACACGCCGCCGCCCTTGCTGATCAGCGCCTTGTCGTAGTCGTCCCAGCTCGAACGCGGCAGCTTGAACAGTCGGTCGCGTTCCTTGAACGAACGCGCGGCATCCGGGTTCGGGTCGAGGAAGATGTGGCGGTGGTCGAACGCGGCCAGCAGGCGGATGTGTTCCGACAGCAGCATGCCGTTGCCGAACACGTCGCCCGACATGTCGCCGATGCCGACGCAGGTGAAGTCGGCCGTCTGCGAATCGCGGCCCATCGCGCGGAAGTGACGCTTGACCGACTCCCAGCCGCCGCGGGCGGTGATGCCCATGCCCTTGTGGTCGTAGCCGACCGAACCGCCGGAGGCGAAGGCGTCGTCCAGCCAGAAGCCGTGCGAACGCGCGATGCCGTTGGCGATGTCGGAGAACGTGGCCGTGCCCTTGTCCGCGGCGACGACGAGATACGGGTCGTCGCCGTCGTGGCGCACCACTTCGTCCGGCGGCACGATGCGGCCGTCGTTGGCGATGTTGTCGGTGATGTCGAGCAGGCCGTTGATGAAGCGCTTGTAGCAGGCCACGCCCTCGGCGAACCACGCGTCGCGATTCGTCGCCGCGTCGGGCAACTGCTTGCAGAAGAAGCCGCCCTTCGAGCCGACCGGCACGATCACGGTGTTCTTCACCATCTGCGCCTTCACCAGGCCCAGCACTTCGGTGCGGAAATCCTCGCGGCGATCCGACCAGCGCAGGCCGCCGCGCGCGACCGGGCCGAAGCGCAGGTGCACGCCCTCGACACGCGGGCCGCAGACGAAGATCTCGCGGAACGGACGCGGCTTCGGCAGGTCGGGCACCTTCGACGAATCGAACTTGAAGCTGAGGTAGTCGGCCGGGCCGCCGTCGGCGCGCAGGCCGTCCTGGTAGCGACCGCTGCGGTAGGTGATGTAGTAGTTGGTACGCAGCGTGGCCTCGATCGCGCCGACGAAGCTGCGCAGGATGCGGTCCTCGTCGAGGCTGGAGACGCGATCGAGCAGCGCGGTGATCGCGGCGCGGGTCGCGTCCAGCTGCGCCTCGCGCTTGGCGGCGCGCGCGGCGATCACCGGCTCCACCGCCGACAGCACCGCGGCGTCGCCGCCGGCGAGCGCGGTCAGCTGGCTGCGGAACACTTCCGCGCCCGCCTTGATCTGCGCCTTCGACTCGCTGCCGGTGGCCGGATCGAAGCGCGCCTCGAACAGCTCGGTCAGCAGGCGCGCGAGGATCGGATAACGCGCGAAGGTTTCCTCGACGTAGCTCTGCGAGAACGGCACGCCCAGCTGCAGCAGGTACTTGCAGTACGCGCGCAGCATCGACACCTGCTTCCACGACAGGTTCGCCGCCAGGATCAGGCGGTTGAAGCCGTCGTTCTCGGCATTGCCGCGCCAGATCTGGCCGAACGCGTCCTCGAAGGTTTCGTCGAGGCCGGCGACGTCGACATCGCCGTGCGCGGCCTCGACCTCGAAATCCTGGATGTAGGCGACGGTGCCGGCGGATTCGATCCGGAACGGATGCTCGGCGATCACGCGCAGACCCATGTTCTCCATCATCGGCAGCGCATCGGACAGCGGAATGTCGTCGTTGAGGCGGTAGAACTTGAAGCGCAGGCCGCCGTCGGGATCGCGGTAGAGGCTGAGGCTGAGGTCGTGCTCGGGCGTGAGCGCGGACAGTTGCGCGACGTCGTCGGCGGCGATCGCGACCGAGGCCTTCTCGATGTAGCCCGCCGGCAGCGCGCGGCCGAAACCGTTGGCGAGCGCGAGGCCGCGTTCTTCGCCGTGGCGCGTCACCAGCTGTTCGCGCAGGCTGTCCTGCCAGTTGCGGACGATGCCGGCGAGGTGCGCGTTGAGCCGCGCGGAATCGACGTCGACGGTCTCGCCCTTGCGCGGGCGCACCAGCATGTGCAGCTGCGCGAGCGGCGAATCGCCGAGCTGGATCGTGGAGTCGACGCGATCGGAATGCATCACGTCCTTCAGCATCGTCTCGATGCGCAGACGCATCTCGGTGTTGTAGCGATCGCGCGGGATGTAGGCCAGCACCGAGTAGAAACGGCCGTAGCGGTCGTGGCGCAGGAACAGCCGGCTGCGCACGCGCTCCTGCAGGTTGAGCACGCCGGTGGCGAGCGCGAACAGCTCGGCCTCGCTGGCCTGGAACAGTTCGTCGCGCGGCAGCTTCTCGAGGATGTGGCGCAGCGCCTTGCCGCTGTGGCTGTTGATCGACAGGCCGGAGCGCGCCATGACCTGGTCGTGGCGCTCGCGCACCAGCGGAATTTCCCACGGGCGACGGGTGTAGGCGCCGGATGTGTAGAGGCCGATGAAGCGCTGCTCCGCGACCGGGCGGCCGTCGGCGTCGAAGCTCAGCACGCCGATGTAGTCCATGTAGCCCGGACGATGCACGGTGGCGCGGGCGTTGGTCTTGGTGAGGATCAACGCGTCGAGCTGGCCCGACTGCTGCATGTCGTGCGCGGCGAGCGTGCCGAGCGGACGCGGCTTGCCGGCGTCCTGGGTACGCAGCAGACCGAGGCCGGTCTTCACGTCGGCGGCCAGCACATCCTCGCCACCCTGCTTCTTCACGCGGTATTCGCGGTAGCCGAGGAAGGTGAAGTGGTCGGCGGCGGCCCAGCGCAGGAATTCCTGCGCCTCGGCACGCGCGGCATCGCCGATCGGCATCGGCCGCTTGCCCAGGTCCTCGGTGATGGCGAGCATGCGCTCGCGCATCGTCGGCCAGTCCTCGACGATCGTGCGCACGTCGGCGAGCACGCCGCGGATCGCGATCTCGATCTCGGCGGCATCGGACGCCGACTGGCGGTCGATCTCCAGGCTCATGATCGATTCGGCATGGCCCTCGCCCACGCCGGTGAGGCGGCCGGCCTTGTCGCGCTGCAGCTTCACGATCGGATGGCCCAGCACGTGCACGCCGATGCCGCGTTCGGCCAGCGCCATCGTCACCGAGTCGACGAGGAACGGCATGTCGTCGTTGACGATCTGCAGCACGGTATGCGGCGACTCCCAGCCGTGCTTCGCCGCGGTCGGGTTGAACAGGCGCACGTTGGCGGTGCCCGGCTTGCGCTGGCGCACGAATTCGAGGATGTCGTCGGCGAGCGCCGCCCAAGCATCGGCGGAATGCGCCGGCAGTTCGTCCTCGCTCAGGCGCTGGTAGAACGCGGCGGCGAAGTCGGCGGCGGCGTCCTGCCGGCCCTTGCCGGCGCGGTGGCGGACGGCATCGAGGATCGGCGCCAGCAGCCCCTGCGGGGAGCGGCCCTGGCGGGCACCGGCGGAAGGACGGGCGGGAGAGCGGGCAGCTTTCTGCGCGCCGGCGGCGGAGGTTTTCTTGGTCATGTCAGAGGCGGTCCGTGGTGCGCCGGGGACGGGCGCGTTCCGGTGGCGGAGCGGGCGGACGCAGGTCGCACGGGGGCGCCGGCGTCCGGGGACGTCGTGGGGGACGTTGGAACGGGGACACGGCCCGGGCGCCCGCCGCGCCGGCGCCGGCCGCGGGGCGCGGCCTGCCGGAGCGGAACGGCGGCACCGGGCCGCAGGGTCATCAGCGCAGCCCGGTCTCGTTGCGGGCGATCACCAGGCGCTGGATCTCGCTGGTGCCTTCGTAGATCTCGGTGATCTTGGCGTCGCGGAAGTAGCGCTCCAGCGGCATTTCCTTGGAATAGCCCATGCCGCCGTGGATCTGCAGCGCCTGGTGGGTGATGAACATCGCGGCTTCGGACGCCGTCAGCTTGGCGACCGAGGCCTCGGTGCTGAAACGGCCGCCGTTGCGGTCGGTCTGCGCCTTGGCCCACGCCGCACGCAGGGTCAGGATCTCGGCCGCGTCGAGACGGCACTTCATGTCGGCGATCTTGGCCTGGATCATCTGGAAGCTGCCGATGGGCTGGCCGAAGCTCTTGCGCTCCTTGGCATAGGCCACCGCGGCCTTGTAGGCGGCCTTGGCCAGGCCCACGGCCTGCGAGGCGATGCCGATGCGGCCCGCGTCCAGCACGCCCATGGCGATCTTGAAGCCCTCGCCTTCCACGCCCACCACTTCGTCGGCGGTGGCGACGTAATCCTGGAACTCGATCTCGCAGGTGGCCGAAGCGCGGATGCCGAGCTTGGGTTCGGTCTTGCCGCGGTGGAAGCCCGGCTTGGCGGTGTCGACCATGAACGCGGTGATGCCCTTCGCGCCCTTGGACGGGTCGGTCATGGCGAACAGGATGATGTACTTGGCGACCGGGCCGGAGGTGATCCAGCTCTTCTTGCCGTTGATGAGATAGGTGCCGTCGGCCTGCTTCACTGCCTTGCAGCGCATCGCGGTGGCGTCGGAGCCGGACTGCGGCTCGGTCAGCGCGAAGGCGCCGATCTCGCGGCCTTCGGCGATGGCGCGCACGTACAGCTGCTTCTGCGCCTCGGTGCCGAACTTCAGGATGCCGTTGCAGAACAGCGAGTTGTTGACCGACACGATGGTCGAGTGCGCGCAGTCGGCCTCGGCGATCTCGATCATGGCCAGCACGTAGCTGACCGGGTCCATGCCGGCGCCACCGTATTCGGCCGGCACCTCGATGCCCATCAGGCCGTTTTCGCCCAGGGTGCGGATGTTCTCGAGCGGGAATTCGCCGGTCCGGTCGTGGTGCTCGGCGCTGGGCGCGATCTTCTCCTGCGCGATGCGCCGGGCGACGTCCTGAATCATCAACTGCTCTTCGGTGAAGCGGAAATCCACGGGCGCGTCCTCGTCGATGAAATCGAAACCAGCATTGTAGCCGCGGGCTTCGTCCAACCCCAGCACCGGCAACGCAGGCTTGACCGCGGCCCGCCCGGGGGCGGACAATCATCTTTGTATCGCGATATTGAGATATGAGGCCTGCACGATGGATCTCGAAGCCTGGTCGGCCCGCTTGAAGGTGCTGGCGGACGCCACCCGCGTCCGCCTGCTGGCGCTGCTCGAACGTGAGGAACTGACCGTGGCCGAGCTGTCGTCGATCACCCGGCTGGCCCAGCCGCGCGTCTCGACCCATCTGGCGCGACTGAAGGACGCCGGGCTGGTGCGCGATCGCCGCGCCGGCGTCTCGGCCTACTACCGCTTCGAGGACACCGGCCTGGACGAGCCCCAGCGCGCGCTGTGGCGCACCCTGCGCGAAGGCAGCGACGACCCGCTGCTGCGCCAGGACGAGGAACGCATCCCCGGCGTGCTCGCTGCCCGCGCCGCCGACGCCAACTGGGCCGACAGCGTGGCAGGCGACATGGAACGGCACTACTCCCCCGGCCGTACCTGGGAGGCGCTGGCGCGCTCGGCGCTGCCGCTGCTGGCCCCGGGCCGGGTACTGGACATCGCCTCGGGCGACGGCGTGCTGGCCGAACTGCTGGCCCCGCACTCGCAGGAATACGTTTGCGTCGACGCCAGCGCCCGCGTGGTCGCCGCCGCCAGCGACCGCCTGCGCCGGTTCGAGCACGTGGCCGTGCGCGAGGGCGACATGCACGCGCTGCCATTCGAGGACGGCCACTTCGATCTGGTCGTGCTGATGCACGCCCTCACCTACGCCAGCCGCCCGGCGGTGGCCGTCGCCGAAGCCGCGCGCGTGCTGCGCCCGAGCGGCCGACTGCTGCTGAGCAGCCTCGCCCGGCACGAGCATCGCGCCGCGGTCGAGGCCTACGGACACGTCAACCTGGGCTTCACCGACCGCGAACTGCGCAAGTTCATGGAGAAGGCCGGGCTGGAGATCGCCACCACGGAAACCGTCACGCGCGAGAAGCGACCGCCGCACTTCGAGGTCATCGCGCTGATCGGGAGGAAACCATGAAGACTTTGCCCTGGCGCGCCCCGGCGCGCGTCGCCCGGCTCGAAGCCGACCTCCGCCGCCGCATCCTGCTGCTCGACGGCGCGATGGGCACGATGATCCAGCGCCACGAGTTGCAGGAAGCCGATTACCGCGGCACCCGTTTCGCCGACGGCTTCGACGCCCAGGCCGCCGCGGACCACGCGCATGGCCCGGGCTGCGGCTGCAGCCGCGACCAGAAGGGCAACAACGACCTACTGTCACTGACCCGCCCGGAGATCATCCGCGGCATCCACGACGCCTACCTCGACGCCGGCTCGGACCTGATCGAGACCAACACCTTCAACTCGACCACGATCTCGCTGGCCGACTACGGCCTGGAGCATCTCGCGCGCGAGTTGAACGAAACCGGCGCCCGCCTCGCCCGCGAGGCCTGCGACGCCGCCGAGGCGAAGGATCCGTCGAAGCCGCGCTACGTCATCGGCGTGCTCGGCCCGACCAGCCGCACCGCGTCGATCAGCCCGGACGTGAATCGCCCCGGCTTCCGCGCGATCTCGTTCGACGAACTGCGCGTCGCCTACCGCGAGGCCGCCGACGGCCTGATCGACGGCGGCGCCGACATCCTCATGGTCGAGACCGTGTTCGACACGCTCAACGCCAAGGCCGCGCTGTTCGCGATCGAGGAAGCGTTCGAGGCCCGCGGCGAGCGGCTGCCGGTGATGATCTCCGGCACGATCACCGATGCCTCCGGGCGCACGCTGTCCGGGCAGACCGCCGAGGCGTTCTGGTACTCACTGCGCCACGCGCGGCCGCTGGCGATCGGCCTGAACTGCGCGCTCGGCGCGAAGGACCTGCGCGCCCACGTCGACGTGCTGGCGCAGGTCGCCGACGCGTACGTGAGCACGCATCCGAACGCCGGCCTGCCCAACGCCTTCGGCGGCTACGACGAGACGCCCGAGGACATGGCCGCGGTGCTGCGCGAATTCGCCGCGTCCGGTCTGGTCAATCTCGTGGGCGGCTGCTGCGGCACCACGCCCGAGCACATCCGCGCGATGGGCCAGGCCATGGCCGGCCTGCCGCCGCGCGCCCTCCCCGACACCGGTGCCGAAGCCGCATGAACGCGCAGCGCATGGACGACGCAATCGCTTCCCTCCCCCGCTTCACCCGCCTCAGCGGCCTCGAACCGCTGGTGATCACGCCGCAGACGAACTTCGTCAACGTCGGCGAGCGCACCAACGTCACCGGCTCGGCGCAGTTCAAGAAGCTCATCCTCGAAGGTCGCCTCGACGAGGCCGTCGTGGTGGCGCGCCAGCAGGTGGAGAACGGCGCCCAGGTGCTCGACGTCAACATGGACGAGGGCATGCTGGATTCCGAGAAGGCGATGGTCGAGTTCCTCAACCTGATCGCCGCCGAGCCCGACATCGCCCGCATCCCGGTGATGGTCGACAGCTCGAAGTTCAGCGTCATCGAGGCCGGCCTGAAATGCCTGCAGGGCAAGGGCATCGTCAACTCGATCTCGATGAAGGAAGGCGAGGCCGAATTCCTCCGCCAGGCTCGGCTGGTGCGCCGCTACGGCGCCGCGGTGGTGGTGATGGCGTTCGACGAGCAGGGCCAGGCCGACACCTGCGAGCGCAAGGTCGAGATCTGCAGCCGCGCGTATCGCCTGCTGACCGAGACGATCGGCTTCCCGCCCGAGGACATCATCTTCGACCCGAACGTGTTCGCGATCGCCACCGGCATCGAGGAGCACGACCGCTACGCCGTGGACTTCATCGAGGCCACGCGCGAACTGAAGAAGCGCTTCCCGCTGAGCCACGTCTCCGGCGGCGTGTCCAACGTGTCGTTCTCGTTCCGCGGCAACGAGCCGGTGCGCCAGGCGATCCACGTCGTGTTCCTGTACCACGCGATCCGCGCGGGCATGGACATGGGCATCGTCAACGCCGGCGCGCTGCCGCTGTACGACGATCTCGACCCCGAACTGCGCGAACGCGTCGAGGACGTGGTGCTGAACCGTCGCGCCGACGGCACCGAACGCCTGCTCGCCATCGCCGACCGGTTCAAGGGCAAGAAGGGCGAAAAGAAGGTCGAGGATCTCGCCTGGCGCAACAAGCCGGTGCGTGAGCGCCTGACCCACGCGCTGGTGCACGGCATCGACCAGTACATCGACATCGACACCGAGGAAGCGCGCCTCGCCGCGTCGCGTCCGCTGGACGTGATCGAAGGCCCGCTGATGGACGGCATGAACGTGGTCGGCGACCTGTTCGGCGCCGGCCGCATGTTCCTGCCGCAGGTGGTGAAGTCGGCGCGGGTGATGAAGAAGGCCGTGGCCTGGCTGCTGCCGTGGATCGAGGCCGAGAAGGCGCGCACCGGCGACGCCGGCAAGTCCAACGGCAAGATCGTGCTGGCGACGGTGAAGGGCGACGTGCACGACATCGGCAAGAACATCGTCGGCGTGGTGCTGGCCTGCAACAACTTCGACGTGGTCGATCTCGGCGTGATGGTGCCGGCGCAGACCATCCTCGACCGTGCGAAGGAAGAGAACGCCGACCTGATCGGCCTCTCCGGCCTGATCACGCCGTCGCTGGAGGAGATGAGCCACGTCGCCCGCGAACTGCAGCGCCAGGGCTTCGCCACGCCGCTGCTGATCGGCGGCGCCACGACGTCGCGCGCGCACACTGCGCTGAAGATCGACCCGCATTACCAGGCGCCGACGGTGTGGGTGAAGGACGCCTCGCGTGCGGTCGGCGTGGCCCAGTCGCTGATCTCGCCCGACCTGCGCACGCCCTTCGTCGCCGCCAACGACGGCGACTTCGCCGAGATCCGCGCGCGCCATCGCAACAAGGGCGACGGCAAGCGGCTGGTGTCGCTGGAGAAGGCCCGCGGCCAGCGCTTCGACGGCGGCTGGGACGACTACGTGCCGCCCGCGCCGCGCACGCCGGGCGTGACCGCGTTCGACGACTACCCGATGCAGGAACTGGTGGACTGCATCGACTGGACGCCGTTCTTCAGCGCCTGGGAACTCGCCGGCAAGTTCCCGGCGATCCTCGACGACGCCGTCGTCGGCCCCCAGGCGCGCGACCTGTACCGCGACGCGCAGGCGATGCTGAAGCGCATCGTCGACGAGCGCTGGCTGACCGCGAAGGGCGTTTTCGGGCTGTGGCCGGCGCAGGCGGTGGGCGACGACGTCCTCGTCACCGTCGACGGCCGCGAGGAAACGCTGCACTTCCTGCGCCAGCAGGTCGACAAGCCGGCGGACCGCCCGGACTTCTGCCTCGCCGACTTCATCGCGCCGCAGGATTCGGGCCGGCAGGACTGGATCGGCGCGTTCGCGGTCACCGCAGGCATCGGCATCGACGCGCATGTGGCGCGCTTCGAGGCCGACCACGACGACTACAACGCGATCCTGCTCAAGGCGCTGGCCGACCGCCTGGCCGAGGCCTTCGCCGAACGCCTGCACCAGCGCGTGCGCACCGAGTTCTGGGGCTACGCGCCGGACGAGGCGCTGGACAACGACGCGCTGATCGACGAGACCTACCGCGGCATCCGCCCGGCGCCGGGCTATCCCGCCTGCCCCGAGCACAGCGAGAAGGCGACGCTGTTCCGGCTGCTGGACGCGCCGGGGCATGCCGGCATGTCGCTGACCGAGAACTTCGCGATGCTGCCCACCGCCGCGGTGTCGGGCTACTATTTCAGCCATCCGAAGAGCCAGTACTTCGTGGTCGGCCGGGTGTCGAAGGAACAGGTCGAGGACTACGCCCGCCGCAAGGGCGTGTCGCTGGCGCAGGCCGAACGCTGGCTGGCGTCGAATCTGGATTACGATCCGGAGTGACGGCGCCGCCCGCGCCCCCCGCTCCGCTCGCCGTGCCCGAGACCCTCGTCCTCTCCCACGCCAACGGTTTCCCGCTGCCGGTCTACCGGCAATTGCTGGACGCGCTGCGCCCCGACTTCGCGGGCACCGGCGTGCTGCGCTTCGGCCACGATCCGGCGCGGCCGCCGACAGTGGGCTGGCCGCACCTGGTCGACGAACTGGTCGAATTCGTCGATACCCTGCCGCACACCGGCGAGCGGCTGTGGCTGGCCGGGCATTCGCTGGGAGGCTACCTCAGCGTCCTCGCCGCCGAGCGCCTGCATCCGCGGGTGTCCGGGATCGTGCTGCTGGATTCGCCGATCATCGCCGGCGTCAGCGCCGCGGCGGTGCGCGTGGGCCGCGCGACCGGCCTGGATCGCCTGTTCATGCCGCTGGACGCCACCCGCCAGCGCCGCCGGCACTGGCCGGATGCCGAGGCCGTGCACGCCCATTACGCCGCGAAGCCCGCGTTCGCACGCTGGGACCCGCGGATGCTGCGCGACTACGCCACGCACGGCACGCAGCCCGACGGCCGCGGCGGCCGCACACTGCTGTTCGACCGCGACATCGAGTTCCGCATCTACCGTTCGATGCCCACGGCGCGGGTCGCGGCCGCGGCCGCGCGCCTGCGCGTGCCGATCGCCTTCATCGGCGGCCGCCGCTCGCGCGAGCTGCGCAACGTCGGCCTCGCCCCCACCCGCGCGGCCGTCGGCTCGCGACTCGCGTGGATCGACGGCAGCCACCTGTTCCCGATGGAACACCCCGACGAGACCGCCCGGCTGATCCGCGCCGCCATCGACGGCATGCGTGCCGCAACCGACACCGACCTCCCCGAGCGACAGCGCGCATGAGCGAACCCGAGACCGCCGACGACGACCGCGGCAACGAAGCCTTCCTGCTGAAGCACGCGGCACCGGGCCGCATCGGCCTGTGCACCGGAGACGAGTGGATCAGCAAGCTCATCCGCAAGGCGCAGGCGCCGCTCACCGCCGACGGCCACCGCAGCCTGTGGTCGCACGCGTTCCTGTTCGGCGAACAACGCAGCGACGGCCACTGGTGGGTGATCGAATCCGACCTCGACCTGCGCACCCGGCAGATGCGGCTGGGCGTGCAGGAGAACCGGCTGTCGCGCTATCACGACGCCGAGGCGTTCCCGAACATCGCGGTGCTCGACTTCGGCCTGACGCCGGAGCAGACACAGCGGGTGGTGACCGCCGCGCTCGACCTGCTGTCGGGCCTGCACCACTACTCGCTGAGCGAACTGGTCGGCACGCTGCTGGCGATGCACAGCACCCGCCTGCGCCAGCGCGACAACCTGCTGTCGAAGGAAGGCGCCTTGTACTGTTCGGCGATGGTGCGGCACTGCTACGCCGCGGCCGGCGTGGACCTGCTGCCCGGCGTCACCGGCAAGAACGTCTCGCCGCACGACATCGCCGCCTCACCGCTGCCGCACGTCGCGCACCGGCTGATCCGCGATCTGGGCGTCTCCCGCCTGCGTCGCATCGCCGGGCGCACGAAGGCACTGCTGAACACGCCGGTGGACGAGTTGTTCTAGCCCGCTTCGACAGCGCGACCCACGCCGATCAGCGCGGCGTCACCACACCAGATCGTCCGGCACCTGGTACTTCGGATCGGCGTACGGATCCTCTTCGGCGGTTGCGTTCGGGTCGACCTTCAGCGCAATCGATGCGGGGAAGATCGCCTCGGCTTCGGCCAGCACCGCGGCGGTCACCAGCAGGTAGCGGCCGTCGAGCTGGACCACGCCGAGGTCGCCGGCGTTGAGCGCCTTCAGCTGCTCGGCGTTGACGTAGATGCGCTTGATCTTGCCGCCGTAGGGGAAATGCCGGGCGATGTCGGCCGCGGCGTCGTTCAGGCCCTTGTCCTTCACGAACTCGGCGAGCTTCGCCTTGGCCTCGCGGCGCAGGCGCGCTTCTTCCTGCTTGATGCGCTCGGCCTCGATGCGCTCTTCCTTCTCGCGCTGGGCGCGGATGGCGTAGGCCTTGGCGAGGTCGATCTCTTCGCGGGTACGCGGCTTCTGCGCCTGTGGTGCGCCCTTGTGCGGGGGGGCGCCCTTCGCGGCGCCGCCGCGATGCGGCTGCGGTTTGCCGCCCGGGCCCGGACGGCCCTGCGCCTGGCCCTGCGGGCGGGCGCCGGACGGGCGTTGCGGCGGCTGCGGCGGCCGGGCGGGTTTCTCGGGCTTGGGCGCGGGCTTGAAGCCCAGCCCCAGCAACTGGTCGCGGAGGGAGTCGCTCATGGCGGCGGCAACGTCAGTAGTGCGGCGGGGGCGGTTCGCTGGCCGGATCGGCCATCAGGTCGCCGCGGTGGGTTTTGAGGTCTTCCAGCACGCGGCGCAGCAGGTCGGCGCTGCGCGCGGCCTCGGCGCGCAGCGCGGCCAGGGCGTCGCTCAGCTCGACCTGCGCCTGCTCCTGGAACGCGAGTCGCGTTTCCAGTTCGACGATGCGTGCGTGCAGGTCGGTGTCGTCGGCGGCCATGGCAGGTCAGCGCGTAGAAGTGAGGATCGAGCGCCCGCGGCCGATGCCGTAGTACGCCAGGCCCGCGGCCTCGACGTCGGCCGGGTCGTAGAGATTGCGGCCGTCGAACACGGCGCCGTCGCGCAGCGCGGCCTTCAGCTTCGCGAAGTCCGGGCTGCGGAACTGCTTCCACTCGGTCACCACGACCAGCGCGTCGGCGCCCTGCAGCGCCTGCGAGGCCTGCTCGCACAGCACCAGGTCGTCGCGCTCGCCGAAGATGCGCCGCGCCTCGTGGCCGGCCTCGGGGTCGAACGCGCGCACGGTGGCGCCCGCGTCCCACAGCAGTTGCAGCAGCGTGCGACTGGACGCC
Source organism: Lysobacter sp. DMC104 (assembly GCF_056313665.1). Taxonomy (NCBI): domain Bacteria; kingdom Pseudomonadati; phylum Pseudomonadota; class Gammaproteobacteria; order Lysobacterales; family Lysobacteraceae; genus Lysobacter; species Lysobacter sp. DMC104. The sequence continues at coordinate 118,707 of NZ_JBQUZW010000004.1, read as the reverse complement.
TCGCGCATGTCGTCGGTGTTCGGCTTGAACGCGAGGCCCCACACCGCGAGGGTCTTGCCGCGCAGCGCGCCGGCATCGCCATAGTGGCGGACCATCAGCTCGAACAGGTGTTCCTTCTGGCGATGGTTCACCGACTCCACCGCGTCCAGCAGTTCGGCGCGATAGCCGACCTGCTGCGCGGTGCGCGCCAGCGCCTGCACGTCCTTGGGGAAGCACGAGCCGCCGTAGCCGGCGCCCGGGTAGATGAAATGCCAGCCGATGCGCGGGTCGGAACCGATGCCCTGGCGCACCATCTCGATGTCCGCGCCCACGCGCTCGGCGATGTTCGCGATTTCGTTCATGAAGCTGATCTTGGTCGCCAGCATCGCGTTGGCGGCGTACTTGGTCAGCTCGGCCGAACGCACGTCCATCACCACGATGCGCTCGTGGTTGCGGTTGAACGGCGCATACAGGCGCTTGAGCTTCTCGATCGCCGCCGGGCTGTCGGCGCCGATCACGATGCGGTCCGGGCGCATGCAGTCCTCGACCGCCGCGCCTTCCTTCAGGAATTCGGGGTTCGACACCACGTCGCAGACGACGTCGGCGCCGCGCGCGGCCAGCGCCGCGCCGATCGCCGCGCGCACCTTGTCGGCGGTGCCGACCGGCACGGTCGACTTGTCGACGACGACGGCCGGGCGCGCGAGGTGGGTCCCGATGGTCTTCGCCACCGCCAGCACGTACTGCAGGTCGGCGCTGCCGTCCTCGTCGGGCGGCGTGCCGACGGCGATGAAGATCACGTCACCGTGCGCGATCGCCGACGCGGCGTCGGTGGTGAATTCGAGCCGGCCTTCGGCGAAGTTCGCCTTGACCATCGGTTCGAGGCCGGGCTCGTAGATCGGGATCACGCCGTTGCGCAGGCCCTCGATCTTGGCCGTGTCGATGTCGACGCAGACCACGTGGTGGCCGACCTCGGCCAGGCAGGTTCCGGTCACCAGGCCGACGTAGCCGGTGCCGAAGATCGTGACGCGCATGCGGGCCTCGCTGGATGCTGGTGCTGTGCTTGGGTGTTGCGACTGCGGACGCGATGCGCCCGGGACACCGCCGACAGCGATGCCCCGGGCGCAGACGTGCGATTACGGCTTGACGATCTCGATCAGCTCGACCTCGAACACCAGGGTGGCGTTCGGCGGGATCGGGCCGCCCGGGGTGCCCTGCTCGCCGTAGCCCAGCTTCGCCGGGATCCACAGCTTGTACTTGCTGCCCACCGGCATCAGCTGCAGCGCTTCGGTCCAGCCCGGCACGACCGAGTTCAGCACGAACTGCGCCGGTTCCTTGCGATCGTACGAGCTGTCGAACTTGGTGCCGTCCAGCAGCGTACCGACGTAGTGCACCTTCACCGAGTCGGAGGCCTTCGGCTTCGGACCCTTGCCTTCGGTGATGACCTGGTACTGCAGGCCCGAGGCGGTGGTCACCACGCCCGGCTTCTTGCCGTTCTCGGCGAGGAACTTCTCGCCGGCGGCGAGGTTCTTCTTGCCCTGCTCGGCGGCTTCGGCCTGCTTCTTGGCCATCTCCGCTTCCTGCTTCTTCTGCATCTTCACGGCGAAGGCCTGCATGACCTTCATGGCCTGCTCGTCGTTCAGCAGCGGCTTCTTGTCGGCCATCATGTCGCCGATGGCGCGCTGGATGGTGGCCAGGTCGATGTCGTCCTTCATCGGCTTCAGCGACTTGCCGATGTCCATGCCGATCATGTAGCTGACCTGCTGCTTCTCGGTCGGCAGCTCCGGCACGTTCACCGCGGCGCCGTCCTTGCCGGCTTCGGCGGACTTGGTGTCCTTGCTGCCTTCCGCGGCGGCGTTCTTGTCGATCGGCTTGCAGGCGGCGAGCGCGAGCGCGCAGGTCGCGATGCCGACGGCGAGGGTGAGGTTGCGCGAAACGTTCATCAACAGGGGCTCCTGGGTGGCTGTTCGCCGCAGCGGCGGCGCGATGGTTGTCGGGGGAATGCGGGTGTCGGGATGCGTGCCGATCCGGGACGACCGGACCGGGACGGACGGATCGGGATGGATCAGGGCAGGCCGAGCAGTTCGACCTCGAAGACGAGCGTGCTGCCGGGCGGGATCGGGCCGCCGGGCGTCCCCTGCTCGCCGTAGGCCAGGTCCTGCGGGATCCACAGCTTGTACTTGCTGCCGACCGGCATCAACTGCAGCGCCTCGGTCCAGCCCGGGATCACCGCACCCAGCCCGAATTCGGCCGGCTCGTTGCGATCGTAGGAACTGTCGAACACGGTGCCGTCCAGCAGCGTGCCGCGGTAGTGCACGCGCACGTTGGCGCCGGCGGCCGGCTTCGGGCCGGTGCCCGCGGTCAGCACCTGGTATTGCAGGCCCGACGCCGTGGTCACGACGCCCGGCTTCTTGCCGTTCTCGGCGAGGAACGCCTTGCCGGCGGCGAGGTTGCGGTCGAGCCCGACCTTGCGGTCGGCGGCCTGCTTCGCCTGCATCTTCTGGCTGAAGGCCTGCATGGTGGCCGCGGCACCGGCCTCGTCGAGCTGCGGCGTGCGCCCGGCAAGGACGTCGTCGATGGCGCGCTTGAGCACGGCGAGGTCGATCTCGTCATGGATCGGCTGCAGCGACTTGCCGATGTCCAGGCCGATCATGTAGCTGACCTTGTCCTTCTCGGTGGTCAGGGGCGCAGGCGCGGCCGGGCCGGCGGCCAGGGCGGGAGCGGCGGTGGCGGCGGCGAGCAGCGCGGCAGGCAGAGCGTGGGTGCGAAGCGTCATCGGAGTCCGTTCGGGTCGGGGGATGGTGTCGGGAAGGACGCGGCGGCAGACGCCGGCGTCAGGGGATGTCGAGCAGTTCGACGTCGAACGTCAGCGTGGCGTTCGGGCCGATCGTGGGCGGACTGCCGCGCTCGCCGTAGGCGATCGCCGCGGGGATCCAGAAGCGGTACTTCGCGCCCACCGGCATCAGCGACAGGCCCTCGGTCCACCCGGCGATGACCTGGCCGAGCGCGAACTCGACCGGCTGGCCGCGATCGTACGAACTGTCGAAGACGGTGCCGTCCAGCAGCGTGCCGCGGTAGTGCACGCGGACGCGGTCGCTGGGGCGCGGGCGCGGGCCGTTGCCCTGGCGCAGCACGCGGTATTGCAGGCCGGACGCGGTGGTGATCACGCCCTTCTCTGTGCGGTTCTTCGCCAGGAACGCGGCGCCGGCCTCGGCGTTGCGACGGCCTGCGGTCGCGGCGCGCTCCTTCTCGCGGGCGTCCATCCGCTTGGAGAAATCGGCGCGGATGCGGTCCATGTCCGCCTCGCTCAGCAGCGGCTTGCCGGATGCCATCAGCGTGCGCACGGCCTGCAGGAATACCGGCATCTCGATCTCGTCCTTGATCGGCGCCAGCGAGCGACCGACGTCGGTGCCGATCATCAGGCCGACCTTGTCCTTCGCCACCGCCGGTGGGCGCGCGCCCGGCGGCAGGCCCGGCACCGGGCGGCCGTTGCGTTCGGCGATGCGCTGCATCAGCGCGGTGCCGACCGTGCGGGAATCCTCGTCGGACAGCAGCGGCTGACCACCCGCGAAGGCATTACGGACGGCGCGCTCGAACGCGGCGAAATCCATGTCCGGACCGGAGCTGGCGATCGAGCGGCCGACATCGGCGCCGATCATGTAGCTCACGCGATCCCGGTCGGACGTCGGCGCCACGGCCTTGTCGTCCGCAAACGCCAGACCGGCACTCCACAACGACAGCAGCAGGGCCGCCATCCAGGCGGCCAGGCCGCGTGCACGCACACTCATCGAACTCTCCGGGAAACGGTCGCGATCACCGCCGGGCCTCTGCCGGGCGGACGGTCGTCGGGCCGCACATTGTCGCGGCCGGCGCCGGTGCGGGCAATCGCCGGACGCAGGTTCTTCGGGCGGGTCGTCATCGCGCGGGCGCGGCGGCCGGCACCGGCGCAGCGATCGCCTTCTCGATCGCCTGGATCACTTCCGGCGCATCGGGCTTGGTCCGGCTGCCGAAACTGGCCACGACCTTGCCGTCGCGACCGATCAGGTACTTGTGGAAGTTCCACTTCGGCGATTCGCCCGTGGCCGATTCCAGCGCCTTGTAGAACGGCGTGGCCTCGTCGCCGACCACGTGGACCTTCTGGAACATCGGGAATTTCACGCCGTAGGTGAGCGTGCAGAACTCCTGGATCTTCTTTTCGTCGCCGTATTCCTGGTTCATGAAATCGCCCGACGGGAACCCCAGCACCGCGAATCCGCGCGGCTTGTAGCGCGCATGCAGGGCCTCCAGCGCCTCGAACTGGGGGGTGAAGCCGCACTTGCTGGCGGTGTTCACCACCAGCAGGACCTGCCCGCGGTAGGCGGCCGAGAGATTGACCGGCGTCTTGCCCGCCAGCGGGCGGTAGCTGTAGTCCAGCAGGCTCTTCCCGGCAGCGAAGGCCAGCAGCGACAGCATGGAAAGGCCGGCGACGGCGAGGATTCGGGGCAGCAGGCGGCGCATGGCGGGCTCCGGGCGGGAAAGGCGCCGAGTATGACTTCAGTTGGGGGCGATTGGTTTCCCGGGCACTTGACCGGGCGTGTTTCGGTGTTATAGTTGCATACAACACCAGTCGACAAGTACAGGAGTCCCCCATGCCTCGCAAGCTCCTCCATGCGCTCCGCGGCCTCGGCATCGCGACGGGTGTCATGAGCGTCGGTCTCTTCGTCGGGCTCACCGCCCCGGAGACCGGCACGTCGGTCTCCAGCGCCGTCCCGGACGACGCCGGCACGCCGGTCACCAGCCGCAGCCACCGCCGGGCCCTGGCCCGCGAGTCCCTCGCGCTGCCCTTCTTCTCCTTCGCGCAGACCATGCGCCACGGCAACGGGAGCTGACCCCCCATGAATGCCATCCAGTGGAGCGACGGCGCTCCGATCTACCGCCAGCTGAAGGAACGCGTCGTCGCGATGATGCTCGACGGCCTGCTCAAACCCGGCGACCCCCTCCCCTCGGTGCGCCAGGTGGCCGCCGAGTACCAACTGAACCCCATCACCGTCTCGCGCGCCTACCAGGAACTGGCCGACGAGGCGCTCGTCGAGAAACGCAGAGGACTGGGCATGTACGTCACCGAAGAAGCCGCGAAGAAACTCCTGTCCACCGAGCGCGAGCGCTTCCTGCGCGAAGAGTGGCCGCTGGTGCTCGAACGCATCCAGCGCCTGGGCCTGCGGATGGACGATCTGCTGAAGCCGGCCACCGACGGAGGTGCCGCATGAACGCCGCCGTCCATCCCGTCGTCTCCGCTCGCGGCCTGCGCAAGGCCTACCGCAACAAGCTCGCGCTGGACAGCGCCGACTTCGACATCGCCGCCGGCCGCATCGTCGGCCTGATCGGCCCCAACGGTGCCGGCAAGACCACCGCGCTGAAAGCCGTGCTCGGGCTGATCCCGTTCGACGGCGACCTCAAGGTGCTGGGCCGCGACCCGCGCACCGAGCGCGACGCGCTGATGAACGAGGTCTGTTTCATCGCCGACGTGGCCGTGCTGCCGCGCTGGATCAAGGTGAAGGAAGCCATCGAGTTCGTCGCCGGCGTGCATCCGCGCTTCGACCGCGCCAAGTGCGAACGCTTCCTCGCCAACACCCAGCTCAAGCCCGACCTGCGCGTGCGCGAGATGTCCAAGGGCATGATCGTGCAGCTGCACCTGGCGCTGGTGATGGCGATCGACGCGAAACTGCTGGTGCTGGACGAACCCACGCTCGGCCTGGACATCATCTACCGCAAGGAGTTCTACCGGCGCCTGCTGGAGGACTACTTCGACGAACAGAAGACCATCGTCATCACCACCCACCAGGTCGAGGAGATCGAGCACATCCTCACCGACGTGATGTTCATCCGCGATGGCAAGGTCGTGCTCGACGCGACGATGGAAAGCCTGGGCGAGCGCTACGTCGAGGTGCTGACCAGCGCCGACCGCGTCGAAGCCGCCCGCGCGCTGAAGCCGATCGACGAACGCGCGCTGCCGTTCGGCAAGACCGTGATGCTGTTCGACGGCGTGCCGGAAGCGCAGCTGGCCGCCTACGGCGAAACCCGCATTCCCGGCCTCGCCGACCTGTTCGTCGCCACCATGAAGGGGACCTACGCATGAACGCCACCACCCTCGCCCCCGTGGCCGCGGCCTCGAACGGCTTCGGCCCGGCGCAGAAACTGAAACTGCTGCTCAAGCGGGAATTCTGGGAAAACCGCAGCTTCCTGTGGGCGCCCGCGATCACCGGCATCATCGCCACCACCTTCGCGCTGATCGGCATGATCGTCGCCACGATCTTCATCCAGCGCGCGAAGAGCGAAGGCAACTTCCACGATGGCTTCTCGGTCGACGGCGAGCCGGTCGGCGAGACCCTCGGCGCCATCGGCACCGGCATCTTCGCCAACGGCATGTCGCTGGCGATCCTGGTGACGATCTTCGTGGTGTTCTTCTACGCGCTCGGCTCGCTCTACGACGAACGCCGCGACCGCAGCGTGCTGTTCTGGAAGTCGCTGCCGGTATCCGATGCCCAGGTCGTGCTGTCCAAGGCGCTGTGGGCGCTGGTGCTGGGCCCGGTGATGGGCATGGCGGTGGGCGTGCTGATCGGCCTGGCGATCTGGCTGCTGGCCGGCCTGGCGATGGTCGTCAACGGTCTGCCCGGCGTCTCCGGCTACTTCACCGGCTTCAATCCGTTCCACGTGATCGGCCAGATGTTCGGCACGCTGCCGGTGTACATCGCCTGGTCGCTGCCGACCGTCGGCTGGCTGATGCTCTGCTCCGCCTGGTCGCGCCGCTTCCCGTTCCTGTGGGCGGTCCTGATCCCGCTGCTGGGCTGCGCCATGGCCAGCATGACCGGCCTGATCTTCAGCGCGGTCACCGGCGCCGAGTTCCCGCACGGCAGCCTCTGGTACGTGGTCGTCCTGCGCGGCCTGTGCAGCCTGATCCCCGGCACCTGGTACGTGAAGGCGGCCGATGCCACGGACATCATGTCGATGGCCCAGGACGGGCATGCCGCGGCCAAGCTGGACCTGATGTCGAGCTGGCAGACCTTCGGTACGCTGGACCTGTGGATCGGTGCGGCGGCAGGCGTGGCGATGATCGTCCTGGCCACCCGCCTGCGCCGCTGGCGCGACGAGGGCTGAGGTCCCCGGCCCGGCCCGCGCGGCCGGGCTCCCTCCCGCACACGGTTCCAATCCCCGGTTTCCACCACCGCTTTCCCGAGGTCACCACCATGCGCACCTCCACCCGCCGTTTCGCCTGTGCCCTGCTGCTCTGCCTGCCGCTGATGGCCTGCTCGGACGACACCGCCCAGCCCGCCGCCCAGGGCCAGGAAGAACCCGGCATGCTCGGCAAGGTCGTCCGCGAAGCCACCGACAAGGCCCGCGACGAGCTGGCGACCAACAACATCGATCTCGACGCCACCGGCCAGCCCAAGGCGCAGATCGCGCCGAACGGCGATTTCATCGTCGGCGGCAAGCCGGTCGCCATCGACGACGCCCAGCGCAAGCTGCTGCTGGAATACCGCGCCGGCATCACCGCGATCGCCGCGGCCGGCATCGACATCGGCGTGCAGGGCGCGGACCTGGCCGGCAAGGCCGTCACCGAAGCGCTGGCCGGCGTGTTCACCGGCAAGAGCGACGAAGTCGAGAAGAAGATCGAGGGCCATGCCGAGGGCATCAAGCAGGCCGCCGTGAAGCTGTGCGAGAAGCTCCCGGCGCTGCTCGACACCCAGAACCGGCTGGCGGCGTCCCTGCCCGCCTTCAAGCCCTACGCGTCGATGTCGCAGCAGGACATCGACGATTGCAACAAGGACGGCAACGTCAACCTCAACCTGCCCGGCAGCGTGCACGTCGCGGCGGATGTCGAAGCCGGCGACGCGCGCGGCGACGATGCGGCTTCGGAAGCCGAAGCCGCCGCCACCGAGACGAAGCCGGGCGACGCGGCCGCCGCCAAGCGCTGATCCATCCGGCCAGGCCCGGCGGCGTGCCTCAACCTCCGCCGCCGGCGCCTTCGCGGATGCCACCCTCGGTCAGCGCCGCGGGATCCAGCAGCCGCCGCAGCTCCGCCGCCGACAGGCCGCTGTCCTCCAGCGCCACCTCGAACACCGGACGCCGCTCGCGATACGCCTTCTTGGCGATCGCGGCGGCTTTTTCGTAGCCGATCACCGGATTCAGCGCGGTCACGAGGATCGGGTTGCGCGCCAGCGCGTCGGCCACGCGATCGGGCCGGAACACCAGCCCCGCCACCGCGTCGTCGGCCAGCGCGCGCATCGCATTCGCCAGCAGGCCGATCCCGTCCAGCAAGTCGGCGGCGATCAGCGGCAGCATCACGTTGAGCTGGAAGTTGCCGCTCTGGCCGGCAATCGTGATCGTCACGTGGTGGCCCATCACCTGCGCGGCGACCATGCACACCGCCTCGGGGATCACCGGGTTGACCTTGCCCGGCATGATCGACGAGCCCGGCTGCAGCGCCGGCAGTTCGATCTCGCCCAGTCCCGCCAGCGGCCCGGAATTCATCCAGCGCAGGTCGTTCGCGATCTTCATCAGCGCCGTCGCCAGCGCGTTGAGCTGGCCGGAGAGTTCGACCGCGTCGTCCTGCGCTGCCAGGCCTTCGAAGGTGTCGTCGGCGGGCACGAAGCGCGCGCCGGACAGCACCGACAGCGTCTGCGCGACACGCTTGCCGAATCCCGCCGGCGCGTTGATGCCGGTGCCGACCGCGGTGCCGCCGATCGGCAGCCGGCGCACGCGCTTGAGGCTGTCCTCGATCCGCTGTCGGGCCGAGTCCAGCTGCGACGACCACGCCCCCAGCTCCTGGCCGAAGGTCAGCGGCATCGCGTCCATCAGGTGGGTGCGGCCGGTCTTCACCAGCTTGCGGCCCTCGCGGGCGCGGCGGTCGATCGTGCTGCGCAGGTGCTTGAGCGCCGGCAGCAGGTCCTCGACCACGGCGAGCGTGGCGGCGACGCGGATCGCGCTCGGCACCACGTCGTTGGAGCTCTGGCCGAGGTTCACGTCGTCGTTGGGATGCACCCGGCCGCGGCCGGTGCGCATCGCGAGCGCGGCGATGACCTCGTTGGCGTTCATGTTGCTGGAGGTGCCGGAGCCGGTCTGGAAGACGTCGACCGGGAAATGCGCGTCGTGCTCGCCCTCGGCGACCTCCAGCGCGGCCTTGCGGATCGCCGCGGCGCGGGTCTTGGGCAGCAGGCCGAGGCTGGCGTTGGTCTGCGCGGCCGCGGCCTTGATCAGCCCGAGGGCGCGGATGAAGCCGCGCGGCATCGGCCGGCCGGAAATCCTGAAGTTGCGCCGCGCCCGCTCGGTCTGCGCGCCCCAGAGGGCCGCCGCGGGCACCCGCAGCTCGCCCATGCTGTCGTGCTCGATGCGAAAGGGATCGGGGATGGCGTCCGCCGCCGCGTTGCGCCTGGCCATGGCCGGCCTCCGGGGAGCTGTGGGGGTGGCGGGAGCATACGCCGGGCGGGGTTTACAATGCCCGTTTCCCCACGCCGCGGCCGTCCGCCTCCGCTCGCCATGTCCGAATCCGCGCTCCTCGCCCTCTCGCCGCTCGATGGCCGCTATGCCGGCAAGGTCGACGCCCTGCGCCCGATCTTCTCCGAATTCGGGCTGATCAAGGCCCGCGTCAAGGTCGAGGTGGAATGGCTGCTGGCCCTCGCCGCGGAGCCGGCGATCGTCGAACTGCAGCCTTTCTCCGACGCAGCCGCGGCCCGGCTGCGCGCCCTCGCCGACGGCCTGTCCGTGGCGGATGCAGCCCGGGTCAAGGCGATCGAGCGCACCACCAACCACGACGTCAAGGCGGTCGAGTACCTGATCAAGGAGCGGCTGGCGGACGACGCCGAACTGGCCCCGGCGCTGGAATTCGTGCATTTCGCCTGCACCAGCGAGGACATCAACAACCTCAGCTACGCGCTGATGCTCAACGAGGCGCGGCAGACGGTGCTGCTGCCGACGCTCGACACGCTGATCCAGACGCTGCGCGCGATGGCCCACGAACATGCGGCGTTGCCGATGCTCTCGCGCACGCATGGCCAGACCGCGTCGCCGACCACCGTCGGCAAGGAACTGGCCAACGTCGTCGCCCGCCTGCAGCGCCAGGGCGAACTGCTGGCCGGCGCGCAGATGCCGGGCAAGATCAACGGCGCCGTCGGCAACTACAACGCCCACGTCGCCGCCTACCCGGATGTCGACTGGGCCGCGTTCTCGCAGCGCTTCGTCGAATCGCTGGGCCTGGACTGGCAGCCCTACACCACCCAGATCGAGCCGCACGACGGCATCGCCGAGGTCTGCGACGCGCAGAAGCGCATCGACACCATCTGCATCGACCTGTGCCGCGACGTCTGGGGCTACATCTCGCTGGGCTACTTCAAGCAGGCGGTGAAGGCCGGCGAAGTCGGCAGCTCGACCATGCCGCACAAGGTCAACCCGATCGATTTCGAGAACGCCGAGGGCAACTTCGGCATCGCCAACGCACTGTTCGAGCACTTCGCCGCGAAGCTGCCGATCAGCCGCTGGCAGCGCGACCTCACCGACTCCACCGTGCTGCGCGCGCTGGGCACCGCGTTCGGCCACGCGCTGATCGGCTTCGATGCGCTGTTGCGCGGCCTGAACAAGCTCAGCGTCAATCCCGAGCGCCTGGCCGCCGACCTCGACGCCGCGTGGGAAGTGCTGGCCGAAGCCGTGCAGACGGTGATGCGCCGCCACGGCCTGCCCAATCCGTACGAACAGCTGAAGGCGCTGACCCGCGGCCACGGCATCACCGCCGAGTCGATGCGCGACTTCATCACCGGCCTCGACCTGCCCGCCGACGCGAAGCAGCGTCTGCTCGACATGACCCCGGGCGGTTACACCGGCCTAGCCGAATCGCTGGCCCGCGCCGTCTGAGCGCCGAGCGCATGGACACGCGCCTTGCCGGCATGCTCGCCGCGTCCGTGCTCGTCGCGGCCGTCGCGATGTGCCCCGCGCCGGGCATGGCGTCCGATCCCGCGCGCGACGCCGCCGCGGACGCCTGCATTGCCGCGCATTCCGGCGCGGACTCGATCGATTGCCTGCAGGCGATCGCCGACGCGGCCGATGCCGAGCTGTCGGCGCTGGAAGCCGCGTTCCTCGCCCGCGCGCAGGCGCGCCGGGACGCGGACGACATCGGCGACACGCACCATGGCCTCGCGACGACCGGACTGCACTCCGCCACCCGGGCCTTCGAGGCCTACGTCGAGCATCAATGCCAGGCCGAAGTGGGCCTCAGCGGCGCGGTCGCGTCGGGCAGCGGCCAGATCGACGGGACGTGCCGGATCCGCCTGAAGGACGACCGCATCGCGCACCTGCGGACGCTGCTCGCGCGCGACGCACAGCGCAATGCCGCGTCGTCCGCACCGTCCACGACGTTTTCTCCCTCTCCCTCCTCTCCCGGCTCCCCATGAAACGCACTGCACGCGCGGCCGCCGCGCCCCCGATCGAAATCGACGCCACCGGCAAGGGCCCGCTGGGCATGTCGCCGGCGAAATTCCTGCGCGACTACTGGCAGAAACGCCCGCTGCTGATCCGCAACGCCTTTCCCGGCTACGTCTCCCCGGTATCGCCGGAAGACCTCGCCGGCCTCGCCTGCGAAGAGAGCGCGCTGTCGCGCATCGCCGCCTACGACCGCACGACCGATGCGTGGACCGTGCGCAGCGGCCCGTTCGACGAAGCCGAATTCCCCGGCATGCCGCACCAGGACTGGACGCTGCTGGTGCAGGACGTCGACAAGTGGGACGCCGACATCCGCGCGCTGCTGGACGATTTCGACTTCCTGCCGCGCTGGCGCATGGACGACATCATGATCTCGTTCGCCGCACCGGGCGGCTCGGTCGGCGCGCACATCGACCAGTACGACGTGTTCCTGCTGCAGGGCCTGGGCCACCGCCGCTGGATGATCGACACCGCGCCGAACCCCGACGAGACCTACCTCGACAACGTGCCGCTGCGGCTACTGAAGCACTTCGCGCCGACCCACGACTGGGTGCTGAAGCCCGGCGACATGCTCTACCTGCCGCCGGGCGTGCCGCACCACGGCGTCGCCGAGGATGCGTGCATGACGATCTCGGTCGGCCTGCGCGCGCCGTCCAGCGCGGAACTGCTGGGTGACTTCATCGACACGCTCACCTGCGACGCCGACGAGGCCGTGCGCTACGCCGACCCGGACCTCGCGCCGGCGAAGGACGGCCACGAGATCGACGCCGCCGCGATGGGCCGCGCGATCGAGGCGCTGAACAAGCTGCGCATGCACGATCCGGAACGCCTGGGCGACTGGTTCGGCCGCTTCATCAGCCTGTACCGCAGCGCCGGTGTGCCGCTGGATCCGGATCCGCCGCAGTCGCCCGAAGCGGTCGAAGCTGCGCTGCAGCAGGGCGCCGTGCTGGCACGCCATCCGTGGACGCGCGCCGCATGGCGCCGCAGCACCGAATCCAGGCGCATCGGCAAGCTCTACATCGGCGGCCGCGTGCATGCGCTACCGCTCGCCGACGCGCGCGCGCTGGCCGCGGCGCAGCAACTGGACGCCGACGGCTACGCTGCGCTCTCGCCCGACAGCCGTGCGCTGGTGCTCGACCTGCTGGGCGAAGGCCATTACCACCTCGCCGTCGAGGACGACGGCGGCTTCGACGGTGACGAGGACTGACATGAGCGAGCGCACGTTCCGGATCGAACCCGTCGACTACGCCACCGGCGTCGACGCCCTGCGCGCGGTGCGCGAACCGGTGTTCGTGCAGGAACAGCAGGTGCCGCTGGCGCTGGAGTGGGACGAACTCGATCCGCTGTGCGTGCACGTGATCGCGCGCGACGCCGACGGCCGCCCGATCGGCACCGGGCGGCTGACGCCGGAGCGGAAGATCGGCCGGATGGCCGTGCTGCCGGACTGGCGCGGCCACGGCGTCGGCGATGCGCTGCTGGTCGCGCTGCTCGACGAGGCCCGCACGCGGCGCTGGCCGGAAGTGACCCTGCACGCGCAGGTGTCGGCGATCGGCTTCTACGCGAAGCACGGTTTCGTACCGGTCGGCACGCGGTTCATGGAAGCCGGCATCGAACACCAGACCATGCGCCGCCGGCTGGGCGGCGCGACCGAGATCGACAGCCGCGAGGCCGCCGCGGCCATGGTCTGCGCGATCGCCGCCGGTGCCCGTCGCGAGTTGTCGATCTACACCCGCGCCCTCGACCCGGGCCTGTTCGACGTACCCGAAGTGCTCGAAGCCCTGCGCAAGCTCGGCACCCGCCGGCAGCGCGTGGACGTGCGCGTGCTGCTGCAGGACGCGGCGTCGGCGCAGCGCGCACACGCGCCGCTGATCGGCCTCGCCCAGCGCCTGCCCAGCGTGTTCGCGTTCCGCGAGGTGAGTGATCCGGCCGATCGCGGCTACGCCTCGGCCTACGTCGTCAACGACGACGGGGGCTGGTATTTCCGCACCCTCGGCAATCGGTTCGATGGCGAGGCGGCGATCGACGACGGCGGCCGCGCCAGGCAGCTCGCGGAGAGCTTCCAGCCGGTGTGGGAACGCGCCCGGCTGGTCACCGAATTCCGCGCGCTGGGGCTGTGACGCCCACCGGGCGCCGGCTCAGCCGCGGGTGAGCGGCGTCGGCGCCAGCGCGACCTCGAAATGCACCTTGCCGCCGTCCTGGCGGATCGACAGCAGTTCCGGCCGCGTGCCGGCGCCGTCCAGCGCGCGCAGCGCGTCGGACACGGTGCGGTTGCTGTCCGCGGTGCCGAGCAGCGTGACCTTCTCGCCACCGTAGCGGACGTCGGTGATGGTGCACTTCGGCGGCAGCAGCGCGGCCAGCCGGTCGCGGATGGCCGCCGGTGCGGCCATGCCCGCCGGGACCGCCTGCGGCGGGGCCACCGACAGCACCGCCATCGTCGGCGCGGGCGGCGCGGCGGCCGCCGCGGCCTGCGCATCGCGCAGCACCAGCGGGGAATCGGTGAGCGCGAACTCGACGTAGCGACGCGACAGGTCGCTCGACCGCCCGCCGCGGACGACGTCCTTCGGCGCGTCCGGGTTGCGGGAGGCACCGGCGATCCGCCCCAGCAGGGTGTCCATGTCGGTCGTCGGCGCGGAATAGCGGATGCGGACCTTGCCGTCGCCGACTTCGACCTGTTCCACCGTGGTGCCGGCCGGGGCCATGGCTTCGATGCGGGCGCGGATCGCCGCCTCCGGCAGGTAGCGGCGGGCGTCTGCGTCGCGCTGCGCCTGCATGCGCGCGGCGTCCTCGGCCGCGATCTCGTCCAGCGGGCGCTGGAAGGCCTGCACGTCGCGCGGCTTCCAGCCCGGGTCGCCGGCCAGCCGCGGCCAGTGGACCTCGCCGGTGAAGGTGCCGGTGGGGATCGGCAGGTCACGGCAGCCGTCGCCGCACCAGACGGTGATGCCGACCGTCTTCAGGCCCTTGAACTCGCCGATCACCGAACCGTCCTCGCCGCGGGTGAGGCGCATCGGTCGCAGTTCGCCGCGCGGCAATTCCAGCCAACCGGCCTTGCAGGTCATGCCCGTGCCGGGGGACAGGATCCGGACCAGTTCGGTTTCGGGCCCCAACCGGGCCAGTTCGACGTCGTACGCGGCTTGGCCATGGGCGGCGACGTAATCCGTGCGCTCACGTTCGGACAACAGGTGGTACCAGCGCCGATAGCGCGGCTTCTCGAATTCGCGGATCACGTCGAGGTGCTGCCGCACCCGGTCTTCGGCGATCTTCCAGCGCAGTTCGAATACGCCGGGCGCGGTGCGACGGATGGCGACCGCCTGGATCTGTTCGATCGGCACCCGGTTGCCGTCGGGCTTGCGGAAGGCTTCCTCCATCGCGCCGGCCTGCGACCCCTTCCGCTCCGGCGGCAGCGAGACCTGGTAGATGCCGTCGAGGTTCGGGCAGCCGTAGGCGTCGACCGCCAGCGCGGCCCGGCCGGCGCGGTCGATCCCGCCCACGTTGTCCCCGCAACCGGCCAACGCCGTCAGCGCGTACACCGTCACCGCTGTCACCGTTGCATGTCGAAATCGCCGCATGCGCATCCCCCCGTTCGATGCGCGGACCATAGCAGCGAATGCCGCGTTTTCCCGGCCTGGACCGCGCCGGTATCGCCGGACGCACCGTCCGGCGCAGCGCGCCGCACCCCGCGGACGGATGCCGGCGGATGGGCGTGCGACCAATGTCGAAGCAACGACAGGCCTGCCGGGGGAGTTGCGGTGGTGCGCTGCGGCGAAGCCTCCGGCTATAATTCCGGTTCTTTCGCCGCAGGTCCGCCGTGCCGGCAGATTTCCCGGCGGATCAAGCGCTTATCCTCTCCCGCGCCACCCCACCTCCGAGTGTGATCCCCGAGTGGACAGTCTCCTGAAGCAGTTCGCCCAGTCCTCCCAGCTTGGCGCCAACGCCGGCTACATCGAAGACCTCTACGAGCAGTATCTGGTCGCTCCCGACAGCGTCGGCCCGAAGTGGAAGACCTACTTCGACGGCATCCGCGGCCGCGATGGCCAGGACGTCCCGCATTCGGCGGTCATCGACGCCATCGCCGAAGCCGGTCGCCAGGCCGCTCGCGGCGTCGCCGTCGCCCCGGCCACGGCCGGCGACGAGCGCGAACGCGCGGTCGGCCGCCTGATCACCGCCTACCGCGCCCGCGGCCACCTGGCGGCGACGCTCGACCCGCTGGGCATGATGGACAAGCCGGAGGCGCCCGATCTCGAACTCGCCTTCCACCGCCTGAGCGAACGCGATCTCGGCGACGAGTTCAGCACCGGCGGCGTCGCCGGCCAGCCGCGCATGAAGCTGCGCGACCTGCTGGCCCTGCTCAAGACGACCTACACCGGCAGCATCGGCGCCGAATTCATGCACATCACCGATGCCGAGCAGCGTCGCTGGATGTACGAACGCCTCGAAACCGCCGGCGGCCGCTACGACCGCAGCGCCGACGACCGTCGCCGCATCCTGGAGCGCCTGACCGCCGCCGAAGGTCTGGAGCGCTACCTGCACACCAAGTACGTCGGCCAGAAGCGCTTCTCGCTGGAAGGCGGCGACGCGCTGATCCCGCTGCTGGACGTCACCATCCGCCGCGCCGGCGCCGACGGCGTCAAGGACGTCGTGCTGGGCATGGCCCACCGCGGCCGCCTCAACGTGCTGGTCAACACGCTGGGCAAGCCGCCGCGCAAGCTGTTCGACGAATTCGAGGGCAAGTTCGAGCACGACGAGCACGCCCACGCCGGCGACGTGAAGTACCACATGGGGTTCAGCGCCGACGTGCAGACGCCCGGCGGCCCGGTCCACCTCGCCCTCGCCTTCAATCCGTCGCACCTCGAGATCGTCGACCCGGTGGTCGCCGGCAGCGTGCGCTCGCGCCAGCAGCGCCGCGGCGACAAGGCCCGCCGCCAGGTGCTGCCGGTGCTGATGCACGGCGACGCCGCGTTCGCCGGCCAGGGCGTGGTGATGGAACTGTTCCAGATGTCGCAGGCCCGCGGCTTCGCGGTCGGCGGCACGATCCACATCGTCATCAACAACCAGGTCGGCTTCACCACCAGCGAACGCCAGGACGCCCGCTCCACGCTGTACTGCACCGACGTGGCGAAGATGGTCGAGGCGCCGGTGCTGCACGTGAACGGCGACGACCCGGAAGCGGTCGCGTTCTGCGCCGAGCTGGCCTTCGACTTCCGCCAGCGCTTCGCCAAGGACGTGGTGATCGACCTGATCTGCTACCGCCGCCACGGCCACAACGAGGCCGACGAGCCGGCGGCGACGCAGCCGCTGATGTACCAGACGATCCGCAAGCACAAGACGCCGCGCGAGCTGTACGCCGAACGCCTCGCCTCCGCCGGTGCGCTCGCGGCCGCCGATGCGCAGGCGCTGGTCGACGACTACCGCCGCAAGCTCGACGACGGCGTGGTCACCACCGAACTGGCCGCCAGCAACCCCGACGCCTACGCGATCGACTGGTCGCAGCTGCTGGCCGGCAAGCTCTCCGACCCGGTCGACACCCGCGTCGACCGCGCGAAGCTCGACGGGCTGGCGAAGGTCATCAACACCGTGCCCGAAGGCGCGACCCTGCATCCGCGCGTCGCCAAGATCTACGAGGACCGCGCGAAGATGAGCGCGGGCGATCTGCCGGGCGACTGGGGCTTCGCCGAGAACCTCGCCTACGCGGCGCTGCTGGCCGAAGGCTTCCGCCTGCGTCTGGTGGGCCAGGATTGCGGCCGCGGCACGTTCTTCCACCGCCACGCGATCCTGCACGACCAGAAGACCGACGACGACCACATCCCGCTGCGCCAGCTGGTGAAGACGGCCGAGGACGTGACGATCATCGACTCGCTGCTCAGCGAGGAAGCGGTGATGGCGTTCGAGTACGGCTACGCCACCGCCGATCCCATGACCCTCGACATCTGGGAAGGCCAGTTCGGCGACTTCGCCAACGGCGCGCAGGTGGTGATCGACCAGTTCCTGTCCTCGGGCGAGGCCAAGTGGGGCCGCCTGTGCGGTCTGGCGCTGTTCCTGCCGCACGGCTACGAAGGCCAGGGCCCCGAGCACAGCTCGGCACGCCTGGAGCGCTTCCTCCAGCTGTGCGCGCTGCAGAACATGATCGTCTGCACGCCCACCACCCCGGCGCAGGCGTTCCACATGATCCGCCGGCAGATGCGCATGAAGACGCGCAAGCCGCTGGTGGTGATGACGCCGAAGTCGCTGCTGCGCCACAAGCTGGCGGTGTCGACGCTGGACGAACTGGCGAACGGCGGCTTCCAGCACCTGATCCCGGACAGCCACGCGAAGGATGCGAAGTCGGTGAAGCGCGTCGTGGTCTGCGGTGGCAAGGTCTACTACGACCTGCTGGAAGACGCCCAGAAGCGCGGCCAGACCGACGTCGCCATCATCCGCATCGAACAGCTGTATCCGTTCCCGCGCGAGGCCCTGTCCACCGAGCTGGCGCGCTACGGCAAGACCGTGCCGGTGGTGTGGTGCCAGGAAGAGCCGATGAACCAGGGCGCGTGGTACCAGATCCAGCACCACCTGCGCGCCTGCCTGCAGGAGAAGCAGTCGGTGCACTACGCCGGCCGCGCCCGCTCGCCCTCGCCCGCCGTCGGCCACTTCAACGACCACGTCGAGGAGCAGCAGAAGCTGATCGCCGACGCACTGGTGAACCCGCTCAACGGCGTGCTCGCCGACGAATGATCCCCGCCGGCGCCACGTGCGCCGGTTCCACTTTCGAATACCGCTGTCAGGACGTCACCCATGGCCACCGAAATCAAGGTTCCCGTTCTTCCCGAGTCCGTCTCCGATGCCGTCATCGCCACCTGGCACAAGAAGGCGGGCGACGCGGTCAAGCGCGACGAGAACATCGTCGACCTCGAGACCGACAAGGTGGTGCTGGAAGTGCCCTCGACCGTCGACGGCGTGATCAAGGAACTGAAGTTCGCCGAAGGCGCGACCGTCACCAGCCAGCAGGTCATCGCGGTGATCGAGGAAGGCGCCGTCGCCGCCGCGCCTGCGCCGGCCGCTGCCGCGCCTGCCGCCGCCCCGGCGGCTGCTCCCGCCGCGCCGGCCAGGGCCGCGGCGCCTGCGGCTGCTCCCGCCGGCGAGCTGCCGCCCGGCGCGCGCTTCGCCGCCAACACCGCCGGCGTCAACCCGGCCGACGTGCAGGGCACCGGCCGCCGCGGCATGGTCACCAAGGAAGACATCGTCAACTACGCCAGCGGCAAGACCGCCGGCGTCTCGGGCGGCGCGCGTCCGGAAGAGCGCGTGCCCATGACCCGCATGCGCGCTCGCATCGCCGAGCGCCTGATGCAGTCGAAGAACTCGATCGCGATGCTGACCTCGTTCAACGAAGTCAACCTCGCCAAGGTCATGCAGATGCGCAAGGAGCTGGGCGAGTCCTTCGAGAAGGCCAACGGCATCAAGCTCGGCTTCATGAGCTTCTTCGCCAAGGCCGCCGCGAACGCGCTGCAACGCCACCCGATCGTCAACGCCTCGGTCGATGGCAACGACGTGATCTACCACGGCTACGCGGACATCAGCATCGCGGTCGCCACCGAGAAGGGTCTGGTCACGCCGGTGCTGCGCAACGTCGAGCGCATGGGCTTCGCCGACATCGAAGGCGCCATCGCCGGTTACGCCAAGGCGGCGCGCGAAGGCGGCCTGAAGCTGGAAGACCTGCAGGGCGGCACCTTCACCATCACCAACGGCGGCACCTTCGGCTCGCTGATGTCCACGCCGATCGTGAACCCGCCGCAGTCGGCGATCCTCGGCATGCACGCCATCAAGGAACGCCCGATCGCCGAGAACGGCCAGGTCGTGATCGCGCCGATGATGTACATCGCGCTGAGCTACGACCACCGCATCATCGACGGCAAGGACGCGGTGCTGTTCTTGGTCGACATCAAGAACCAGTTGGAAAACCCGCACCGCATGCTGCTGGGCATGTGATCCCACTCATCCCCTCCCCCGCCCGCGGGGGAGGGTCAGGGTGGGGGCAGCGGACACGGCGCCCCCATCCCGCCCTTCCCCCTCACGCGGGGGAAGGAGACACACCTCAACGGGAAGTGACATGAGCGATCCGCAACAATTCGACGTCGTCGTCATCGGGGCCGGCCCGGCCGGCTACCACGCCGCGATCCGCGCCGCCCAGCTCGGCATGAAGACCGCCTGCATCGACGCCGCGCTCGGCAAGGACGGCAAGCCCGCCCTCGGCGGCACCTGCCTGCGCGTGGGCTGCATCCCGTCGAAGGCGCTGCTCGATTCCTCGCGCCAGTTCTGGAACATGGGCCACATCTTCGGCGAGCACGGCATCAGCTTCGCCGACGCGAAGATCGACGTCGGCGCGATGGTCGGCCGCAAGGACAAGATCGTCAAACAGTTCACCGGCGGCATCGCCCAGCTGTTCAAGGCGAACAAGATCACCGCGTTCTACGGCTTTGCGCAGCTGCAGCCGGGCAACGTCGTCAAGGTGAAGCAGCACGACGGCAGCGAAGTCGAGCTGAAGGGCACCAACGTCATCCTCGCCGCCGGTTCCGACTCGATCGAACTGCCGTTCGCGAAGTTCGACGGCCAGCACATCGTCGACAACGTCGGTGCGCTCGATTTCACCGAAGTCCCCAACCGCCTCGGCGTGATCGGCGCCGGCGTGATCGGCCTGGAACTGGGCAGCGTGTGGAACCGCCTCGGCGCCAAGGTCACGATCCTCGAAGCGATGCCGGACTTCCTGGCCGCCGCCGACGGCGAAGCCGCGAAGATCGCCGCGCGCGAATTCAAGAAGCAGGGCCTCGACATCCAGCTCGGCGCCAAGGTCAGCAAGGCCGAGGTGAAGGACGGCGAAGTCCACCTGACCTACACCGACGCCAAGGGCGAGCAGACCCTCGTCGTCGACAAGCTGCTGGTCGCCGTGGGCCGCAAGGCCGCGAGCAAGGGCCTGCTGGCCGATGGCACCGGCGTGCAGCTCGACGAGCGCGGCCGCATCGTGGTCGACGAGCACTGCCACACCGGCGTCGATGGCGTGTGGGCCGTGGGCGACTGCGTGCGCGGCCCGATGCTGGCGCACAAGGGCTTCGAGGAAGGCATCGCGGTGGCGGAACTCATCGCCGGCCTGCCGGGCCACGTCAACTTCGACACGATCCCGTGGGTCATCTACACCGAGCCGGAAATCGCCTGGGTCGGCAAGACCGAGGAGCAGCTGAAGGCCGAAGGCGTGCCGTACAAGGCCGGCAGCTTCCCGTTCGCGGCCGTCGGTCGCGCGGTGGCGATGGCCGAGCCCGCCGGTTTCGTGAAGGTGCTGGCGCACGCCGAGACCGATCGCGTCCTCGGCATGCACCTCGTCGGCGCGAACGTGTCCGAACTCGTGCACGAAGGCGTGCTGACGATGGAGTTCAGCGGCTCGGCCGACGACCTCGCCCGCATCTGCCACGCGCATCCGTCGCTGTCGGAAGCCGTGCACGACGCCGCGATGGCCGTGCACAAGCGCGCGATCCACAAGGCGAATTGATCGAACGACCTCCCTCGCCCGCGATCTTCCGGAACGCCAGGCCCGCGCCTGGCGTTCCGCGTTCCGGGCCGCCGCAAATCGTCCTGCTACCATGCCGCGATGAACGCCCAACTGCTGATCAAGGCCGCGATCACCGTCGCGCTGGTGCTGCTGGCGAGCGTGCTGGCGCGCCGGCCGGGATTCATGGGCGCGCTGGTCGCGTCGCTGCCGGTGACCTCGCTGCTGGTGCTCGGCTGGCTCTACGCCGACACCCGCGACCCAAAGCAGGTCGCGGACATGGCGATGGGCATCTTCTGGTTCGTGCTCGGCAGCCTGCCCTTCTTCGTGGTGCTGGCCGTCGCGCTGCGCCAAGGCCTGGCCGTGGTGCCGTCGTTCGTGCTCGCGGCGCTTGCCGGTTTCGGCGGCACCGTGCTCGTGCAGTGGCTGCTGACCCGCAACGCGACCGGAGCAAGCTGACATGACCAACACACCCGCGACTTCGTCCGCGAACCCGATCCGCAACGTCTCCGACACCGCGCTGTGGGTGGCGATCTATCGCGCGATGGAAAGCGAGCGTCCGGACGCGATCTTCCGCGATCCCTACGCCCGCCGCCTCGGTGGCGAACGCGGCGAGACCATCGTGCGCCAGATGCCGAACGGCGCCGCGATGGCGTGGCCGATGATCGTGCGCACCGCGGTGATGGACGAGATCGTCACGCGCTGCGTGCGTGACGGCGCGCGCACCGTGCTCAACCTCGCCGCCGGCCTCGACGCACGCCCCTACCGCATGGACCTGCCCGCAAACCTGCGCTGGATCCACGTCGACATGCCCGACATGATCGACTACTTCCGCGGACACATGGCCGGCGAGACGCCGAAGTGCCGGCTGGAGTTCGTCGCAGCAGACCTGCGCGACGGCGAACTGCGTCGCCGTGTCTTCGCCGACGCAGCACGCGAAGGCCCGGTGCTGGTGATCACCGAAGGCCTGCTGGTCTACCTCCCGCCGGACGACGTCGCCGCGCTCGCACGCGACCTGCATGACGTCGCGCGGGCGCGCTGGTGGCTGAGCGACCTCGCCTCGCCGATGCTGCTCAAATACCTCGAGAAACAGTGGCTCGGCCGGCTGCGCGACGGCAACGCGCCGTTCCTGTTCGCACCGGCCGAAGGCACCGCGTGGTTCGCACCGCACGGCTGGCGCGAAGCCGAGTGGCGTTCGAGCTGGAGCGAATCGTTCCGGCTCAAGCGCACCATGCGCTTCGTCTGGCTGTGGAACCTCCTCGGCAAACTGCAGCCGAAGGAAAAAGCCGAAGCCGGCAAGCGCATGTCCGGCATCATGCTGCTGCATTCCGAACATTGAACAAGGCCCTGCATTCCAAGATGAAATCGATCTGCGTCTACTGTGGTTCCAACGCCGGCGCCAAGCCGGTCTACGCCGAGCGCGCGACCGCGCTGGGTGCGCGCATCGCGGCCGAAGGGCTGCAACTGGTCTACGGCGGCGGCAACGTCGGCCTGATGGGCATCGTCGCCGATGCCGTGCTGGCGAACGGCGGCGACGTCGTCGGCGTGATCCCCGAGCAACTCGTGCAGTGGGAAGTCGCGCACAAGGGCGTGACCCGGCTGGAGGTCGTCGCCAACATGCACGAGCGCAAGGCGCGCATGTTCGACCTCGCCGACGGCTTCATCGCCCTGCCCGGCGGCTTCGGCACGCTCGACGAGATGTTCGAGATGCTGACCTGGCGCCAGCTCGGCCTCGGCCGCAAGCCCTGCGCCTTCCTCGACGTCGACGGCTTCTACGCGCCACTGATCGGCATGATCGACCGCATGGTCGAGGAACGCTTCCTCCACCCCGAACAGCGCCACGACCTGTGGCACGGCGAAGACCTCGACCTCCTCTTCCCGTGGATGCAGGGCTACGTCCCCGCCGAAGCCGACAAGTGGATGGACGAGAAACGGCGGCGGGAGATGCGTTGAGGCGTTCCGGATACAAACGCACGAGGATTCGATGAAACCGGCACTCGTCCTGGCGCTGATCGCCACCTTGCTCGCTGCCATCAGTCTTTGCGGATATCGCACACAGCGCGGGTTGGCCGAGCAAGGCAATGCATCGCCGCCTTCCGAGTACGCACAGGCCTACAACATCACGTTCGAGAGATCCGCGTGTCTGGGCAATTGCCCGGTCTTCCTGCTGATGATCGATATCAAAGGCAACGTGAAGCTGCAGATGCCGGCGCACGCAGAGTCCGATACCTCGTACTCGGAACCCGTCCTGGCGACGTACGTCACCGGGATTCCCGATTCCCGCGTGCAGGCACTGGCTCGAAAATTCGATTCAGGCGGCTTCCGCAAGCTCAAACTCGACTACTCGATCGACGTCACGGACGGCCCGAGCACCACCATCTCGATCGATTCAACCCGCGCGCATTGGTCCACGCAGGTTTACATGGTGCCGTGTGCATCGGAAGGAAAACGCTGGAGCGATCGAACGCGGAAAGACATGGGGATCACCGAGTTCGTCCCGGACGTGTTCTGCGACTTGTCCGATGAACTGGACGACATCGCATGCGAAGCCTACCGACGCGGCGCTCGCAACGGCCAGGCAAATGACCTCACGCCCTCCCGCCCTCCCCACTGCAGGCGCCCACAATGAAGAACTTCCAGGCCTTCCGCATCCACAACGACGCCCACGGCTATCGCAGCGGGCTGGAGCAGGTGTCGATCGACGACCTCGCGCCGGGCGAGATCGTCATCAGGACCGCGTATTCGTCGGTGAACTACAAGGACGCGCTGGCCGGGACCGGCGAGGGCAAGATCCTGCGCAGCTTCCCGCTGGTGGGCGGCATCGACGTGGCCGGGCACGTGGTCGCGTCCGAGGCGCTGGGCTTCCGGGAGGGCGACGCGGTGCTGGTCACCGGCTGCGGCCTGAGCGAGACCCGCGACGGCGGCTATTCGGAATATGCGCGCATCGAGGCGAAATGGGCGATCCCGCTGCCTGCGGGCCTGAGCCTGCGCGAGAGCATGATCCTCGGCACCGCCGGCTTCACCGCGGCGCTCGGACTGCTGCGCATGGAAGAGAATCGCCAGAGCCCCGCACTGGGACCGCTGGCCGTCACCGGCGCCACCGGCGGCGTGGGCTCCTTGGCGGTCGACATCTTCACCCGGGCCGGCTACGAGGTGCATGCGATCAGCGGCAAACCCGAGCACGCCGGCTACCTGAAGGCGCTGGGCGCGACCGAGGTGCTGGGCCGCGAGGCGCTGGCCGAGGCCCGGCCGCTGGAGAACGCCCGCTTCGGCGGCGGCCTGGACAACGTCGGCGGCGCGATGCTGGCCAGCCTGCTCGCACGGACGCGCCCCTACGGCAATGTCGCCAGCGCCGGCCTGGCCGCGACCGCCGACCTGCCGACCACGGTCATGCCCTTCATCATCCGCGGCGTGTCGCTGCTGGGCGTGGCCTCGGCCGGAACGGCCCGCGATCTCCGTGAACAGGTCTGGGAACGTCTGGCTTCGGACTGGAAACCGGCGCATCTGGACACGATCTGCACCCGCGAGGTCACTCTCGACGCGCTGCCCGAGGTCTTCGCGGGCATGCTCGCCGGCGGATCGCTGGGGCGGACGCTGGTCCGGATCGGCTGAGCGGGCCTCGCCGTGTGCGTTGCATCAACAAATCGCCGGCGCCCGCTTCCGGGCCGGCCCGCGCCCGACTACACTGAACGCAGTCTTTTCCGGGGGTCTCCATGGCTCGCATCCTGATCGTCGACGATTCGCCGTCGCAACTGATGGGCATCCGCCGCATCGTCGAAAAACTCGGACACGAGGCATTGACCGCCGAGGACGGCGCGGCAGGCGTCGACGTCGCCAAGCGCGAAATTCCCGACCTCATCCTGATGGACGTGGTCATGCCGAACCTCAACGGCTTCCAGGCCACGCGCACCATCTCGCGCGAGCCGACCACCAAGCACATCCCGATCGTGCTGGTCACGACCAAGGATCAGGACACCGATCGCGTGTGGGGCATGCGTCAGGGCGCCCGCGCCTACCTGACCAAGCCTTTCAGCGAAACCGAGCTGGCGGACACCATCACCCGCTACGTCAGCGGTCTGGGCTGAAGGCCCGGCTGACGCCGGCGGGCCGACAGGCCCGCCGATCGTCTCGTCAACCCGAAATCTTTCCGGATCAGGCGCGACGCCAGTCGTCGCCGAAGGCTTCGCGCAGGCGGCGATAGGCCTCGCGCTCCTGCTCGTTGTTGGCCTTGGGCGCCAGCACTTCCAGTTCGACGATCTGGTCGCCGGCCGGCGCACCACCGGTGCCGGGCAACCCGCGGCCGCGCAGGCGCAGCTTGCGCCCGCCCTCGGAATCCGCGGGAATCTTCAGTTCCACCGGCCCGCCCAGCGTGGGCACGCTCAGCGTCGCGCCCAGCGCGGCCTCCCACGGCGCCACCGGCAACACGTGGATCACGTTGCGACCGTCGACCTCGAAGCGCGGGTCGGCGGCGTACTCGACTTCCAGCAGCAGATCACCGCCGCCCGGCGCCTGCCCGGCCAGGCGGATCGCCTGCCCCGGCCGGATGCCCTTGGGCACGCGCACTTCCAGCGACTTGCCGGCCACCGACACCCGCACCGGATGCCCGGCATGGACCGCCTCCAGCGGCACCGCGAAGCGGGCGCGGGTCGCACCGTCGCCGCGCGCGTGCGGACCGGGGCCGCCCGGACCACCGCGGCGGCGCCCGAACAGCTCCTGGAAGAAATCGCTGAAGCCGCCGTTGGCGCCTCCGCCGGCGAAGATGTCCTCGAAATCGAAGCCGCCCGGGCCGCCGCCGAAGCCGCCCGGCGGCGGCTGCACTTCGTCGCCGGGGCGATAGCCGCGGGCGCGGAGCTGGTCGTAGGCCTTGCGCTTCTCGGGGTCGCGCAGGGCCTCGTAGGCCTCGTTGACGGCCTTGAACTTCTCTTCGGCGTCCGACTCCTTGCTCACGTCGGGGTGGTACTTGCGCGCGAGCCGGCGGTAGGCGGTCTTGATCTCCGCCTCGCCCGCGCCGGGCTCGACGCCGAGAATGTCGTAGTAATCCTTGAAACGCATGGGCCTGGTCCTGCGAACGGGGGCTTGAGGACGAAACGGGACGCGCACGATAACAAAACGACCGCGTCCGGTTGCGGGCCGGCGCGGTCGCGAGGGACGCGCGCATCGACGGGCGATGCGCGCACGGCGGAGCGGTCAGGGCCGATCAGGCATTCGTCGGCCGGGCGCCCACCTGGATGCGACGCGGCGAGGATTCCGGACGCTTCGGGATCGCGATCTCGAGCACGCCGTTGCGACCGATCGCGGTGATGCCCTCGGCATCGGCGGTGTCGGGCAGCGCGAAGCGGCGGTGGAAGCTGCCGTAGCGACGCTCGATGCGCGAGAAACGCTCGTTCGATTCGGCGAAGGTGTTCTTGCGCTCGCCCTTGATGCTGAGGATGCCCTTGTCCATCAGCACCTCGACCTCTTCCGGATCGATGCCCGGCAGATCGGCGAGGATCAGGAAGCGATCCGCTTCCTCGCGGATGTCGACGCGCGGCACCCACTGGCTGGTGACGACCGCGGATTCGTCGGTGGTGTTGCCGGCGTTGAAGAAACGCTCGAACAGCTGCTTGAACTCGTCCTGGGCACGAGCCTGGGCCGGCCAGGCCTGCTGATAGCGCATGACGCTCATGGGTGTCTCCGTGAAGGGGCGGCACCGTGCCGCCATGACCGGGAGATGTGTGCATTGCCCTGCATTTCAAGAGGGTTCGACACGCCCCCGTCGCGGCAGGCGTTCATGTTTCGGCCTACACTGTCGCCGCACGCCCCCAACAGGAGATCCGCATGACCATCCAGATCGGCGACCGCCTTCCCGAGGTCAACATCAAGCGCATCAACGACGGCATCGAGACCGTCGACACCCATCGTTTCTTCGAAGGCCGCAAGCTCGTCCTCTTTGCGGTGCCCGGCGCATTCACGCCGACGTGTTCGGAGAAACACCTGCCGGGTTTCATCGCGCAGTTCGATGCGTTCCGCGACAAGGGCGTGGGCGTGGCCTGCATGTCGGTGAACGATCCGTTCGTGATGAAGGCATGGGCCGCCAGCCAGAACGCCCCCGCGGAGATGGACATCCTCGCCGACGGCAACGGCGACTTCGCCCGCGCACTCGGCCTGGAGATGGACGCGAGCGCCTACGGCATGGGCCTGCGCAGCAAGCGTTTTGCAATGTACATCGAGGACGGCGTCGTCAAATTGCTCGAAATCGAGGCGCCCGGCGAGTTTCGCGTATCCTCCGCTGAACACATGCTTTCGCTGTTGCCCTGAAAACGCCGGGGCATCGGATCGGCCACTAGGATGCGGGCACCTCAGGAGGACCCGCCATGGCACGCAGCGCATCCCGCTTCACCGCGAAGAAGACCACGACCACCGCCGGCCTCACCAGCCGCGAAACGCTCCGCGCCAATGCGCGCAGGAAGATCGAGGACGGCGCCGTCACCGAGACGTACACCGGCGATCGCAGGACACTGATCAAGCTGCTCAACGACGCGCTCGCCACCGAGTACGTCTGCGTGCTGCGCTACTACCGACACTACTTCATGGCATCGGGCATGCTCGCCGATGCCGTGAAGGCCGAGTTCCTCGAACACGCGCAGCAGGAACAGGCGCACGCGCACCGCATCGCCGAACGCATCGTGCAGCTGGGCGGCGAACCGGATCTCGATCCCGACACCCTCACCGCCCGCGCCCACGCCGAATACAAGGAAGGCAAGGACCTGCGCGACATGGTGAAGGAGAACCTCATCGCCGAACGCATCGCGATCGACAGCTATCGCGAGATGATCGGCTGGGTAGGGGACAAGGATTCGACGACGCGGCGCATGCTCGAAGACATCCTCGCGCAGGAAGAGGAGCACGCCGACGAGTTCGCCGACCTGCTCGAAGGCTGGATCGGCAACTGATCCTGCCTCCGCCGTCGCTTCCGTGCATGGCGCACGGAAGCGATCGGCCTCACGACAGCGACGTCATTCGAGGATGCGGAACCGGATCCGTGTCCATGCACCGCTGGCCGACAATGCGGTCAGCGTGTGCTCGCCGACCTCGGCGAAATCGCGCACCAGCGGCGCACGACCGGCGCTTTCGCCGACCCACTGTCCATCCAGCAGCCACTGCACCTCGCGCTCGGTGCCGAGCGCACGCAGCGACAGGCGCACCGGATGTTCGCTGCCCGGTGCACGCGCCAGCGTCGCGCCATCGTTGAGGCCGTCGATGCGCAGCGTCTCGGCCGCGTCACGCCCGTCGGCCATGCAATCGTCGGCGAGTACCGGCAACGTCGACGCCGCGCGTGTCTCGCTCGACAGCCACGGCGATGCCAGCGCGGGCCAGCGCGCGATCTCGCGGGCTTCCGTGCGATGCGGCAGCGAACACGTCGCGGACACGCGACGCCCGGTATCGAGATCAATCTCGAAACGTTCGCGACCTGCGTTCCACAGCCTTGCGCCGCGCTCGGCGAACGTCGGCGGTACCGCGCCGTCGAGCGTCCATGCCTTCATCCTTCGCTGGCACAGTGCCGGCGACTGATCGTCTGCCGCGATGCCCAGCGGCCAGCAGATCTCGGCCTCGGCCACGCCCGCAGGCGGCGGCGAGGCGGCTTCCACACGCTGTCCCGGCAGCGAATCCACCACTTCGAACAGCAGCGGCAGCGCGGTGATCGCACCGAACTGTCCGGGCAGCGGCGTGCCGTCCGGACGACCGACCCACACGCCGACGGTGTAGCGGCGCGTGCCGCCGACCGCCCACGCATCGCGGAAGCCGTAACTGGTACCGGTCTTCCACGCCACGCGCGGACGCGAGCCACGATCGTATTGCAGCAATTCGCCCGGGCGCGGATTCGATTCGAGGATGTCGCGCACGATCCACGCCGCGCCGGGCGACAGCACGCGACGATCGACCTTCGCATCCTGCGGCGTGTAGCGCACGCGCCCGGCGATGCCGCCGCGATTGAACGCGGCATACGCACCGACCAGATCCTCCAGCCGCGCGCCGGTGCCGCCGAGGATCAGCGCGAGGTTCGGTTTCGCGCCCGCCGGGAATTTCAGGGCCAGCCCCGCGTGCCCAAGCCGCGCGGCGAAGCGCTGCGAACCGACACGATCGAGCAGATCCACCGCCGGCACGTTGAGCGAGAGCCGCAGCGCCTCGGCCGCGCCGATCGGACCGTTGAAGGTCTCGCCGAAATTGCCGGGCCGGTAGTCGCCGAAACTCTGCGGCGCGTCGACAAGCAGGCTTTCGGAGTGGATCACGCCGTCGTCGATCGCCATGCCGTACAGGAACGGCTTGAGCGTGGACCCGGGCGAACGCCAGGCCTGCACCATGTCGACGTGCCCCAGCCGCGCCGCCTCGCCGAAATGCACGGAGCCCACGTAGGCGCGCGCTTCCATCGTCGTGTTGTCGACCACCAGCAATGCCGCGGACGTGCGCTCGGGCAAGCCGGAGAAATAGGCGGCAACGCGTTCCTCCAGCGTGCGCTGGAGGTTGGGGTCGATGGTCGAGACGATGCGCACTGCCTTCGGATGCGCGCTGCGCAGGCGCTGGGCGAGCAGCGCGGCGCTGAGCGGCGGCTGCAACTGGCGCGCGACCACGGGTTCGATCTTCGCGTCCTGGACGTCCGCGCGCCGCCAGACACCGAGGTCGGCCATGCGATCGAGCACCTTGTCGCGCGCGACGCGGGCGGCTTCGGGATGGCGATCCGGACGCAGCCGGCTCGGCGATTGCGGCAGCACCGCCAGCAGCGAAGCTTCCGCGCGCGACAGCCGCGATGCGGGCTTGCCGAGATACGCCCAACTCGCCGCTTCGACGCCTTCGATGGTGCCGCCGAACGGCGCGCGTTCGAGATACAGCGTCAGGATCTGGCGCTTGGTCAGGTGCAATTCGAGCTGCAGCGCACGCAGGATCTGCTTCAGCTTGCGCCCGGGCGTGCGCGTCGAGGTGCCGTGGTCGGCGTCGAGGATGCGCGCGACCTGCATCGTCAGCGTGGAGCCGCCGGAGACGACTTCACCACTGCCGAGCATCTGACCGCCCGCACGCAGCAGCGCATACGGATTCACGCCCGGATGCTGCCAGAACCAGCGGTCCTCGTAGTTCAGCAACGCATCGAGATACAGCGGCGACACGCTTTCGGGTGTGGCGGGATAGCGCCACACGCCTTCACCATCGGCAAAGGCGCGCAGCGGCGTGCCGTCGCGGGCGACCACCAGCGTGCTGGTGTCGCGCGCCTTCGGCAGTTGCGGCGGGAACACCAGGTCGAGCAGCAACAGCAGCGACAACAACCCGGCGAGGCTCCAGCGCGCCCAGGACAGCGCGCGACGCCAGGACCAGCGGGCGACAGACATGCGGATCATCGGAAGGGTCGCCTGATGCGACACGGATATCGGAGAAGGGAGAGGCGACCTCCTCCGCGATGGTGCGGAGGAGGTCGCCGGAGCGATCAACGCGGGTCAATCACTTCGGCTGCACGACCGTGATCGTGGCCGGCACGGACTTGCCGACGCCGCGCAGCTGCGGCCGGTACATGTCCTCGACCAGCGACGGCGGCACGGTGTAGGTACCCGGCGTCACCGCGCGCACGAGGTAGAACACGCGCGCGGTCGAACCGGCGTCGAGCTTCACCGCGGCGACGTAGCGGTCGTCGCGATACTCCTCGTGCTGCACTTCGGCGGCACTGCCCCGATCGGTGATCTCGATGCCGTCGACCACCACGTCGGCCCACTGCTTCTCGTCGCCAAGGTTGAAGTTCTCGATTTCGAGGCCCGCCGGCAGCAGGTCGGTGAGCAGCGCGTCGGGCATGGCTTGGTCGGCGGTGATGCTGACCGAGACGATCAGCGCCTCGCCTTCGGCGATCGGGCCCGGCTTCCACGGCTTGCCGTCGGTGGTGTACCACTTGCGCTCGATGCCGATATTGCTCTTGTCCTCCGCCGGCGCCGTGCGCGGCACGCCCGCGACTTCGAGACTGGCGTACAGCGGCGACGCGCTGCCGGCCACGGGCTCGAAGCGGAAGCCGCGCGAGAGCGTGGTGAAGTCGACGCGACGGCTCTGCATCCGGCGCGCATCCACCGCATCGGCGGTATCGCCCAGCTTCCACGTGCCCGACACGGTCTTCTTCTGGTCGGCCAGCAGCGCGCGGCCGACCCGCGCCAGCGCCACCTGCTCCTGCGTGCTCAGCCAGAACCAGTGGTAGCCGCGGCGCACGTCGAGCGCCTTGCCGAGGTCCAGCACCTTCGCGTCGTTCTCCGGATTCGGCATGCCGCGCTCGTGGGTGAGCGCGATCATCAGCGCGGCGTCGCGGATGTCGCTGCTGTAGTCGCCCAGGTACTCGTAGCGGTTCTTCGCCGTGTCGAAGTCGAAGCCCGCCTTGATCGCCTTCGCACCGCGCGCACGGTCGCCCTGCAGCGACAGCGCGAGCCCCAGGTGCACCAGCGACAGGCCGTTCATCGCCTTGCCGCGGTCGTTGTCGTACAGCGCGCGCAGCGTGCCGAGCGGCGCCCGGTTCACGCGCGCAAGCACGTAGCCGGCATGCGCCTGGTACGCGAACTTCAGGTGCTCGCGATGCTCCTTGCCATAGAACTCGTTGCCGCCGGCCAGCAGGTCCTCGCTCAGGCGCTGCAGCGACTTCTGCAGCATGGCGTCCGGCACCGCAAAGCCCGCCTCGCGCGCATCCAGCAGGAACTCGACGATGTACGGCGTCAGCGCCGGATTGACGTAGCTGTCGTCGCCCCACATCGAGAAGTGACCGTTCGACACCTGCATCGCGGCCAGCCGACCGAACGCGCCTTCCATCCGCGCCTTGCGGGTCGCGGCGTCGAGGCCCTTGGCGTCGAGCATCTTCGCGGTGTCGGCGTCCATCACCAGCGCGGCGTAACCCTTGCTCGTGGTCTGCTCGGCGCAACCGTACGGGTAGTCGAGCACGCCCTGCAGCGCACTGGCGAAGGGAATCGGCGGCAGTGCGCTCACCGTCATCTGCGCATTCACCGAGCCGGGCATCAGGCCTTCGGCCATGTCGGCGCCCATCGCGATCGGCACGCCTTCGGCCATCGTCACCGAACGCGCGCGCAGCACGCTGGGCCACGCCGGACGCACCGGCATGTCGAAGCGGCGATCGACCTTGAAACCGTTGCCGTCGACGCGCACGCGGATCTTCGCCGTGGTGTAGCCCTCGCCCGCCGACAGCGGGAAGGTCAGCGTGGTCTTGCCGCCCGCACCGAGCTTCGCCGTGCGCGCGCCTTCACCGATGGTCAGCGGGCCGATGCCGTCGACCTGCACCGCGAAGCTGCCGGGCTTGCCGGTGAAGTTGGTGAGGTCGAGCGTGACGTTGCTGCGGTCGCCCGGCGCCAGCACGCGCGGATAGCTCGCTTCGGCGACGATCGGCGCCTGCACGATGATCTCGCTGTCGGCGTTGCCGTAGCGCTGGGCGGAGTACGCCAGCGCCGAGACGCGCAGCGTGCCGTTGAAGTCGGGCACCTTGAGCGGGATGCGCGCGATGCCCTTGGCGTCCAGCTTCACCGGACCGGAGAACAGGTCGACCGTCTGCACCTTCGAGGTGGGACGACGCGCCTGCGCCAGCGGCTGCAACGCCATGTCGCCGCCGAAGCGGATCTTGCCGATCTCGCCGTCGAGGCTTTCGATCACGCGACCGTAGATGTCGTAGGCGTCCACGCCCAGGCGACGCTGCGCGAAGAACTGCTTGTTGGCATCCGGCACCGGGAAGCGGGTGATGTTGAGGATGCCCACGTCCACCGCGGACACGGTGACGAACGCTTCCTGGCCGGCCAGCTTCGGCACCGCGACGGTAGTGGTCAGCGTCTGCTCGGGGCGCATCTGCTTCGGCAGCGACAGCCCGACCTCGACCCGACGATCGCTGCGATCCATCGGCACGAAGGCCACGCCCACGGCGCGCGCCGGGGTGATCTTGTTCGACGCGCTGCCGCCGCGGAACACCAGCGCGGTGACGTAGACGTCGTGGCGTTCCCAGTCCTTCGTCACCGGGATCTCGAACGTGCTGCCGCGCTTGACGTCGATCTCCTGCACGTACAGCAGGTGGTCGGTCTCGACCATCAGCAGGCCCTTGCCTTCGTGCGGCGGCGTCAGCGTCGCCTTCAGCGTGTCGCCGGCGTGGTACGCGGTCTTGTCGAGCGCGACCTTGACCTTGTCGGGGCGTGCGTCGAGGCCGCGGTTCTCGTCGTCCCAGCTCCAGCCAGCATTGAACGGATAGCGCGTGGTCAGGCCGGTCACCGGATCGAGCACGTCGATGCGGTAACCGCCCCACTCCACCGGGAACGCCAGGCGCACCGGCGTCACGCCGGCGTCGATCATGCGGGTCTCGACGTTCTCGAAGCGCGAGGTGAAGTCGAAGTCCCAGCCCTCGTCGTCATCGTAGTTCCAGTGGTAGTCGCGATGCTCGCGCACCAGCGTCACCTTCAGGCCCTTCGCCGGGCGCGGCTTGCCGTCGGCGCCCACGCGCAGGAACTGGAAGCCGGCGTCGGTGTCGCTGTCGGCGCCGTCCTTGTCGTCGAACAGCGGGCGCACGCCGACGATGGCATCGGCCGGCCACAGTACGCGCTTGAGCGAGCGATCGACGCTGCGGCCGCCGGTCTCGAACAGGCTGCCGGACACGATCGCGGCGATCGGCGACTGCGGTTTGGCTTCGTCGGGCAGCGCGATGTCCTCGCTGAGCTGGCCCTTGTCGTCCAGCGTGGTGTCGACGACGTCCTTCGCGTCCTTCGGCAGGCTCATCGTCGGATCGCCGAAGAAATAGCCGGGCAGGTTCTCGATCGGATGCTGTTCGACCGCCACCGCCAGCTTCGCGGTGAAGCGGTTGCCGGCGGCCGGCGCGCCATAGAGGTAGGCGCCGGTCGCTTTCAGCGTCAGCGGCTGGCCGGGCTTGAGCGTGGCCGTCGCGGTGTCGAGGTCGAGCTTCATGCGCTCGGGCAGGAACTCTTCGATGCGCAGGGTCATGCCCTGCACGGCCTCGGCGCTGGCGGGGTCGGTGCGGAATTCGACCTGCCAGCGTCCGGTCGGGGCTTCCTGCGGGATGAGTTTCTCGAAGCGGTAGTAGCCCTGCGCGCCGGCCTCGATGCGGCTCTCGACGAAGGGCTTGCCGTTGGGCTGCTTCAGGCGCACGAACAGCGGCTGCGCCTTGTTGCCCTTCATCGGCACCGGCTTGCCGTCGTTGTCGCGCAGCAGCGCGGAGATGCGGACGATTTCACCCGGGCGGTACAGGTCGCGGCCCGACCACGCGAACACGTCGAACCACGCGGATTCGCGGCCGCTGACGGCGAATTCGGACAGGTCCAGCGCCGGCTGGTTGAACGGCAGCATCGACACGTCCTTGCCGCGGCGCGCGACCAGCACCTGGCTGGCGTCGAGCTTGTAGTTCAGCAGCACGTTGCCGTTGCGGTCGGTCTGGCCCTTCAGCGAAGTCTCGCCCGCGGCGTTGAGCACCTGCAGGTCGACGCCGGAAATGCCCGAGCCGTCCTGCAGCGAGGCCGTGTGCACGAACAGTTTGTCCTTGTAGGCGCGGACGTGCAGGCCGATGTCGCTGACGGTGAAGAACGTGGTTTCGTACTGTTCGCCGAACTGGCCGGTGCGCTTCATCACCGCGAAGTAGAGGCCCGGCTCCTGCAGTTCCTCGATGTCCTGGATCGGCAGGTAGGTGACCATGCGCTCGTTGCGCTTGCCGCCCAGCACGAACCGGTTGGTGTAAACCGGCTCGGCCAGCTTCTCCAGCGGCGTCTTGCCGTCGTATTCGCTGTCCAGTTCCCAGCCGCTGCGGCGACCGCCGCGCTGGTATTCGCTGAAGAACTGCGGCAGCGACTTCTCGCGGACGCGGAGGAATTCGACGTCGACCTCCGGCACGTTCACCGACACCACCGGCAGGCCGCGGCTCTCGCGCGCCGGCAGCACGCTGCCCTGCGAGGCGAAGCCGACCGCGGGTTTCAGTTCTCCGGTGTAGACCTTCAGCTCGGCGTCGCGGCCCAGCGTGGTGCCGTCGGCGGCGGCCAGCTTGCCGGAAATCTTCAGCACGTAATCGGTGTTCACCGCCACGTACGGGTAACGCAGGATCTTGCCGCTGTCGTCGAGCTTCCAGCCGCTCTTCTCGGTCGGCGGATGGTCGAACGCGATCAACTGGTCGAAATTCTGGGTGCCGACCACCGGGCGTGAGAACTCCAGCGCCACCGACAGCGTGTCGCCGTCCTGGTCCGGGTACGCCCGGAGGACGGCGAAAGTCTTCGTCTCTTCATGCTTGGCCTGGATGGCCTCGCCGCTCACTTCGGGCAGCTGGCCCTTGGCCTTGTCGCCGCACCCCGGCAATGCCACCAGCAGCACTGCCAGCCCCGCACCCGCCGCCCACTTCCCCACCAACCCGCGAACCCGACCCACCAACCCGAACCGCGACGAGCGACACATATGGCCTCCTGGATGTTGGGCGGAGTATAGAGAGCTTTCAGAGTAACGGATCACTTTTTCTGAACATTTTTTTGACTTTTTTTTAACTTTAACGGAAGCCAACCGGGTCGGCGCAAACCGTGGCCGCTCCGACAGGGTATCGCCGTAAGGCTTTGATTTCGTGATCGTCTCCACCGCTTGTCGGAAGGGGGCATGTGGCCCGGATTCCGTCTCGCCCGGAGACATGACACGCGCGGATACTGGCCGGGCGAGGCCTTCTCGCACCATGCCTCCGCCTCCCGCCTGCGGTTTCGGCCGGCGGCTTGCGGACGGACGCATGGACAAGGAACAGGCGCGCCGGACTCACGGCGCGTCCATCGCCCGGGACACCGGGCCCGCCACCATGGAGTGTTGAATCATGATGATCCTTCCACGCCGCCGGGCGATGCTCGCTTCGGCGGTTGCCCTGAGCCTCTGCGCCCCCGCGGCCATGGCCGCCACCCGCACCGACCTGCACGCCGCCGACACCGGCGGTGTCGCCCAGCGCAATGCCGCCCTCGCCAAGGCCGCCGCCGCCGACACCGTGCACACCCGCCACGAGCGCGCGCTCGGCCTCGACGCCGATTCGCGGCTCGTCCTGCTCGACCGCAAGTCGACGCTCGGCGTCCGCAACCATCGCTACCAGCAGACCTTCCGCGGCATTCCCGTGTTCGGCGAGCAGATCGTCGTGTCCGAAGACACCTCTGGTCACGTGCGCACGCTGTTCGGGCAGAAACTCGACGGCCTTGCCGCGCAGATCCCGGCCGGCAGGCCGCGACTGGCCGCGACCCGCGCGCTGTCGATCGCCAAGAGCGCCGGCCTCGGCAACCGCGTCGGCTTCATGCGCACGCGCGACGAGATCGCGCCGCTGATGATCCACGTCGACGATGCCGGCCGCGCGCGCAAGGCGTACGTCGTGACCTACTTCGCCGACAGCGCCCGCGGCGGCTCGCCGATGCGGCCGACGGTGATCGTCGATGCCGAGACCGGCCGCGTGCTGAAGCAGTGGAACAACCTGCAGACCGCGCTCATCGGCACCGGCCCCGGCGGCAACGCCAAGATCGGCCAGTACGAGTACGGCACGAACTACGGTTACATGGACGTCGCGCAGTCGGGCAGCACCTGCACGATGAACAACGCGAACGTGAAGACCGTGAACCTCAACCACGGCACGTCCGGCACCACGCCGTTCTCGTACACCTGCCCGCGCAACACGGTGAAGGTGATCAACGGCGCGTACTCGCCGCTCAACGACGCGCATTACTTCGGCGGCGTCGTGTTCAACATGTACCAGGCGTACATCGGCAAGGCACCGCTGACCTTCCAACTGGTGATGAAGGTCCACTACAGCTCGAACTACGAGAACGCGTTCTGGGACGGCACGTCGATGACCTTCGGCGACGGCGCCGGCACGTTCTATCCGCTGGTGAGCCTTGACGTGTCGTCGCACGAGGTCTCGCACGGCTACACCTCGCAGAACTCGAACCTGACGTATTCGGGCCAGTCGGGCGGCATCAACGAGGCGTACTCCGACATCGCCGGCGAAGCGGCCGAGTACTACATGCGCGGCAGCAACGACTTCAAGGTCGGCTACGACATCTTCAAGGGCAGCGGCGCGCTGCGTTACATGTACAACCCGCCGCTCGACGGTCGGTCGATCGACAATACCGCGAATTACACCGCTGGTCTCGACGTGCACTACAGTTCGGGCGTCTACAACAAGGCGTTCTACAACCTCGCGACCAAGCCGGGTTGGAACACGCGCACCGCGTTCCAGGTCTTCGCGCGTGCGAACGATCTGTACTGGACCGCAAGCACCGACTTCAACCAGGGCGTCTGCGGCGTGCAGACCGCGGCCGCCAACTACGGATACAGCGTGTCGGACGTGACCGCGGCGTTCACGGCGGTCGGCGCAGTCTGCCCGCAAGGGGCACCGGGCCCCGACATCGTCGGCATCGCGAGGATCGGCGCGTCCGGCAAGACCGAAGTGCATACGCTCAACGGTGCAGCGGGCTACCAGAACTTCTCCGCCCACATCGCCACCGCGCTGCACCAGACGGGCAACGACGGCGCATGGGCGTTCGCACTGGGCGACTACAACAAGGACGGCGTGCTGGATCTTTATGCCGTGAAGAAACAAGGTGGTTCCAACACCACCGAGGTCCATGTGCTCAACGGCGCCAACGGCTACCAGAGCTTCCTGGTCAACACCACGACCGCGCTGCACGTCACCGGCACCGACACGACTTGGATGTTCGACCTGGGCGACTACAACCGGGACGGCACGCTGGACCTGTACGCGATCAACCGCGTCGGCGCATCGGGCAAGACGGAAGTGCACGTGCTCAACGGCGTCGGCAATTTCCAGACGTTCCTTGGCCATCATGCGACCGCACTTGGACAAACCGGTACCGATGGCAATTGGGTCTTCAAGGTCGGCGACTACAACAAGGACGGCTACGCGGATGTCTACGGCATCTTCCGTCTTGGCGCATCGGGCACCACTGAAGTGCATGTGCTCAACGGCGCCAACGGTTACCAGAATTTCCTGCTGCATACTGCCACTGCGCTGGGCCAGACCGGCACGAACGGCGCATGGCGCTTCGCCCTCGGCGACTACAACCGCGACGGTACGACCGATCTGTTCGCAATCAGCAAGCTCGGTGCTTCGAACACGACCGAAGCGCATGTGCTGAACGGCGCTGCCGGGTTCCAGAGCTTCTCGCTGCACACGGCGACGGCGCTCAGCCAAACCGGAAGCGACTACGCCTGGGACTTCCTGATCAAGCCCTGACCTAGTGCCACAACGCGACAGGCCGCCTCGCGGCGGCCTGTCGTGTCTGCGTCGTGCAGTGTCGATCGGAAACCTCGATCAGGCTCCGGCCTCCGGCGATGGCACGACCGGAACCTCCGCCGCTTCGTCCTCGTCCAGCGACGCATCCAGACGCTCAAGCGCCTGCAGCGTTTCGCCTTCGGCCAGGCGCATCAGGGTGACGCCCTGCGTGTTGCGGCCGACCTGCGAGATCTCGGCCGCGCGCGTGCGCACCAGCGTGCCGCCATCGGAAATCAACAGGACTTCGTGATGGTCGCTGAGCTGGATCGCGCCGACCAGCAGGCCGTTGCGCTCGCTGGTCTTCATCGCGATCACGCCCTTGGTGCCGCGGCCCTTGCGCGGGAAATCCTCCACCGACGTGCGCTTTCCGTAGCCGCGCTCGCTGGCGGTGAGGATGTCGCCGTCGCCGTCGACCACGACCAGGCTCACCACTTCCGAACCACTCTCGACCTGCGCGTCCGCGGCATCGGCCTCGCCGTCCTGCGCGCCGGACTCGTCGGCCTCGGCATCGCCCGGGGCGACGAGGCGCATGCCGCGCACGCCGGTCGCGGTGCGACCCATCGGACGCACCAGCGATTCGGAGAAGCGCGCGACGCGGCCGTTCGAGGCGAACAGCATGATGTCGCGCTCGCCGTCGGTCAGCGCGGCACCGACCAGCGCGTCGCCGTCGTCGAGGTTGATCGCGATCTTGCCGCGCGCCAGGCGGAACGCGAATTCGGTCAGCGGCGTCTTCTTCACCGTGCCGTTGCGGGTGGCGAAGAACACGTAGTGCTTCTCGTCGTACTCGCGCACCGGGACCACGGCCTGGATCTGCTCGCCCGGTTCCAGCGCCAGCCAGTTCACGATCGGCCGGCCGCGCGCGTTCGGACCCGCATCCGGCAACTGGTGCACCGGCAGCCAGAACACGCGGCCGCTGCTGGTGAAGGTCAGCAGCGTGTCATGCGTGTTGACCAGCCACAGTTGGTCGATGAAGTCCTCGTCCTTCGTCGCGGCGGCATTCCGGCCCTTGCCGCCGCGCTTCTGTGCGCGGTACGCCGTCACCGGCTGGCGCTTGGCGTAGCCGGCGTGCGACAGCGTCACCACCACGTCTTCCGGCGCGATCAGGTCGAGGATGTCGAGGTCTTCCTCGCTGGCGCGGATCTCGCTGCGGCGGTCGTCGCCGTAGTCGCGCTTGACCTCCAGCAGTTCGTCACGGATCACTTCGCGCAGGCGATCGGGGCTTTCGAGGATCTCGATCAGGCCGCGGATGGCCTCCAGCAGTTCGCGGTATTCCTCGGTCAGCTTCTCCTGCTCCAGCCCGGTCAGGCGGTGCAGACGCATCTCGAGGATTTCCTTGGCCTGGATCTCGGTCAGGCGATAGCTGCCGTCGACCAGGCCCACGCCGGCGGGCAAGTCGTCCGGACGCGACGCATCGCTGCCGGCGGCCGACAGCAGGCTCGCCACCAGGCCCGGCGCCCACGTGCGCGCGAGCATGCGCTCGCGGGCTTCGTTCGGATTCGCCGACGACTTGATCAGTTCGATCATCTCGTCGATGTTGGCCAGCGCGACGGTCAGGCCTTCGAGGATGTGGGCGCGGGCGCGGGCCTTGCGCAGTTCGAAGATCGTGCGGCGCGTGACCACTTCGCGGCGGTGGCGCACGAAGGCTTCGAGGATCTGCTTGAGGTTCAGCAGCTGCGGGCGGCCGTCGACCAGCGCCACCATGTTGATGCCGAACACCGACTCCATCGGCGTCTGCGCGTAGAGGTTGTTGAGCACGACCTCGGCCGACTCGCCGCGCTTGACCTCGATGTAGATGCGCATGCCGTCCTTGTCGGACTCGTCGCGCAGCTCGCTG
Organism: Lysobacter sp. DMC104; assembly: GCF_056313665.1. Taxonomy (NCBI): domain Bacteria; kingdom Pseudomonadati; phylum Pseudomonadota; class Gammaproteobacteria; order Lysobacterales; family Lysobacteraceae; genus Lysobacter; species Lysobacter sp. DMC104. Next base: position 78,663 of record NZ_JBQUZW010000004.1, on the reverse strand, counting down.
ATGCCTTCGAGCTTCTTTTCCTTCACCAGCTCGGCGATCTTCTCGATCAGCCGCGCCTTGTTGACCATGTACGGGATTTCGGTGACGACGATCGCCTCGCGACCGTTGTCGGCCACTTCGACGTCGGCACGGGCGCGCATGCGCACGCGGCCGCGACCGGTGCGGTACGCCAGATGGATGCCGCCGACGCCGTTGATGATGCCCGCGGTCGGGAAATCGGGGCCGGGGATGTGCTGCATCAGCCCGTCGATGTCGATCTCCGGCTCGTCCAGCAGCGCGACGGTGGCGTTGATCACTTCCGAAAGGTTGTGCGGCGGGATGTTGGTCGCCATGCCGACCGCGATGCCGGCGGAGCCGTTGATGAGCAGGTTGGGCACGCGGGTCGGCAGGACCGTCGGCTCCAGTTCCTTCTCGTCGTAGTTCGGCTGGAAATCGACCGTGTCCTTGTCGATGTCGGCCATCAGCTCGTGGCTGAGCTTCGACATGCGCGCTTCGGTGTAGCGCATCGCCGCGGCGTTGTCGCCGTCGATCGAACCGAAGTTGCCCTGCCCGTCCACCAGCATGTAACGCAGCGAGAACGGCTGCGCCATGCGCACCAGCGTGTCGTACACCGCGCTGTCGCCGTGCGGGTGGTACTTACCGATCACGTCACCGACGATACGCGCCGACTTGTAGTAGGGCTTGTTGCTGTGCGCGCCGAGTTCGTTCATCGCGTGGAGCACGCGGCGGTGCACCGGCTTGAGGCCGTCGCGCACGTCCGGGAGCGCGCGGCCCACGATCACGCTCATGGCGTAATCGAGATAGCTGCGGCGCATCTCGTCTTCGAGATTGACGGGGATGATTTCCTTGGCGGGCTCGGTCATTCAGACGTCTTCGGCTGGTTGGCGGCGAGGCGTCGCGGACGCCGCTGCCGGATGACCGCGACCCCTTGCGCCCCCGGTGACGAGGTGGGCGGCGCATGGTGGTCGGCGGACGGCGCGCGAGGTCTCGCGCGAAAGCGGAATTGTATCACGGAGCGACACCCGCGAGGGCGCTTTTCCATTCCCGAACAGGGACTTGCGCGCGCCTGAAGGACGTCTCGCGAGACGATCGATCAGTGGCCGAAGAAGGTCTGCATCGACACCCGGTTCGGGCGCTCGATCGCGCCGCGCTCGGTGACGATCGCGTCGATCAGCTCGGAAGGCGTGACGTCGAACACCGGGTTCCAGGCGTTGATGCCGTCGGCCACGGTGCGCACGCCGCCGACGCCGAACAGCTCGCCCGGATCCCGCTCCTCGATCTCGATCTTGCTGCCGCTGGCGGTCGCCATGTCGACCGTCGACGACGGCGCGACGACCATGAACTTCACGCCGTGGTAGCGAGCGGCGATGGCGAGCTGATACGTGCCGATCTTGTTCGCGGTGTCGCCGTTGGCACAGATGCGATCGGCGCCCACGATCACCCACTGCACCTGCCCGGTCTTCATCAGGTGCGAGGCCGCGGCGTCGGCGATGAGGGTGGCGTCGATGCCGTCCTGCTGCAGCTCCCATACCGTCAGGCGCGCGCCCTGCAGCCAAGGCCGGGTTTCGCCGGCAAACACGCGCTCGATCCGACCCTGGGCGACACCCGCGCGGATCACGCCCAGCGCAGTGCCGAAGCCGGCGGTCGCCAGCGAACCGGTGTTGCAGTGGGTCAGCACGCCGCTGCCGCGGGCGATGAGCTGGGCGCCGAGACCGCCCATCTTGCGGTTGGCGGCGAGATCCTCGCTGGCGATGGCCTGCGCCTCGCGGAACAGCGCCGAACGCCAATCGTCGCCGCCGATCGTCAGCGCGCGGCGCATGCGCTGCAAGGCCCACGCGAGGTTCACCGCGGTCGGACGCGCGGCGTTGAGCTGCTGCATCACCGGTTCGAGCTTGGCCGCCGCGTCGGCAGCGGAGATCTCGATGCCGCCGGCAGCATCGAGTTCACGCGCCGCCAGCACCACGCCCCAGGCCGCGGCGATGCCGATCGCCGGCGCGCCGCGCACGATCAGCGAATGGATGGCGATGGCGACCGCTGCGCTGTTGCGGCAGGTCGCGTATTCGACCGCGAACGGCAACTTGCGTTGGTCGAGCAGTTCCAGTGCGTCGCCCGTCCACCGGATCGGACGAATGCGGTCGTAACGACCGTAGTCGATGGCTTTTGTCATCGGGCCATTTTAGCGGTGCCGGATGCGCGAAGACCCGGTCATGGACCGGGTCTTCGGATGGATGCGACGGAATTCCGGATTCAAGGCGTGATCTGGCCCGGTTCGCCGGCGGCGTTCTCCTGACGCTGGCGGAGACGGGGATGGTCGCGCGGCGCTTCGGCCGGCGGTGCGGGCTCGGCCGGACGCGGCGCTTCGACGGCGGGACGCCCCGGCGGATCGATCTGGGCGATCCGGACCGGCTGCGCGGGCTGCGCCGCCCGGGCGTGGGGCCGCGGAGCAGGCCGCTCGGCGACGGCGACCGGACGCTCGGCCGGGCGCGGCTGCTCGACGTCCATGCCCGGGCGCGACGGCGGCTGTGGATCGGGGTTCACGAAAACGCCCGGCGGACGATCATTGCCGCCCGGCGGCGGACCCGGCGGCGGCTGCCAGCCGCCATTGCCGCGATGACCGCTGCGCTCCACGACGAATTCGCCGCGGCAACCACCGGTCACCCATACGCCATTGCCGCTGCGGCCCCAGGTCCGGCCTTCGATGCACGGTGTATCCGACAGCTGACGGAGGAGGCGGATGTCGCCGCGACGACCGGAGGCGAGATTGCAGGTGCGGCTGTGGTTGTCGCGCGACTCGCAGCGGACCAGATCGTTGCCGCCGTAGTTGCCGTAACCGCCGTTTCCGTAATAGCCGCCGTTGCCGTAGCCGCTCTGGAACAGCGCACGGCATCCGCCGCTGACCCACACGCCACGCGAGTCGCTGCCCCAGGTTCTGCCGCGCACGCAGGGCGTGTTCGACAACTGGCGAACGAACCGCGCGTTGCCGTAGCTGTTGCAGCGCGTGGTGCGGTTGTCGCGCGATTCGCAGCGGAACAGGCCATCACTGGCGTAGGTGTTGCCGTAGCCGTAATCGCTGCCGTAGTAGCCGCTGCCGTAATCGTCGTCGCCATAGCCGTAGCCGGAGACATCGAACTCGGCGCGGCAACCGCCGGACACCCACAGCCCCTGGTAATCGGTGCCCCAGGTGCGGCCACGGATGCAGGCGCTGTCGGAGAGCTGGCGCACGAGCTGCGCATCGCCGCCGGAAGTGCCGCAGCGGGTCATGCGACCGTCGCGGGATTCGCAGCGCACCACGTTGCCGTAGCCGTTGCCGTTGTAGCCGTAGTTGCTCCACTGCGCCTGCGCCGGCAGGGCGCCCAGCCCGGCGAGCAGCACGGAGGAGACCAGAACGAAAGCGTTGCGCATGGCGTCATCCCCTTGATGAGTGGCCCCACTGTAGCTTTGCCGCATGAATGGCCGGTCAATTTTTCCGGGAAGTTCCCCGGCCGAACGCGCAATATTCAGGTAAACGGTTTCAGGCAAGGCGAGCTCAGGACCGGAAGAAATCGAAGGCGACGGTGTCGGCGATCCGGTCCGTGCCGAGCAACGCCATCAGCAGGCGCTCGATGCCCAGTGCAACCCCCGCGCAATCCGGCAGGCCGGCCGCCATCGCCGCGAGGAGGCGATCATCCAGCGGCGGGCATGCCGTGCCGCGTGTGCGACGAATGGCCTCATCGCGTTCGAAGCGCGCCCGCTGCTCGGCGGCATCGGTCAGTTCGTGATAACCGTTTGCAAGTTCCAGCGATCCGAGGTAGAGCTCGAAGCGCTCGGCGACCGGCGGATCGTCACCCTCGCCCGCCCGCAGCTTCGCCAGCGCGCACTGCGACGCCGGCCAGTCGAGCACGACCAGCAGCGCCTCGGCGGCGAAGGCCGGCTGCAGCCGATGCGTCATCAGCAGATCGAGCCAATCATCGCGGTTCAAGCCTTCCGGATCGATGCGCACGTCGCCGAGTGCGGCCTGAAATTCGCGTTCCGTTGCGAGGAACGGGTCGAGCCCTAGCCGGTCGCGGTAGAGATCGCGGAACGTGGTGATCGTGACACCCGCGTCGCGCCCGACGAGCGCCAGCGCCGCGCGCACCAGCGCCACGGTCTCATCGACCAGGCGCAGGTGGTTCCAGCCGACGCGATACCACTCCAGCATCGTGAATTCGGGATTGTGGCGCCCACCGGCCTCGCCGTCACGGAACACGCGGCCGAGTTCGTAGCAATCGCCGATGCCCGCGGCGAGCAATCGCTTGAGCGGGAATTCCGGCGACGTGCGCAGCCAGCGCGTGCGCGGCCCGCCTTCGGTGCGCCCGGAGAATTCGAGCGAGAACGAGGCGATGTTGACGTCGGTGTTGCCCGCGGCGGACAGCACCGGCGTCTCGACCTCCAGCACGTCGCGTTCGGCGAAGAACGCACGGATCGTCGCGTACAGCCGCGCGCGCAGGCGCAGCGCGTCGAGGCCGGCGGTCGGCCGCCAGTCGCTCATGCCGCGCCGTGTTCGGCGAGGAACGCGAGCAACTTCGCCTCGTCCCAGATCTCGATGCCGAGTTCCTGCGCCTTGGCGAGTTTGCTGCCCGCGGCTTCGCCGGCGACGACGAGATGCGTCTTCTTCGAGACGCTGCCGGCGATCTTGGCGCCCAGCGCTTCGAGCTTCGCGCCGGCCTCGTCGCGCGACATCGCGGACAGGCCGCCGGTGAGCACGACGGTCTTGCCTTCGAGCGGGCCGGCCGGCGCGTCGTCCGATTCCGGCACGCGTGCGAGCAGCGTCGCGAGCGCGTCGCATCCACGCGCGAGCAACTGCGCATGTGCCGGATCCTCGCGCCATGCGACCAGCGACTGCGCGGTCTCGGCCGGCAGGCCGGCGGTCACGAAGGCATGCTCGGGCGCATCGCGCACCGCCGCGACGTCCGCGAATGCGGCCGCAAGCTGCTCGGCGCGGATGCGGGTGATCTTCGGGATTTCGAGGTCGGCCAGCAGCGTCGCCGGCGTCAGCTCGGGCCGCAGTTTCGGCGGCGGCGCATGCGTGTCGGCGATGCGCACGCCGCGTTCGAGCAGCGCGTCGATCACCTGCTGGTTGCCGGGCTGATCGAAGAAATGGCCGAGCGCGCGCGCGACTTCGCCGCCGATGTCGGGCACGCGCTTGAACAGCGGCCACGGCAGATGGCGGATCAAGTCGAGATCGCCGAACCACGCCGCCAGCGACTTCGCGGTGCTTTCGCCGACGTGCTCGATGCCGAGCGCGAACAGGAAGCGCTCCAGCGTGGTCGTGCGGCTGTGGTCGATGGCCTCGATCAGGTTTTCGGCCCACTTGGTCGCGACCTTGCCGGCCTTCACCGTCTCCGGCGTGGTGCCGTCGCGTTCGTCCGCCTCGCGCTTCATGCGCAGCAGATCGTCGAGCGTCAACCGGTACAGGTCGGCGACCGACTGCACGAAGCCGAGGTCGCACAGGTCCTCGACGTAGCGATCACCCAGGCCTTCGATGTCCATCGCGCGGCGCGAGGCGAAGTGGCGGATCGCTTCCTTGCGCTGTGCGGCGCAGGTGAGTTCGCCAGAGCAGCGCCACACCGCTTCGCCTTCCTCGCGCACGATCTCGGAGCCGCAGACCGGGCAGGCGTCGGGCATCTGCCACGGCTGTGCGTCGGGCTTGCGATGCTCGGGCACGACGCGGACGATCTCGGGGATGACGTCGCCGGCGCGGCGCACGATCACGGTGTCGCCGACGCGCACGTCGAGGCGCGCGATCTGGTCGGCGTTGTGCAGCGTCGCGTTGGTCACGACGACGCCGGCGACCTGCACCGGCTTCAGCCGCGCGACCGGCGTGGCGGCGCCGGTGCGGCCGATCTGGATCTCGATCGCCTCCAGTTCGGTCGACTGCTCCTGCGCCGGGAACTTGTGCGCGATCGCCCAGCGCGGCGCGCGCGAGACGAAGCCCATTTCGCGCTGCCCGGCGTAGTCGTCGAGCTTGTAGACCACGCCGTCGATGTCGAACGGCAGCCGGTCGCGCTTCTCGCCCATGCGGCGGTAGTAGCCGAGCAGACCTTCGGTACCGGTGACGACGTCGCTTTCGGCGCTGACCGGGAAGCCCCATTCGCGCAGCCGCTGCAGCGTCGCCGAATGCGTCGCCGGCAACTGCACGCCTTCGACCACGCCGACGGCATAGGCGTAGAACGCGAGCGGCCGCTGCGCGGTGATGCGCGGATCGAGCTGGCGCAGCGAACCGGCGGCACCGTTGCGCGGGTTCGCCAGTACCTTGCCGCCGTCCTTCAGCGCACGCTCGTTGTAGGCACGGAACGCGGCCAGCGGCATGTAGACCTCGCCGCGCACTTCCAGCACGTCGGGTGCGTCGTCGCCGCGCAGATGCAGCGGCACCGCCTTGACCGTGCGCAGGTTGGCGGTGACGTCCTCGCCGGTGCTGCCGTCGCCACGGGTGGCGCCGCGCACGAACGCGCCGCGCTCGTAGCGCAGGCTGATCGCGAGGCCGTCGAGTTTGGGCTCGACCGAGAACACGGGATCCGTGCGATCGAGGCGCTCCTCGATGCGACGCACGAAGTCGGCGACTTCCTCGTCCGTGAACGCGTTGCCGAGCGACAGCATCTGGATTTCGTGGCGCACTTCCGCGAACGCCGACGACGGCGCATTGCCGACGCGCTGCGTCGGCGAGGTGGCGTCGGCACATTCCGGATGCTCGGCTTCGAGCGCCTGCAGCTCGCGCATCAGCCGGTCGTACTCGCTGTCCGGGATCGACGGATCGTCGAGCACGTAATAGCGGTGGTTCGCGTCCTCGATGCGGCGGCGGAGGTCGGCGATGCGGTGGGCGGCGTCGGTCATCGTGCGCTCTCGTGGTCCGGGCGGCACCCGCCACTGCGGCGGGCGGAACCGGAGGATCGTCTCATGCGGTCGTCGCAGGCGACGCGACGGTGCGGCGAAGCGGATTGGTAGAGCGGCCTTCAGGCCGCTGATCCACGGCAGCAGTTGTAGCGGCCTGAAGGCCGCTCTACCGAGAAGGAACTACCAGCGGGTGTTCTTCGAGATCGGCGGCGCTTCGTGCTGGCGATCGTAGGCGCGCAGCTCGTCGCGCAGGTGCGCGATGCGCTGGCGGCCGATCGCGTTGCGCGATTCGTCCAGCACCACGCCGTCGAGCAACTCGGCCATGCGCTGCGCGGTCGGCAGCATCTTTTCCCAGGCGTCGAGCGCGGGGATCGGCGCCGGCAGCGTGAGGAAGAACGCGATCGCCGGCGTCTCCAGCGACTGGATCTCGGCCATCTCGAAACTGCCGGGCTTCTTGATGTTGGCGACGCTGAAGATCGGCCCGCCGTCGGCGCGGCCGTCGGCGAGGCGGTGGAACACGTTCATGTAGCCGTAGCTGAGGCCGGCCTTCTCGGCGGCGACGACGATGTCCGGCCCGCGCAGCACCTGGCCGGCGCGCGCGGCGACGTACAGGGTCACGATCTTGTCGAATTCCTCGCGGTCGCGCTTGCCGACCTCGGGGCCGGACGGCGGCGGCGCGGACGGTTCCGGCGGCAGTTCGTCGCGCAGCACCGGGCCGCCGAGGTCGATCGACTGCGGCGGCGCGCCGGCGTCGAGCCGCGGCTCGCTGCGGCCGCCGCGCTCGTCGCGCACCTTGCGGCCCTGCCCCGGCTTGCGCGGGCGGCCGAACACGTAGATCGCGCCCATCAGCAGCAGACCGGCGACGACGATTCCAATTCGCAGCATCCAGATGTCGGACATCGGTGGGGACCTCGCGGAAGAACGTTAGGCGGCGCCGGCCAGGCGCGCGGCTTCGGCCAGATCGACCGACACCAGGCGGCTGACGCCGGGCTCGCGCATGGTGACGCCGCTGAGCTGCTGCGCCGCCTCCATGGTGGATTTGTTGTGGGTGACGAACAGGAACTGCACCTGCTGGCTCATCTCGCTGACCATCGCCGTGAAGCGGCCGACGTTGGCCTCGTCCAGCGGCGCGTCGACCTCGTCGAGCAGGCAGAACGGCGCGGGATTCAGCCGGAAGATCGCGAACACCAGCGCGACCGCGGTCATCGCCTTCTCGCCGCCGGACAGCAGCGAGATGTTCGACACGCGCTTGCCGGGCGGACGCGCCATGATCGCGACGCCGGTGTCGAGCAGGTCCTCGCCGGTGAGTTCGAGGTAGGCGTGGCCGCCGCCGAACAGGCGCGGATACAGCTCCTGCACGCCGGCGTTGACGCGGTCGAAGGTGTCCTTGAAGCGGCCGCGGGTCTCGCGGTCGATCTTGCGGATCGCCTCTTCCAGCGTCTCCAGCGCGGTCGAGAGATCGGCGTCCTGTGCGTCGAGGTATTCCTTGCGCTGCGCGGCCTCGGCGTGTTCCTGGATCGCGGCGAGGTTGACCGGCTCCAGCCGGCGCAGCTTCGCGTCGAAGTCGGTGACGATCTTCTCCCACGCGGACGGATCGGCGTCCTCGGCCAGCGTGTTCAGCACGTCCTCGACCACGAAACCGGCGGACGTCACCGCCTCGGCGAGCTGGTCGGCCTTCAGCGACAGCGCCTGCTGGTCCAGCCGGCGCTGCGCGATCTTCTCGCGCTGGGCCAGCGACTGTTCGTCGCGCTGGTGGCGGGTCTGCTCGAAGCCGCGCAGATCGTTGTCGATGCCGTCGAGCGCGGCGCGCGCGGCGGCGAGATTCTTCTCGGCGATGACGCGCTGCTCCAGCGCGACCTGGCGCTGCTCGTCCAGCGCCACCACCGGTGCATCGCCATCGGACAGTTGCGAAGCCAGTTCACTGAGCCGGCTGTCGAGCTGCCCACGCTGCCCGCCCATGCGCTCCAGCGCCTGCGCCAGCGCGACGACCTGCGCGCGCTGCGATTCGAGGTTCAGCGCCAGCGCGTGCGCGGCGTCGCGCGATTCGCGCGCGGCCTGGCGCGCGGCGTCACGGGCGTCCGCGAGCGTGCGGCGCTCGGCTTCGAGCTGCTGGCGCGCGCCTTCGAGTTCGCCCATGCGCTCGACCGCTTCTTCCAGCCGCGAACGTGCGTCCTTCGCCTGCTGCGCGGCGGTGTCGATCGCTTCGATCAGCTGGCCGAGGTCGACGTCGATCTTGGCGATGCGGTTGCGTGCGCTGTCGAGCCGGCCCTGCTGGCTCTGCAGCTGGCCGGCGAGTTCGGAGACGTTGCGGTGCGCCATGTACAGCGCGCGCTGGGCGTCCTCGCGCTGCTGCTCGGCGGCGAGCATGCGGTCGCGGAACGACGCGATGGTCTGGTCGAGCGCGGCCTCGCGCTGTTGCAGCGCCTCGATCGTGGCGCGCAGCTCCTGGATCTCGCGCTCGCGCAGCAGCGCGCCCTGCTTGGCGGCGCCGGAGCGGCTGACGCGCACCCAGCCCTCGCCGAGGCGTTCGCCGCTGCGGGTGATGACGGATTCGCCCTCGCCGAGCCGCGCCTGCAAGGCGCGCGCGTCGGCCAGCGTCTCGGCGACGTGCAGCTTCGCCAGCAGGCGACGGATCGCCAGCGGGCCTTCGACCTTCGCCGCGAGCGAGGTCGGCGCGAACGCGGCGTCGCCATCTGCGGAGGCGACCAGCGCGAGGCGGCCTTCGCCGAGGTCGGACAGCGCTTCGACCAGGGTTTCCGGCGATTCGATCAACACGCCTTCGATCAGCTGGCCCAGCGCGCTTTCGACCGCGAATTCCCAGCCCGATTCGACGCGCAGCGCTTCGCCGACGCGGGTCGCCGAATCCAGCCCGCGCGCCTTCAGCCAGGTCATGGCGGCGCCCTGCTCCTGGCCCAGCGCGGCGTTCTGCAGCGCTTCGAGCGAGGACAGGCGGCCGCGCGCGGTCTGCGTCTGCTTGCGCACGTCGGCCAGCTCGGCCTGCGCGTTGCGCACCTGGTCCTGCAGGTCGACGACGGCCTGCTTGCGCGCGTCGAGGTCGAGGTTCAGCCCGTCGAGCGCGGCCTTGCGCTCCTCGTGCTGGAGTTCGATGCCGGCGAAGGTCTCGGCCAGCGCGTCGAGATCGAGCGCGGTGCGTTCGCCGGTCAGCTGTTCGCGGCGGCGTTCGGCGTCCAGCGACTGGCGGTCGAGGTAGTCGACGCGGGTGCGTTCGACTTCGGCGGCGCGCGAGGCCTCGGCCTGGGCGCGGCTGAGCTGGTCCCAGCGCTGCTGCCAGTCGGCGAGCTTCGCTTCGGCGTCATGCAACGCCTGCTGGCGGTCGGCGTCGGCGTCCTTCAGCGCTTCGAGGCGCGGCTCGGCGTCGTCGATCTCGGCACGCAGGGTGTCGAGGCGCTGCTGGTCGTGTTCGATGTGCAGGCCGATCTCCGACAGCGCCTGCTGCGCCTCGTCGCGGGCGCGCTGGAGGCGCTGCGAGAGTTCCCTCTGGTGCGCGATCTGCTGTTCCAGCCGGGCCAGCGTGCCGCTCACCTCGTAGCCTTCGGCCTGCGCCTTGCTCAGCGCCTCGGCGGCGGCCTCGCGGCTGGCGCGGCCTTCCTCGATGCGGCGTTCGGCTTCGCGCTGGTCGGCGATGATCTGCTGGAGGCGCGTCTCTTCCTGCGACAGCTTCTCGCGCAGGCCGCGCAGGCGGTTGTCGAGCACGCGGAATTCCAGTGCCTTCCACTCCGCGTCCTTGATCCGGCGATCGGCCTGGATGGCCTGGTACTGCTCGGCCTGGCGCGCCTGGCGGGCGAGATGCTGCAGCTGCTTGCCCACTTCCTCGCGCAGGTCGTTGAGGCGGTCGAGGTTCTCGCGGGTGTGGCGGATGCGGGTCTCGGTCTCCTTGCGGCGCTCCTTGTACTTGGAGATGCCGGCGGCCTCTTCGAGATAGACGCGCAGTTCCTCGGGCTTGGCCTCGATGACCTGCGAGATCATGCCCTGCTCGATGATCGAGTAGCTGCGCGGGCCCAGGCCGGTGCCGAGGAACAGGTCGGTGATGTCGCGACGGCGGCACTTGGTGCCGTTGAGGTAGTAGTTGCTCTGGCCGTCGCGGCTGACGGTGCGCTTGACCGAGATTTCGTTGAACGCGGCGTATTCGCCGGTGATGGTGTGGTCGGCGTTGTCGAAGATCAGCTCGACCGCGGCCTGCGACACCGGCTTGCGCGCCGAGCTGCCGGAGAAGATCACGTCCGTCAGCGAGTCGCCGCGCAGGCGGCTGGCCGCGCTCTCGCCCATCACCCAGCGGATGGCGTCGATGATGTTCGACTTGCCGCAGCCGTTCGGCCCCACGACGCCGGTCATGTTGGTCGGCAGGTGCAGCGTGGTCGGGTCGACGAAGGACTTGAAGCCGGAAAGCTTGATCGTGGAAAGACGCATGCGCTGACGGAAACTCCACCGGCCCGACCGGATGGACCGGCGCTGGCGCAGTCAGGGATTCGGTTGAAGAACGAGCGCCAAGCGATTGATTTCGCTGGCGACGAGGCGAGAAAAGAACCGCGCCGTCACCGCAGTATATAGAACGCTGCGACGCGGGAAACTCACCCCGCCGCCGACAGCCTCGCCCCGGTCGCGGCGTCGAACACGTGCAGCCGGCCCGGAGCCGTGCGCAGCCCGACGCTGCCGCCCGGCGCCACCGGCAGGTCCGGCGCGAACCGTGCCACCAGCGCCTGGCCGCCGCAGCGCAGGTAGGCGAAGGTCTCGCTGCCGACGCGCTCGACCACTTCGACCTCGGCCTCGAACGCCGGCGCCTCGCCGGGGGCGCAGGGCAGCAGGTGCTCGGGGCGCACGCCGACGTCGACCTCGCGCCCCGCCCAGCCCGGATCGCCCGCCAGACCCGGCAGCGGCAAGGTGCGGCCGTCGGCCAGGGTCAGCAGCGCCCCGCCCTCGCCTGGCGCCAGCCGGCCGTGCAGCAGGTTCATCGCAGGGCTGCCGAGGAAAGTGGCGACGAACACGTTCGCCGGCGCGTGGTACAGCGCCATCGGGGTGTCGATCTGCTGGACCTCGCCGTCGCGCATCACCACGATGCGCTGGCCGAGGGTCATGGCTTCCACTTGATCATGCGTGACGTACACCATCGTCGCCCCGAGGCTGCGGTGCAGCCGCGCGATCTCGGTACGCATCGACGCACGCAGCTTGGCGTCGAGGTTGGACAGCGGTTCGTCCAGCAGGAAGACCTTCGGTTGCCGCACCAGCGCCCGGCCCAGCGCCACGCGCTGGCGCTGGCCGCCGGACAGCGCGGCGGGCTTGCGCTGCAGCAGCGGGCGAAGCTCGAGCCGATCGGCGGCGGCTTCGATGCGCGCGGCGATCTCGGCCTTCGGCATGCCGCGCAGCGTGAGCCCGAACGCCAGGTTCTCGGCCACGGTCATGTGCGGGTACAGCGCGTAGCTCTGGAACACCATCGCGATGTCGCGGTCCTTCGGCGCGACATCGTTGACCACGCGATCGTCGATCCGCAGGGTGCCGCCGCTGATTTCCTCCAGCCCGGCGATCATCCGCAGGAGCGTGGACTTGCCGCAGCCCGAGGGGCCCACCAACACCAGCAGCTCGCCGTCGGCGACCTCGAAACCGGCGCCGTGCACGGCGACGTGGCCGTCCGGGTAGACCTTGCGGAGTCCATCGAGCGTGACCGTCGCCATCGGCAATCCTCATCGGGGAAGCGGCGCCGACGCGACCGCGGGCGGCTTGCGTCCGGGACATCGGCCTCAGGGCGTGCAATGTAACCGTTTTCATGATGCCATCGCCACGGGCACCGGGGAACCCCGGGAAGGCCACGTCCCCGCCGGCGCGATCAGCCGGCGCGGATCGCCTTGATGTCGCGATCCGCCGCCCAGGCGAGCACGTCCTCGCGACGCAGCGCAGTCGCCATCAGGTCCGGGAACTGGTCCGGGGTGCAGGCGAACACCGGCGCACCGAGCGCGGCGAAGGCCTCGGCCATGCGGGCGTCGTAGGCCGGACGGCCGTCGTCGCTGAGCGCGAGCAGCACGATCAGGTTCACGCCCTGCCGCACCAGCCCGGCGGCGCGGGCGAGCAGTTCCTCGCCGTTGCCGCCTTCGTACAGGTCGGAGATCAGCACCAGGTGGGTCTTCGCCGGGCGCTCGATCCGTTGCTCGCAGTACGCCACGGCCTGGTTGATGTCGGTGCCGCCGCCGAGTTGCACGCCGAACAGCACCTTCACCGGATCGGCCAGTTCGTCGGTCAGGTCGACGATCGCGGTGTCGAAGCAGACCAGCCGGGTGCGCACCACCGGCAGCGACGCCATCACCGCGGCGAAGATCGAGGCGTAGACCACCGAACTGGCCATCGAGCCGGACTGGTCGACGCAGAGCACGACCTCGTCGAGATCGACCAGCCGGCGCTGGTGGCGCATGAAGCCCAGCAGCGTCTCCGGCACCACGGTGCGGAAGGCCGGCTGGTAATGCCGCAGGTTGGCGCGGATCGTCCGCGGCCAGTCGATGTCGGCGTGGCGCGGGCGGCGCGTGCGCCGGGCCCGGTTCACCGCGCCGCGCACGGCCTCGGCGGTCTTGCGTTCCAGCCGGCGCATCAGATCGTCGACGACCTTGGCGACGACGATGCGCGCGGTCTCCAGCGTCTTCTCCGGCATGATCGAGCGCAGGCTGATCAGGTCGGCGACCAGGTGCACGTCGGCCTCCAGCGCGGCGAGGAATTCCGGCTGCAGCAGCATCTGCTTCAGGCCCAGCCGCTCCAGCGCATCCTTCTGCACCACCTGCACCACCGGCCCGGGGAAGAATTCGCGGATGTCGCCCAGCCAGCGCGAGACCCGCGGCGCCGAGCGCGACAGCGAACCGCGGCCCTTCTCGCCGCCGGCATCGGCGTCGTAGAGCGCCGACAGCGCGGCGTTGAGGCGGCGATCGGATTCCGACAGCGACGCATCGTCCTGCCCGAGCATCAGGTGCCAGCGCCGCCCGCGGTCGGCCAGCGTGGCGTCGTCGATGCCGTCGTGCCCCGGCGGCGTCGGGTCGTCTAGTGCGGCCATGACGGCATCTCCCCGCGCAGCAGCGTCGACAGGCGCCCGCGTTGCGCTTCCCAGTCCTCGAACAGGCCTGCATCGAACCGCTCGGCGCCGCCGCCGGCCGCGCGCGGGCGCAGGATGCGATCGAGCAGGCGCTTGCGTTCGTGTGCGTCGAGTTCCGAGAAAACGCGGCGGAACAGCGGCAGCTGCGCCTGGAACACGTCCGGCGCGAGCCCCAGCAGCCAGGCGTCGACGATCGCCAGCAGCGCATCGTCGTGCAGCAGGCGCTTGGCGCCCTGCTCGAAGAAGCCCTCGAAGAACCGCGCCGCATCGGCGGTGGCGACGCCGGGCGACAGCATCCGCTGCATCAGCGTGCGCAGCGCCTCGGCATCGATCCGCTCGGCGGCGTACAGCAGGCGGCAAGCCAGGCCGCAGACGCGACGGTCGCTCTGCGTCTCGCCCGCAACCTCGTCGAGCGCGCGCCACCAGGTCTCGACGATCGCGGGATCGGCTTCCGCCAGATCGAGCGACGCCTGCGTGCCCTGGATCGCACGGCACAGCGCTGCGGCCTGTTCGGCATCGAGATGGCGCGCGGCGTACGGCAACGACAGCGCAGCCTGCACCAGCAGGCGTTCGATCAGGCCGCCGACGCGATCCAGCGCCAGCGCACGGGCGCTGCCGTAGCGGCGCAGCGCGATCAATGCCGGCAGCGCTTCCAGCAGTTCGCGGCACTCCTGCGCATGGCCGGCGCGTTCGTCGAGCAGCGCCAGCCCGGCATCGACGGCGTCCGGCAACTGCGCTTCGAGACAGGCGTGGATCAGTTCGACCAGCGCATCGAGGCCGGCGGCGGCGCGCATGCGCTCGGCACTGCGCGCAGCGGCGGCGCGGGCGATCGTGGGTCCGTGCGCGAGGTGCTCGACCAGGCGCACCGCGAATTCCGGCTGCCACGCGAGGGTCCAGCGTTCGCGGAAGGTGCCGCGGCTGCGGCCGGCGTCTTCGGCCTTGCCCCAGTCGACGTCCAGCAGGCGCAGCCGGTGCAGCAGGGTCGAACGCTCGGCGCCGCTGTCGGTGCGCAGGTCCAGCGCGAGTTCGCGCGGCAGCGCCTCGGGCTTCAGCCGCACCCGCTTCTGCTGGCGCTGAAGATCCTCCAGCAGCGGCATGAGCGGCGTGTCCGGCGGGATCGCGCCGACCTCGCGCCCCAGCAGCAGTGCATCGGCGTGCCGGTCCCACGGCAGCGATTCGCCGCCGCAGACGCAGGCCACGACGGCGTCGCGGATTTCCTCGAAGCCGGCGCGCGGACGGCCACGCAGCGCGGCGAGCGCGGTCGCCATGCGCACGGTCTCGATCACCGACGCCGTGGACACCGGCAGCCCCGCGGCGCGGAAGGTGCGCGCCACCGAGACGACCCAGCGCGCGGTGCCGCTGGGCTGGTCGCCGTGTCGCCACAGGTGCGCGTACCAGCGCGGCGCGGCGACGCCGGCGCCGTAGCCGCTGGCGTAGGCCAGCCGCGGCGAGGTCCACGGCACCCAGGTGCTCTGCATCCGGCGCTTCGGCAACCCGGCAAGCAGCGCGCGATCGTCGCCGGCGCGATGCTTCGCGCGCAGCGCCGGCACGTGCCATGCGCCGCAGACCACGGCGATCGCGCCATCGGTGTCCTTCGCCGCCGCCGCGATCGCCAGGCGCATGTGCGCCTCGCGCCGGCGTTCATGGCGCGAGATGCGCGGATGCCGCTCGCGCAGCGTCGCCATGATCTCGGCGACGGCCTCGAACGCATGCAGCGGATCGCGATCGTCGGTCGCGCTCTCGATCCAGTCGTTCCACCAGGCCTCGCCGTCCTCATAACCGGCCGCTTCGGCGATGGCGCCGATCGGATCGATGCGCAGGCGGGCATCGTCGTCATCGTCCGCGTCATCACTGGCCGCTACATCATCTGGCGCGGTCTCGCCCGCGAGCGCACCCGGCTCGCCGTCGCCCTCGCCCGCCGCCACGGCGTCGTCGGCGCGCTTCTGCGGGCGCAGCGACACCGGCAGGTCGATGAACGCGACCGGCACGCCGTTCGCGATCGCCCAGCGCACCGCCTGGTATTCCGGCGAGAACTCGGCGAACGGATGGAACACGGCATCGTCCGGCGCGTCGACCGCATGCGACAGCAGCGCCACCGGCGGCCGCATCGCCGGATCGGCCAGTGCCGGCAGCAGGTCGCTGGCGTCGGCCGGGCC
Source organism: Lysobacter sp. DMC104 (assembly GCF_056313665.1). Taxonomy (NCBI): domain Bacteria; kingdom Pseudomonadati; phylum Pseudomonadota; class Gammaproteobacteria; order Lysobacterales; family Lysobacteraceae; genus Lysobacter; species Lysobacter sp. DMC104. The sequence continues at coordinate 62,574 of NZ_JBQUZW010000004.1, read as the reverse complement.
TTCGATCAGCACCCGCGCCGGACGCAGCGCATCGAGCGCGTCGCGCAGCCTGCGCGCCGACCCGGGGCCGTGGTGGCGGATGCCGAAATAGTGCGGCGTGGCGGGCATGCGCGGCTCAGAGCACGTCGAGCATCGCGCGGTAGTAGGCCGCGTCGCCGGCGCGCTTCTTCAGCACCGTTTCCAGGTATTCCTCCAGCACGACGCGATCCTGCACCGGGTCCTTCACGATCGCGCCGACGAGGTTCGCGCCGAGATCCTCGGCGGACAGCCGGCCGTTGCCGAAGTGGTGGCACTGGCTGAGGCCGCCGACCATCACCGCGATCGCCTCGGCGGTCGACAGGTTGCCGGTGGGGGTCTTCAGCGCGATCTTGCCGTCGAGCGTCTTGCCGTCGCGCAGCTCGCGGAAGATCGCGACCACACGGGCGATCTCCTCGGCGGCATTCGGCGGCACCGGCAATTCCAGGCTCCGGCCCATGTCGGCGACCCGGCGCTGCACGATCGAGACTTCTTCGTCGAGATCGTCCGGCAGCGGCAGCACCACGACGTTGAAGCGGCGCTTCAGCGCGGCCGACAGTTCGTTCACGCCCTTGTCGCGGTTGTTGGCGGTGGCGATGACGTTGAAGCCGCGGCGCGCGTGGACGATGTCGTCGAGTTCGGGGATCGGCATCATCCGCTCGGACAGCACGGTGATCAGCGTGTCCTGCACTTCAGAACCCATGCGCGTGAGTTCCTCCATCCGGCACAGCGTGCCCGCTTCCATCGCCCGGAACAGCGGCGTCGGCACCAGCGCGTCGCGCGACGGGCCGTGGGCCAGCAGCTGCGCGTAGTTCCAGCCGTAGCGGACCTGGTTCTCGTCGGTGCCTGCGGTGCACTGGATGACGCGGGTGGAGTCGCCGGAGATCGCCGCGGCGAGGTGTTCCGACACCCATGATTTCGCGGTGCCGGGCACGCCCAGCAGCAGCAGTGCGCGATCGGTGGCGAGCGTCGCCACCGCGGATTCGATCAGGCGCCGCTTGCCGACGTACTTCGGCGAGATCGGCGTGCCGTCGGTCGCGGTGCCGCCCATCAGGTAGGTCACCACCGCCTGCGGCGAAAGCTGCCAGTGATGCGGGCGCGGGCGGGTATCGCCGGCGCGCAGCGCCGCCAGTTCGGCGGCGTAGGTCTGTTCCGCAGTCGAACGTTGCTGGTCGGTCATGGGGAGGCCTCTTTGGCGGAAATCGATGCAGGGGCGGCCGCCGGCGGCGACTGCACGTTGAGCCACAGCGCGTCGAGCGCGGGATCGCCGGGATGCACGCCGGCGGCGGCGAGCGTGCGCCACAGGTCTTCGGCGGCGGCATGTGGCAGCAGCGCGGCCAGCGCGACGGTCTCGCGGGCGAAGCCGTCCTGTGCACCGCCGCCGTCGGCGAGGTGGCGCTGCAGCGCGTTCTCGTAGGCGGCCCAGCGCGGGCCGCGACGCAGCAGACGCAGGTCGATGCCGTCGATCGGCCCGAGCACCAGCGTCTGCAGCGCGGCGTAGTCGTCGAACGGACCGGCCTGCGCCAGTTGTTCGCGGATCACGTCGGCGCGCACCGCGGGCGACAGCCGGGCGACGATCGCTTCGATGCCCGCGTTCACGTCCGCGATCAGCGGCAAGGCCAGCGCGCCGGACAGCACACGGCGCAGCAGTGCGAGCGCGACGCCGTCGGAGGCGGTATGCGCGGCGCACTCGAACACGGCGCCGTCGTCCTCGTCGCCCGCGGTCCAGGCCTCGGCCAGCGCCTCGGGCGCGAGTTCGAGCAGCGCGCACAGGTCCGACCAGCCGAGCTGGGCGAGCCGCGCGCGACGCGCGGCATGCTGCGGGCGGGTCTTCAGCGGCGTCAGCGCGACCTTCGTGCGGCGCTGGATCAGGCCGGTGCGCCCGACCTCGAACCAGCCGCGGACCTCGGTCGCCTCGGCGTCCCCCAGCGGCACGCGTTCGCCCAGCCGCGCGCGCAGTCGCGCCGCGGCCTGACGCACTTTCTCGGAACGGTCGGTGGACAGGCTCGCGAGCAGTGGCAGATCGTCCGGCCCCAGCCCGATCGCCAGCGTCTCCACCAGCGGCAGGCGCTGTTCGGCCAGCAGCCCGGCAAGGCCCGCGGCCAGCCGTTCGCGGGCGACATCGGGCGCCGTGGCACGCGTCTGCGCGAGCCAGCGGCGGCGATCCGACGGCCACCACGTGTCCCAGTCGTCGGCATCCGTCGCGGACGCGGCGCGCGGCGCGCGCTGGGCGGCTTCCCAGGCACGCCACGCATCGTAGGCCGTGGGCAGGTCGTCGTGGTCGGGCCCCGGTCGCCAGTCGAACGGATGCGCCATGCGTCCGCGCGTCGCGAGCATCGCCAGCACACCGGCCAGCGCCTGCGCCGACTGCGTGCCGCGCAGGCGGCGGAACCGCAGGCGCAGCGGATCGGGCAGCAGCACCAGCGTCGGCACCGGCAGCGGAACGCCCGGCTGCGCCGAGGCCGGCAACACCGGCCGCAGCAGGAACTGCCGCGCCTGCGTCGCCAATGCGAGCAGGCCGGCTTCGTCGTCGGCGTCGATCGCATCGCGCCAGGCCACGGGCATGTCGTCCGCGGCGGGCGCGTCACCGCCGACCAGCCAGCGCGCGGCCAGTCGATCCAGTGCGGCGGGCAACGTGGCGTCAGTCATCGGGCCAGGCGCTCCCCAGCGCGGTATCGAGTTTCAGCAGCGAGGCCTGGAACCCGTTCCACAGCGCGACCGCGCCGTGCAGCGCGGCGCCGCGCCAGAACGCGTCGTCGGCCAGCGGCGCGACGCGCAGCGCGCAGTCCGGCGCCGACCGCCACCACAGTTGGCCCTGCGCATCCTTCAGTAACTGCCCCGGCCCGAGCAGCAGCGGCGTCTGCACGGCCCATGGCACGCGGGCAAGATGCTCGCGGTGCGCCGCCAGCGGATCGGCAGGCGGGGTTGCCTGCAACGATGCGGTGTCGATCGGCCCGGCGTCGTTCTGGCCATCGCTGACGACCGCGCGCAGCGGATAACGACCCGGATAGAACGTGAGTTCCGCGGCGAAACGCTGTCCCGGCACGAAGGCCGCGGTCCGGCGTCCGGCCGACGCGGGAAAGAAATCGAGCAGCAACGCGAAGCGCGGCGCGGTGCTGCCCAGGTCCAGCAGCCACGTGGCCTGGCTCACGAGCCCGTCGCGCCGGGTCTCGACCCGGTTGCCGACGACCTCCCACGTGCTGCGCACGCGCAGCGCGGACGGATCCGCGAGCACCGCGTCGCGCGTCGGCGCCTGCAACAGGCCGGCGCGGGCATCGGCGTCGTCGGGCGCGGCGGACCACGCCCGCACGAGCAGCGTCCACTGGCCGAATTCGAACAACGCCGCATCGGCGCGGCCTTCCCGCGGCAACGCCAGCAGTCGCGACGGCAGTTCATCGACGCGCGAAGCGAGGATCGCGGCTTTGGCATCGTTCAGTCGCGCGGCGATCCTGCGGCAGCGCGCGGCGGCATCGTCGACGAAGGCCACTGCACCGGCACGCAACTGGTCATGCACCCACTGGCGCAGATCCTCGAGCCCTGCGCGCACCGCCTCGTCGGACTGCTGCCGGCGGCGTTCGGCGGCCTTCGCGCGCTTCTCCGCCTCCTCGGCGGAAGGCGGCGCCTCGGGCGCCTCCGATGTCGCCGCGGCGCGGGCGGCATCGAGGTCCTTCGCCGGGCCGTCGGCGGACGCCCCGGCGGCCGCGCGGCCACCGCCGCGCTTGCGGCGCCCGAGCCATTCCTGCACCCAGACCGGCGGTTCGTCGGCGCCGAACTGTTCCGCCGTCTCCGCGAACTTCCACATCAGCGCCAGCGCATGCTTGCACGGGAACTTGCGCGACGGGCACGTGCATTTGTAGCCGTGGTCGGCGACATCCGCGACCACGAGATAGGGATTGGCGCCGGAGCCCTGGCATTCGCCCCAGATCACGTCGAACGCGTCGTTGCGCGCCACGCGGCCCCAATGCTTCGGCGCGAGCAGTTTCCCCGCCGAAGCCAGCACGCTCTGTTCCGGCGCAAGCGCCTGCACTACCGCCAGCGTCAACGCCACACGATCTCCGGCGCAATCCCGCGCATCGCGAAGGGTGACGTCCGGCCCGGCTTCATGCGTCGATCGTGTTCCTCGGAAGACGGCCGAAGCATAAGGGAATCCGATGTCGGCGGGAATCGCGCCGGCGACGGCTCAGCGCAGCATCACCCGTACCCGTCGCGCGCCCGGCGGGATTCGCAACGCGCCGTCCCGCCAGATGACGATGCGGCCGTCGATCGTCGTCCGCCCCGGCTGCGCGTCGGCCAGCGGCCACGGCAGCACGGCGCCGCCGGACGGCAGGCGCGTGTCGGCGGACACCGTCAGTTCCAGCGCGTCGGGCGTGCGCCGCAGCGTGTAGCCCAGCATGCCCTGCGGCGTGCGCAGGCCGTCGATGGCAATGCCCTCGCCGTCCAGCCAGCGCGCGGGAATGCCGGCCGCCAGCACCAGCGCGTCGTCGTCCTCGCGACCGTAGGCGAACAGATCCAGCGCCGACCGCACGAAATCCGACGCCACCCACGCATGCGGAAGATCGCCGAGGAAGAACGGTCTGCGCGGCGTGCGCGTCACGACCTCACCCCACTGGTTCCATGCCTGCGGCGCGCGGTCGGCGAAGAAGAAGCGCACCGCCTCCCATGCGCGATCGCGCCAGCCCAGGCGCACGAACGCGCCGACGTTGCGCCATTCGTACGGCGTGTAGTCCTTCCATTCGCGCTGGCCGTCGCGGCGCTGCGCGAACTCGCGCCAGTAGCGCTCGAACGTGCCGTGCAGCAGGTCCTGCGGCAATCGCGCCTGTTCGCCGCCGGGCGCCAGCGCGATCGTGGTCGAGGTCGGGTCGAAATCGCCGAGTTCCGCTGCGCCGGGGAGATAGTCGATGCCGTGCTTCGCGGTTGCCAGCCGCAGCGAAGCATGGAGATCAGCGGCGAAGCGATCGCGCGCCGACATCATGCGCGCCGCATCGGCGGTCTCGCCCAGCCGTTGCGCGATCCACACCGCGTCCTTGTAGCCGCGCAGCGCCCAGAAGTCGTCCCAGTACGAATGCATCGGCTTGGCCGAATAACCCTCGTGGCTGATCGACACCGGCATCAGCCCATGGAACGCCGCGTCGCGAGCGCGGTTCTCCTCGGTGCGCTCGCTCGCGCTCAGCGTTTCCATGTAGTCGAACGCGGCGTGCACGTGCGGCCACATCCGGCGCAGGAACGCGTCGTCGCCGGTATGGCGCGCGTATTCGGCGATGGCGAAGATCAGTTCGCCGTGACTGTCGTTCTCCGGCACCGGATCGCTGCCGCGATCATCGACGCAGCACGGCACCTTGCCGTTGTCGAACTGGTACGGCGCGTACCATTCGAGATAATCGCGCACCGCATCGGCCCGCCCCATGCGCAGCAACGCTTCCGAGATCATCGCGCCGTCGCGGATCCAGCTGCGCGCGTACGAGCGCGTGCCCGGCTGCAGCCGCGGCCCCACGCGCGAGATCAACTGGTGCGCCAACGCGGTGCGCAGGGTATCGACCAGCGGCTGCCCTTCCACCGGCACGGTGAAACGCACCACGCCGAGCTTCGCCCGCCACGCACCGGCGACGATGCGCTCGCGCTGTTCGGCGGTGCGGGTGTTGCCCTCGCAGAATGGTGCGATTCCGAACGGAACGACCACGCTGATCTCGCGCGATTCGCCCGGCGCGAGGCGCCAGCGGTACAGCAACGCACCGGACGCAAGTCCCGTGGCGTCGTCGACACGACGCGCGGCCGGCGTGTCGCCGCTCGCCAGATGCGCGCTCGCCATGCCGGCATCGAACGCGGTCGCGAACACGGCATCGGGTGCACGTCCTGGATACACGCGCGGCTTGCCGTCGACCTGCACGATGCCGTCCTCGCCGATCGCCAGCGACGCGATCCGGCTGACACCACCCGTCGTGTTGAGGAACTGGCCGGGCGGATTGACCTGGAACGGCTGCACTGCCAGCGCCAGCGTGTAGTCGTGCGGCATCGACGACGGATTCGACAGCACGTAGCGGGCGACGATCTGCGTGCGTTCGCCCGTCGTGTCGCGATCGACGAACGCGGTCGTGCGCAGCGACGCCGCTTCGTGCGTCCAGCCGACGCTCGGGATCGGCAGGTAGCCGTCCGCCAGCGACTGCGCGGTCGCGACATCGGCCCAAGTGAGCAGCGTGTCGTCGACGCGCACGAACGGTTCGAGACTGAAGCCGCCCTTCGCGACCTCGATCGCACCGTCCTCGCCGATCAGACCCTGCTCATGGCCGCCGTCGACGCCGAGGATCGTCCAGTACGGCTGTTCGCCACTGAAGCCGCGCGGGAAACGGCCGCGCGGCGGGTCCTGCGCCACCGAAGCGACGAACGCATTCGGCGTCGTCGCGAAGGCCAGCAGCTGGACCGATGCCTGCACAAGGCCCGCGCCGTTATCGCGACTCTCGATCGCGACGTAGCGCGCTTCGGATTCGGGCGTCGCGATCCAGTCGCGGCCGCCGTCGCTGCCGGACACCGTGCGCAGCGTGCGCCAGGCCTTGCCGTCGTCGGACGCGAGCACGGCGTAGTCGGCCGGCCGATCCGTCCAGTCCAGCCGCAGGCCGCCGAATTCGGTCGACTGGCCGAGATCCAGGGTGATGCGCTGCGTCCCCTTGCCGCCCGTCCATGCCGTCGCGTCGTCGCCGTCGATCGCCTTCGCCGCCTCGCGATCATGCGCCGTCGCGCGCGCGGAGATGATTCTCGGCGCAACGACGTCCGCGGGCAGCACGGTGAAGCGCAGGTCGTCGAAGCACACCGTGCCCTTGCCGCCGGTACTGTTGTTGAGGGTGAATTCGAGCTTCGCACTGGCACGCAGCACGGGATCGCGGCCCGGGCCCCAGGCCTTGCCGATCATGCGGCGCTTGTAGCGCACCGCGGTCCAGTCGTGCGGGAATGCGTACTTCGGCCGATTGACCCACCACACGTTGTCGCCACTGGCGTCGATCAGCTTGAACTGCAGATCGTTCGACGGCGAATCACCGCGCAGGCGCAGGTCGAAGCGGTAGTTGTCGGGATACTCCAGCGGCAGGTCGCGCTGCATGCCGACGTAGCCCGACACGCCGTTGAAGTCGTAGTCGAGGCAGAGCGCGCCGGCGTCGGCGCGGATGCTGCCGATGACTTGCGTGGAGGCGATGACGCGCCAAGGCGCCGGATTGGAAAAGTCGTCGAGCAGCCGAGCGCCATCGGCACCGGAAGCGACGATCGGGGAAAGACAAAGCAGCGGCGATGCAATGAGGGGGAGGCATTTCATTTGAATCGACCGCCGCTCTGGAGAGGATCGTTTGATTGCGGATGAATTGGCCCTGCCGAACATTGCAGTGCCGCGCGGGGCGTGCCGTGCCGTCCGTGGCGCAGCGCGACAGGCTGCGGATCGCCCGGCCCGTGCATCCTTGCACGGGCGTTCGCCCGCGCGCGAGGCAGTGCCTCGCAAGCGCGCGGGCTCACCCTTTCACGCTCCCGAGGAGGAGGCCCTGGATGTAGTAGCGCTGGAGGGCGAGGAAGAGCAACAGCACGGGCGTCACGGTCAGCACCGCGCCGGCCATCATCATCTCGACGTCCTGGATGTGTTCGCGCGACAGCGAGGCCAGCGCGACCGGAAGCGTTTGATGGGTCTGGTCGGTGAGCACGATCAGCGGCCACATGAAATCGTTCCAACTGCCCATGAACGTGAAGATCGCCAGCGTCACCAGCACCGGCTTGAGCATCGGCAGCACGATGCGGAAGAAGATCCGCCACTCGCCGGCGCCATCGATGCGCGCGGCCTCCATCAGTTCGTCCGGGATCGAACGCGCGTACTGGCGCACGAGAAAGATGCCGAAGATCGACGCCAGCCCCGGGATCACCACGCCGGCATAGCTGTTCACCAGCCCCATTTCCTTGAGCATCAGGAACAGTGGCAGCATCGTCACCTGCGACGGGATCACCAGCGCCGCCAGCAGCGCCTTGAAGATGCGCTCGCGGCCGGCGAAGCGCAGCTTGGCGAAGGCGTAGCCGGCCATCGCGTTGATCATCAGCGACAGCAGGGTGATCGCCGACGACACCAGTACGCTGTTGCGGAAATAGGCGCCCATGCCGATGCGCTGGAACAGCGCGCGGTAGTTGTCGAGTGTCGGCACGTCGGGCAACAGCGGCGGCGGGAAGCGGCTGGCGCCGCCGGCGGGCATGAACGAGACCGACAGCATCCACAGCAGCGGCGCGAGACTGAGCAGCGTCAGCGCGATCAACGCCGCGTGCACCAGCAGCGCGTGCCCGCGCGAATCGCCAACGGCGCGGACGGCACTCATGCCAGCCCCCGGCGGCGTCCGAGGCGCAACATCAGCGTGGTCACCGCGAAGATGATGAGGAACAGCAGGAACGCGACTGCGGACGCGCGACCGAGGTTCCACCAGCGGAAGCCTTCCTCGAACATGAAGTACAGCACGCTGACCGTGCTCTGCAGCGGATCGCCGCGCGTCATCACGTAGGGTTCGGCGAACATCTGGAAGTAGCCGGCGACGGTGATCACGCCGACCACCATCAGCACCGGACCGAGCATCGGCAACGTGATGTGCAGGAACTGCCGCCAGCGGGTCGCGCCGTCGATGCGCGCGGCTTCGTACAGGTCCTGCGGGATCGCCTGCAACCCCGCGAGGAAGATCACCATGTTGTAGCCGAAGTTCTTCCACACCGCGAGCAGGATGATCGTCGGCATCGCCCAGTGCGGATCGCCCAGCCAATCGACCGGCGCGATGCCCAGATGCCCCAGCCCCCAGTTCACGAGGCCGTAGCTCGTGTGGAACAGATAGCGCCAGATCACCGCGACCGCGACGAGCGTGGTCACCACCGGTGCGAACAGCGCGGTGCGGAAGAACGCGCGAAAGCGCGTGACCGGCGCGTGCAGCAGCAGCGCGGCGCCGAGCGAGGTACCGATCGATAGCGGCACGCCGACCAGCACGAAGTAGAAGGTGTTGCCCAGCGACTTCCAGAACAGCGGCGTCTGCAGCAGGTCGACGTAGTTGTGCAGGCCGACGAAGCGCAGGTTGTTCCAGTCGGCGAGCGCGTAGAGATCGAAATCGCTGAGGCTGAGCAGCAGCGCGGCGAGCACCGGCAGTCCGAAGAAGACCGCGAGCACGATCAATGCCGGTGCCACGAACGTCCAGGCCGCGAGTCGCGCGTTCACTGGGTCGCTCCCGATGTCGCCGCACGCCGCGCTTCGACCCAGCGGCGCTTTTCGAGCAGGCCGTTCACGGTGGCGTCGAGTTCGCGCACGGCCTTGTCGGCGGGTTGCCCGCCGCGCACCACACGCTCGCTCGCGAGCCGCATCTCCTGCACGATGCGCTCCCACTCCAGCACCTTGGGCGTCGGCTTCACGCGTTCGAGTTGGTCGCGGAACGCGGCCGCGTACGGGTCCGCGCGCAGCGTCGCGTCATCCCAGGTGCTGCGCCGCGGCGGCAGGTCGCCGATCTCCGCATGGAAGCGCCGCTGCACATCCGGTCGCGACAGGTATTCGATGAACGCCCACGCCTCGGCCTTGCGCGGCGAATGGCGCGAGATCACGAGACTGGTGCCGCCGGCGATGCCCGCCCCCGGACCGTCGGGTCCCGGCAACGCGGCGGTGCCCCAGGCGCCCTTCAGCGCAGGCGGCTCGCGCAGGCGGAATTCGCGGATGTTCCAGGGGCCGGACACGTAGAACACGAACAGCCCGTTGAAGAATTCGTCCCAGACGTTGGAGATCTGCGTCTCCGACATCGGCGGCGCCCAGCCGTTGCGGAACATGCCGTCGTAGAACGCCAGCGAACGCCGAAAACCCGGGCTGTCGAAATTGCTGCGGCTGCCGCGCAGCAGCGGATCGTCCTGCTGCAGCGAGAACGACAGCAGTTGCTCGAATTCGTTGAGCGGCAGCAGGATGGCGTAGCGGTCGCGACCGCGCAGGCGTTTGATCGCCGCCATCTGCGTCTCCCACTCCGCCCAGGTGCGCGGCGGCGCGGTGAAGCCGGCCTGCGCCAGCAGGTCCTTGCGATAGAAGATCAGCCGCGTGTCGACGTACCACGGAATACCGTACAGCCCGCCGTCGACGACATTGGTGTCCCAGATGCCGGGGAAGTAGTCGGACGCCGTCAACGTCTTCGAGCGATCGACGTACGGCTGCAGCGGTTCCAGCGCATGCAGCTCGGCGAACTCGGGCATCCACGTGTTGCCGAGCTGGAACACGTCCGGCAGCGCCTCCGCGGCGTAGGCGGTCAACAGCTTCTCGTGCGCCGCGGTCCACGCAACCTGCTGGATCTCGACGTGCACGCCCGGATGCTCACGCTCGAACTCGGGGATCAGCGCGCCCACGACCTCGGCCTCGCGGCCCATCGCCCAGAAATGCAGCACGGTGCGATCGTCGCGACGACTGCATCCTGCCGCGACGAGCAACGTGCAGAGCGCCACCAGGCAGGCGATCGCGTGCGGACGCATGCCCTGCCCTAGCGCGACGTCGGTGCGGCGGCCGGGGTGTCCAGCCAGCCACCAGTGAATCCGGCGCGTTCGAGCCCGCGACGGAGGTAGGGATTGCGCTTCATCGTCTCCCAGATCAGGCCGTCGCGCTGGTTTGCGATCATCGCGAGGATCGGTCCCTGGTCGATGCCGAGATGGTCACTGGCGAACCAGCCCTTGCCGGGCACGATGCGTCCGGTCGTCAGCGCAACTTTGTATTCGAAACTCGGATTGAAGGCGTCGATGAACCCGTAGCGACCGTACAGGTCCGCGCCGTAGCGCGCATGCATCGCCTCGGCCGCGGGGATCACGATCTCGGGGGCGAACGGCAGCGACGACAGTGCGGCCGTCGGTGCGAGCGTGCCGTCGTCGAAGCCATCGACGATCGCGGCGCCACGCGCACTGTAGCCGCGGAACTCGCGAGATTGCCCGCGGTAGACCTGATGGGCGTTCAGCGGTCCGTCGCTGGCGGTCAGGCCCCAGACGTCGCCGTCGTAGCCCTTCCAGCCCATGGGATTGGCGATCGCGTACGCGCGCTGCGCCAGCGTCGCGCGCCGGCTGTTCTCGAAGTAGTCGAGGCCTTTGTCGCGCATGAAGGCATCGCGGATGCCGCGATAATCGATCCAGACATGGCTGTACTGGTGCCCGAACAGCGGCGCGAAGCCCAGGTGTGTCTGGCCCTCGAAGGTGCCCCATGTCCGCGGGTATTCGGCGGTCCACGCCTGCCAGGCATCGGGCCGCACCGGATGCGTCGGCGACCCGAGCGCGAGCACGTAGACCAGCATGGCTTCGTTGTAGCCGCGCCAGTCGTGGGTGATGAACCCTTTCTCCGGCGACCAGCCCATGGAAATGGCCGGCGGCCGTGGCTGCATCCAGTCCCACTCGACACGCCGATACAGCGTGTCGGCGAGCGCACGGATCTCGGCTTCGACCGGATCGTCGCGGTCGTAGTAACTCTGCGCGAACAGCACGCCCATCATCATCAGGCCGGTGTCGACGCTCGATAGTTCCACCCAGTTCGCGAAGCGCCGGCCCTCGCGCATGTCGAGGAAGTGGTAGTAGAAGCCGTGGTACGACGCCTTGCCGGTCGCCTCCGGGCCCGACGGCAGGTCGCGCAGGAAGCGCAGCGTCGTACGCGTGCGCTCGGCGGCCTGCGCGCGCGTGATCCAGCCGCGCTCCGCGCCCACCGGATAAGCAGTCAACGCGTAGCCGATCGCGGCGACGCTGGCGAACGGCCGCGCCGGATGGCGATCCGGCGCGAGCCCGGTGTCGGCCGGCGTCGTTTCCCAGAAGTAGTCGAACGTCCGGCGTTCGATATCGTCGAACAGGGGCGGCAGCGGCCGCCCCTTGGAATAAGAAGACGCCGGGACAGGAGCGAGCGCCGTCGGGGGGACGTGACGGCAACCCGGGGCCACGGAGAGAGAAAGGCACACTCCCAGCCCGGCGATGATGCGAAACACCTTGCGAATCAAGACGTGCTCCATCGGAATGCGGTGTCCCGCCCGGCCTCGGGGCCGGGCGGGCGATGCGTCACCAGATCAGGCCCACCGTCATCTTCAGCTCGCGGGTGCGATACGAGGCGCTGTTCGGCTTCCCGAACGTCGGGTTCGCAGAGCCCGGGCCACCCCACCAATCGTCGTAGCCCGTGTAGTTCGTCCAGTTGAACAGGTTGAAGATGTCGGCACGCAGGCGCAGCTTCAGGTCCGTGCCGGTATCCCACTGTTTTTCCGCCGAGATGTCGAAATACTTCTCGCCGAGGGTTCCGCTTGGCTCGTACTGATCGAACCTGCAGTCGTTCCACGACGGCGCGTCGTAGCAATTCACGCCGTAACGCGGCGCCTGGGAGGCCAACGTCAGCTTTGCCGAGAACGTGAAGTCGTCCCACGGCTGGTAGATGCCGGTCATCACCAGACGATGGGGCGAGACGCCGCCGGCCTTCTTCCATCCGAAGCCATCGAGCGTGGGGTAGTCCAGCGCGTAGTGCTCGCCGAACTGGCGATTCTCCTTCGCATCGGTATAGGTGTAGGCGAGCGTGGCGCCCCACCTGGACTCGCGGGTGAAGGGCTTCTCGATGCTGACCAGCAAGGCATTGCTGCGGGTTTCGATGCCGTTCGTGCCGAGGATCAGCGCGCCGTAGCCCGGAACACCCGCACCCCACGGCGCACCCCACGTCGTCCCCGGGGAAAAGAAGGCGCCGCTGGGCAGGCGATTGCCCAGCAAGTAGGCGAAGCCGTCGTGGCTTTCGATCCGAGACAAGGTCACGGACGAAGTCCAGCCCTGCCCCCAGAGATCGAACGCATTGCGCATGCCGATGCTGAACTGGTCGGAATACGGCGTCTTGAGATCGTTGTTGAGCATGTCGATCTCGCGGCCGTTCCCCGACACGGTCGCGAGCGCGCGCAACGTCGCCGGATCGAGGTAGGACGAATTCCAGGCCAAGCAATCGCCCACGCCGACCGTGCAGGGATGCAGCGCCGTATTGAAGTGGAACGTCGTCGTCGGGAAGGTCGCCTTGGTCGTTTCGAGCTGCATCCAGTCGAAGAGATTGCGGTCATAGGAACGACCGGCACCACCGAAGAACACATGCCGCTCATCGCCGTTCAGGTCGTAGGAGAAGCCCACGCGCGGCTGCCACTGCCCCTTGTTGTCGCTGCGATTGTGGCCATTGCTGATGTAATCGTTGATGTCGATGCCGCCGAGCGCGAGCGACTGTGCGTAGGTCTGCGTGCCGTTTCCGCGCGGATCGATTGCATTGAGGGCAGCCACGACGCTGGCCGGCGTGACGTAGTCGGTATAGGCCGGGTTCTTCTCGTAGTCCCAACGCAATCCGAGGTTCAACGTCAGCTTGTCGTTGACATCCCAGTCGTCCTGGAAATAGATGCCGAACTGCTTGTTCTTGCTCGAGACGCTGCCCGCGGCGACACCCGGGATACCGGTGCCGAACTCGACGCGCCACGGCTGGCTGAGGTTGTCGTTGATGTCGTAATAGAACTGCGGGTTGTAGGCGTTCTGCTCGGTCGTCTCCAGCTCGACGGCCTTGTACTTCACGCCCATCTTGAAGGTGTGGGATGCCAGCCCGGTGAATGTCAGGTCATCCTGCAGCGACCAGCCTTTCTGGCCCTTGTTCTGGAAATTCCGACCGCCACCCGCCATCAGGATTTCCTGATTGTCGTTGGGGTTACCCGGGTTGACGCGAGTGAGCACGTAACCGTTCTCGAAACGGAGCGGCTTCGGCGAGAAGAACGAATCCTCGTGCGTGAGATGGGCATCATTGAGCCAGTTGCCCATCGTCAGCTGATAGCGCAGGTCGTATCGGGTCTCGACGTTGCTCTTGTCGGCACCGTGCGCGTAGGTCTCGATCCCGCCCACGCTGGTGACTTCCGACTCGCTGCGCCGGCGCGCGCTGAATTCGAAGTAGTGGTTCTCGCCGATCGCCCAGTCGACCTTCCCGAAGTAGAGATCTTCGTCGAAGGGGACGCTGACGGCACCGACGGCCGACTGGAACTGCGCGGGAAGCGCGGACGCGGGGATGCCGGCACCCGGAACCACCGTGCGCGGGCGATCGAACTCCTTCGATTCGTAGGTCACGAAGAAATGCGCGACGTCGCGGATGATCGGACCACCGAGAGAAACACCGTATTGCTGCTCGCCGCTTTCGGCCTTGTTGTCGTCGCGCTCTTCGAACACGTTCCGCTTGCGCCACGGCGTGCGCGTCATGTCCCAGAAGAAACTGCCGTCGAAATCATTCGTGCCGCTGCGGGTCTGCGCGACGATGGCCGCACTGCTGACCTGGTCGAATTCGGCCTTGTAGTTCTGGGTGATGACCTTGAACTCGCCGACGGCGAGCTGCGGGAAGGGATTGCCGGAAGAAGAATCCTGGCCGGTGACGCCGCCCTGCAGCACGTAATTCTTCTGGCCAACGCCATCGATGAACACGTTGATGTTGTTGGCGCTCTGCGCGCCGCTGCGCAGTTGCGTCTCACCATTGTTGTTCTTGACGAACTGCACGCCCGGCACGATGTCGGCGTACGCCAGGAAATTGCGGGATGCCTGCGGCAGCGCTTCGATCTGTCGATTGCTGACGTAGCTGGCGACTTCCGATGTCTTGGTCTCGGTCAGCACCGTGCCGACGACTTTCACCGTGTCCAGTTCGTTGCCGGCGCCCGACGACTCGCCCGTGACATCGGCGGCATCCAGCGTCACCGTCTCGCCGACGCGCAGGGTGATGTCGCGGCTGGTGGTCTGTCCGCCGGATTCGACGCTGACGCGGTAGGTGCCGGGCGGCAGGCCCGGCAGGGTGTAGCCGCCGCTGCCGGCGGCGGACACGGTGCGCGTGAAACCGGTGGCGGTGTTGGTGGCGGTGACCTTCGCGTCCGCGCCGGCCTGGCCGCGCAGCGTGGCACCCGTGGATTGCGCGAATGCGATCGGGGCGCCGATCAGCAGGCAACTGGTCAGCGCGACGCTCAGCAGCGAGCGCTGGAGCCGACGGGGTGTCTGACGACGTGTTTGGTTCATGACTGCGCCCCTCCCGAGGGCATGCGTGAGCTGAAGTGGTTCGAATCGCGATCGACGTGGCTGTAAACGTTTACATCTTGTGTCAAAAAAAATCCCCCCGGATTCCCTGTCATTGCGGGCGTGTACCGCCAGCTCTCGCGGAGGCGCCGCTGGACTCGCGGACGATCAATTCCGGCACCAGCGGCGCAAGCGCCGCGGGCACGTCGTCGCCGGCGTAGACCTCCAGCAACACGCGCATCGCATGCGCGCCGAGCTCGGCGATGTTCACCTGCATCGTGGTGAGCGAAGGCATGACGTAACGGGCAAGCGGAATGTCGTCGAAGCCGGCCAGCGCGATGTCCTGCGGCACGCGCAGGCCGGCCTGGTTGAGCGCGTAGAGGCAGCCCAGCGCCATCATGTCGTTGGCCGCGAAGACGGCCTGCGGCCGCGCCCCGGCGGCGAGCAACTGCTGGCCGGCAAGGTGCCCGGACGCTTCGCTGAAATCGCCGGGCAGCACGATCGGTTCGGCGGCCGGGTCCGCGGCGAGCAGCGCATCGCGATAGCCGCGCAGGCGCTCGTGCGCGTCGAAGTTGTTCTGCGGCCCCGCGATGAACGCGATGCGGCGATGGCCGCAGGCCTGGAGGTGTTCGACCATCCGGCGCGCGCCGCCGTAGTTGTCGATGCCCAGCGCGATCGGGCCGGAATCGGTCGGCTGCGAGTTGATCAGGACCGTCGGCAGCGCCGCGAGATGGTCGCCGATGGAATCCAGGTCCCCGGCGTGCGGCGACATCACCAGCAGGCCGTCGACGCGGCCGCGCATCGCGCGCAGCGCCGCCGCCTGTTCTTCCGGATGACCGTGGTAGCTCGACACCAGCAGGTGCAGCCCGCTCTCGCGCGCCACCTGGTCGATGCCGCGCATCAGTTCGGAGAAGAATTCGCCGTGGATGTCCGGCAGGACCACGCCGATGGTGTGCGTGCGCCGGCTGCTGAGACTGCGCGCGGCATGATGCGGGCTGTAGCGCAGTTCGTTGGCGACCGCCAGCACGCGGCGGCGCACGACCTCGGTAACGTTGTCGTGACCGTTCAACGCACGCGACACGGTGGCCACCGACACCTTGGCCGCCCGCGCCACGTCTCTGATCGTCACACTCGATGCCATCGCCGGCTCATGTTGACTGGAATCCCCGTGGCGGCAATGTAACCGTTTTCAAAAAGCGATGCAAAGCCGCTTCGGACAGGTCGGGAAGCGGATGGCAGATGCAACGCAACACACTGATTGCAGGGCAGAATTTCACGGCGCGGCAGGCTGCGGCGGTGGCGCGGATCGATGCTGCAAAGCAGCATGACCCGCACGACGACGAGGCCGTGACGCCGCCATGGCGACCGTCAATCGTCGACGGCCGACGATGCCTGGATCGACAGCGCATGGATGTCGGTCTGCATCAGCGTGCCAAGCGCTTCGTACACCGCGCGATGACGGGCCAGCGGCGTCATCCCCGCGAACGCCGGGCTGGCGATGCGCACGGTGTAATGCCCTCGCCCGTCACGCGCGCCCTCGTGGCCGACGTGACGGTGGCTGTCGTCGATGACTTCCAGCCGGGCCGGCGCAAGTGCGGCCTCCAGGCGCTGGCGGATCGCTTCGACGCGGACTTCGCGCGGCAGTTGGCCTTCGATGTGCCCGCCGCTCATGGCAGCACCGGCCGGAACGGGCGGACGTCGACGCGGGCATAGACACCGGCCGCGACATAGGGATCGGCGTCGGCCCAGGTGCGGGCAGCCTCGAGGCTCTCGAATTCGGCGACGACCAGGCTGCCGGTGAAGCCGGCCGGGCCCGGATCTTCGGCATCGATCGCCGGGTGCGGGCCGGCGAGGAGCAGGCGTCCGGCGTCGCGCAGCGCTTCCAGACGCGCGAGGTGCGCGGGCCTTGCCTCCCGGCGAAACGGCAGCGAGTCGGGAACGTCGTGGCCCTGGATGGCGTACCACATGGCTCAGGCTCCGATGAACGGAGCGACAGGATAGTGGATCGCGACCCGCCGGGGCCGGCTGGACAGCCGGCACGGCAGGCCGTACCCTTGGCCATCGTTTCGAGGCCGGCAACGGCGTATCCTCGATGGCGTGCGGGGCCCAAGCCGGCCGACCGACGCCCCGACCGAGGTGCCCGCCGTCCCCACCCGGCCACCGGCCCACGACCTCCTCCCCGCATCGCCCTGCCGGACGCATGGGCCCGCCGGGCGCATGGTCGGAGCCTTCGATCCGCCCCGCACGATCCGTCCCCGTCCGCATGGGCCGGTGTGCGTGTTGAACCCGCCATCACCGAACGAGCCTGCCGAACCCGCGTTGCCAGCGATCCAGGGAGGATCGGAACGACGCCCATGGCGACGACCCGCGCATCGCGGACGCCGGATCTGGGCCCGACTCCCGCATCGCACCGCTGCCCCTCGCCAATGCCATGACCCACCCGTCGCATGAGCACTGAAACCGCGCCCGCACCGGCCGAGCCCGTCGTGCACGCGCCGCAGCAGCACGAGATGGCGCTGGCGATGGTGCTCGGGCAGCCGGTGCTGCAGATCCCGCAGGACCTCTACATCCCGCCGGACGCGCTGGAAGTCATCCTCGATGCGTTCGAGGGACCGCTCGACCTGCTGCTGTACCTGATCCGCCGCCAGAACCTCGACATCCTCGACATCCCGGTCGCCGAGATCACCAAGCAGTACGTCGAATACATCGGCGTGATGCGCGAGATGCGGTTCGAGCTCGCGGCCGAATACCTGGTGATGGCCGCCATCCTGGCCGAGATCAAGTCGCGGATGCTGCTGCCCCGCCCGCCCAGCGACGAAGGCACCGAGGAAGACCCCCGCGCCGACCTCGTCCGCCGACTGCAGGAATACGAACGCTTCAAGCAGGCCGCCGAGGATCTGGACGCCCTGCCCCGCATGGACCGCGACACCTCGGCGGTGGCCGCCTTCGTGCCCGACCGGGCCAGCGTCAAGCTGCCGCCACCGGTGGAACTGAAGGAAATGCTGCTCGCCCTGCACGACGTGCTCAAGCGCGCCGAGCTGTTCACCGGACACTCGATCAAGCGCGAGGCGCTGAGCGTGCGCCAGCGCATGACCGACGTGCTGGACCGGCTGTCGAACGGCAGCTTCCACCGCTTCGAGTCGCTGTTCGAGCCGCGCGAAGGCCGGCTTGGCGTGGTGGTGACCTTCCTGTCGATCCTCGAACTGGCGAAGGAACACCTGCTCGACATCGTGCAGGAAGCGCCGCTGGCGCCGATCTACATCAAGTCGCTCGCGATCGGCACCGACGGCGAGGTCGCCGTGCCCGCGCTGAGCAGCGAATTCGACGATGACGCGGTCGAGCCGACCGCGCCCGGCGATGCACCGACGCCGGCGGCCTGAGCCGCCCTTTCCCCTCATCGACCGTCCCATGAATCAAGCCCTCATCACCCGCATCGTCGAAGCAGCGCTGCTCGCGGCCAACCAGCCACTTACCCTGGTGCAGCTGCGCGGCCTGTTCACGCTGGACGAACCCGCACCCGAAGGCAGTCTGGAACAGGCGCTGAAGGATCTCCGGGCACAGTGCGCGGAGCGCGGCATCGAACTGGCCGAGACGGCCTCCGGCTATCGCTTCCAGGTGCAGGCCGATGTGCACGCCTGGGTCGCGCGCCTGTGGACCGAGCGCCAGACGAAGTACACCCGCGCCACGCTGGAAACGCTGGCGATCATCGCCTACCGCCAGCCGATCACCCGCGGCGAGATCGAACAGGTCCGCGGCGTCGCGGTCAGCAGCAACATCATCAAGGCGCTGGAAGAGCGCGAGTGGATCCGCTCGGTCGGCCACCGCGATGTGCCGGGCCGCCCGGAACTGCTGGGCACCACGCGCACCTTCCTCGACTATTTCGGTCTCAAGAGCCTGGACCAGTTGCCGCCGCTGTCCGAACTGAAGGATTTCGGCGAACTCGACCCGCAACTGACCTTCGAGGATCCCGACGCACCGAAGCCCGGCGCCATCGTCGCCGGCGTCGCGGACGACGCCGCACCGGGCGCCGAGCCGGATCTGCCCGAGGCCCCGGAAGGCCGCGCCGAAGACGCATCTTCCGACGAAGGCGACACCGACAGCCACTCCGAAGCCGCGTCGCAGGACGCCGTTTCTTCCGACGAACCGCATCCCGATGAACCCCGTGACGCCGACGCGGCGTCCGACATCCCACACCACGCTCTCGTCGCCGATGACGACAGCACCGGAGCCTGACATGAAAGAACACGCCCCCCGCACCCTCTCGCTCAAGCGCGACGCCGCGTCGCCCGAAGAAGCGCCCCGCCTCGAGGAACGCCTGCACAAGGTGCTGGCCCAGGCCGGCCTCGGCTCGCGGCGCGCGCTGGAACAGCGCATCGCCGACGGCCTGATCAAGGTCAACGGCGAGACCGCGCAGGTC
Organism: Lysobacter sp. DMC104; assembly: GCF_056313665.1. Taxonomy (NCBI): domain Bacteria; kingdom Pseudomonadati; phylum Pseudomonadota; class Gammaproteobacteria; order Lysobacterales; family Lysobacteraceae; genus Lysobacter; species Lysobacter sp. DMC104. The sequence continues at coordinate 43,127 of NZ_JBQUZW010000004.1, read as the reverse complement.
GGCATGAGCGTGAAGGGCGGCGATCGCATCGAGATCGATGGCCGCACCTTCGTCGCCAGCGCGCTGACCGAACCGGCGCGCGTGCTGATCTACAACAAGCCCGAAGGAGAAGTGACCTCGCGCGAGGATCCCGAAGGCCGCCCGACGATCTTCGAAGCGCTGCCCGTGCTCAAGGGCGCGCGCTGGATCGCGATCGGCCGCCTCGACATCAACACCACCGGTCTGCTGCTGCTCACCACCGACGGCGAACTCGCGAACGCGATGATGCATCCCTCGTCGGAGATCGAGCGCGAATACGTCTGCCGCGTCCGCGCGCCCGAGGGCGAGGACGATGTGTCCGACAAGCTCGTCGATCGCTTGCGCCGCGGCGTGGCGCTGGAAGACGGCCCGGCCAAGTTCGACGAGATCGAACGCATCGGCGGCACCGATTCGCACGACTGGTTCCGCGTCACCCTCAGCGAAGGCCGCAATCGCGAAGTGCGCCGGCTGTGGGAATCGCAGGGCTGTCAGGTGAGCCGCCTCAAGCGCATCCGCTACGGCGACGTGACCCTGCCGCAGCCGTTGCTGCGCGGCCAGAGCCAGGAGCTGCCGACGGCGCAGGTCGATGCGCTGCGCAAGAAGCTCAATCTGGAAGAAGGTCCGCCGCCTGCATTGACGCTGCAGCCGGTGATCGGCCAGCGCAAGGCGGCCAAGTCGACGGTGCATGTCGGCCGCGAAGGCCGCAGCCAGGCCTACGTCAACGGCCACAACACCGCGGACGAAGGGCGCGAACTGCGCCGCTTCGACCACGTGCGCGAGGACCGCGGTCGCGGTCGCGGCGGCAAGAAGCGCGGCGACCTGACCGTGAGTGGCGAAGCCGCCGCCCGCCAGGCCCAGAACAAGCCGCTCAAGCAGCGCCGGCAGAAGGACCAGATGAAGCCGCTGCCGGACGGCAACCCGGCGGCGTTCCGGACCTGGTACGTGCCGGACGGCGTGGAAACCGGCCCGGCTGGCCACCGCAACGCCGGTCCCCGCGGCCCGAAGAAGCCCTATGGCCAGAAGGCCGGCGGCGCGGGTGGACAGCGCCAGGGCCAGGGTCAGCCCGGTGCGCGCCCTGCCCGTCCGTATGGGCATCCCGGCAACGCGGCCTCGTTCCCCTCCGACCATGCGAATGGCGGCGGTTACGGTGCCTTCGGCGAGCAAGGCCCGCGCGGCCCGCGTCACCAGGGCCCGAAGAAGCATGGCGGCGGGCCTCGCCCGGCAAGTGGCGCTCCCCGCCCAGGCGGCGGCCCTCGTCCGGCCGGCAACGGGCCACGACCTGCCGGCGGCCGCCCGGGCGGCAGTCGCCCCGGCGGCAATGCGGGCGCCCCGCGGGGACCGCGGAACCATAGCGGCGGCGGTCGCGGAAAAGCGCCGCAGCGCTGAAGCATCGGGCAGCGAAGCGACACGGCAGTGGACTTCATTCCACCGAATGACAGCTGCCGGCGTCGCGTGATGGACCGGGAGTTGTCGTGCCGAACCGCACGCGCGATGCATCCCGAGGCTTCGGCTATACTGCCCACCCGCGCCGGAATGGCGGAATCGGTAGACGCAGCGGACTCAAAATCCGCCGCCCTTAAAAGCGTGTGGGTTCGAGTCCCACTTCCGGCACCAGACAAAACGAAGGGCCAGACATTGCTGTCTGGCCCTTTTTTGTGCTTTCTCGAGAAGCCATGACTACTGGACTTGCTCGGGATAAGTGCAGTCGGAGTAGTAAATCTGGCAATTCGATGTCTTCGCCGAGCAATTCCTCATGGCGTTGCTTTCGGCATCGGCCTTGTCTGGCGAACGCCACAAGCTGGTCTGGCCGTCGCCCCACGCCAATGCAACGCACTGATCGTGATAGGTGATCCCGATTTGGCAGCCACCTTGTCGAGAGTTGGCGTCACATTGCTTCATCGCAGCCGATGAGGCCTGAGCCTCCGACGTCATGCCGGTGACCGTACCGAAGGCGCCATTTGTGAGAGCTATCGCTCCCCAACGGCTTTCCCAGACCGGCGCGACCTCCTGCTGATCGCCCCCCTCCAGAGGCGCGCACCCATAGAATCCGCCCGCATCCTGACCACCACCGATCGAGTAATAGCCCGGCGGACAGGCGTACTGAGCGAAAGCGCCCTGCGAGAACCCGAGAAGCAGGAGAGCGCACACCCCTATCCGTATCACAGGCAGGACTCCAAAAAATGGGCAAAGGAATTCGTGAACTCCATGTGGAACATGACGTTGATTTTTTGAAATCGCAATCACCCAGCGAACTCTGCCCATGCGCAACCCAAACGAAGGGGGACATCGATGAGCCCGAAGAACCGAGGGCACCGCAGCACACCCCACGCGATACAACTCATATGGATGAGCAGGCCATGAAAGGAACAAGGGCCAAGCAGCGATGCCTGACCCTTGTCGTCATACTTCTTGCCAAGCTTCCCGAAAACTACTGAACTTGCTCAGGGTAACTGCAATCCGAATAGAAAATCTTGCAGTTATTGGCGCTACCGGAACAGTTTTTCATCGCATCACTTTCCGCAGCATCGCGCTCGGGCGACCGGGAAATCGCGTAATGCATGTCACCCCATGCAAGCGCAGCGCATTGATTGTAATAAGTCATCTGCGTCGCGCAGCCACCGGACTTCGCATGACTCTGGCACTGAGACATGGCGGCCTTTTCTGCTTCGACTTCCGAACGCATACCGCCGGAAACGCCATAGGCGCCATTCGCGATCGCAATCGCTCCCCAACGGGCCTCCCACTGCGGGGGCAAAGCTTGATCTTCTCCCCCTTCGAGCGGAGCGCAGCCGTAAAAACCGCCGGCATCCTGCCCGCCACCAATCGGATAGTAACCGGGAGGGCAAGCGTACTGGGCATACACGTGCCGCGGCATCAGAGAGAAGAGCAAGAAAACAGCTAGCAGGTAGTACCGCATGTTTGCGAGCCTGATGAATGGACACACTCCGCTTTGTAGACGGAGTGTGCCGAACAGCTGATGAACCGATCAGGCAACTGGGGATTCCGGATCACCAGATGGTGATCTCGCCGCCGCGCCCATTCTTCCAGATGAAGCAACGGGGTTGCCTCCTTGCACAGAGCCACCGGTACTGTAGCGAGGTGCGGTCGCTGCGTTCGTATAGGCGCCTGTTTGCGGAGCCGACGCGGAACCTTGAACGCTACCGCTTGCGCTGTTCACGCCACCACCACCGGAATACCCTCCGCTGTAGCCACCGCCATGATGATGACCACCCCCACGATAACCGCCGCCGGCCATGGCATGGCTGCCGGTGATCGAGGCGACCGGGGCGAAGTTGCCCAGCGTGCCGGAGAAGAAGTTGGACACCATCGGTGGCGTGGTGATCAGCAGGACCGTGAGCAGGAGACCGATGCCACCCTGCTGCAAGGCCATGGAGTTCATGCCGTCATTGAAATTCGTGCCGAGGATGCTGCCGATCAGCGAGGAGGCCCAGAACGCTTCCGCGACGGCAAGGACGGTCTTCGTCGCAATCGCGATCATCGCGGCCAATACCGCCATCGAGAACATCGTTCCGATGCCGTAGAGCAACCATTTCTGGAAGAGCGACTTGGTCGCGTCGAACAGCAAGCAGAGGATGAAGATCGGTCCGAGACCGATGAACAACGCCCAGGCCACTTCGTACATCAGCAGCATCGCGCCACCGACCATCGCAGGGCCGGCCGTGCCGACGCCGACAAGCCACATGTCGCGACTCTTTTCCTGATAGAGGTTCGGATCATCCGAAATCTGCAGCACGTCGATGCTCGAAAGACCCAGCTGCATGTAGGCCAGATTCTTGTCGATCATGGACTTCGGATCGTCACCGTCTTCACCTGTCACGGCGGCGGTGATCGCGCCCTGCAGGTCTTCGGTGAGGAAGTTGTAGATCGCGGAGTTCGTGGTGGCGAAGGTCATCGCCGCCGACACGATCAGCAAGGCGCGCATCGAGTTCATGAGGAAAGCCATGAACGATTCGCGGTTTTGCCCGGTGACGAAACGGAGTCCCTGGAAAAAGACCCAGATAGTCATGATGACGAGGGCAATGCCGCCCGCCGTGACCGTCACGGAACGCGACATGTTGAGGCCGAAGTGCTCGATCTCGCTGTGGAGGAAATCGTAGATCAGGACGAAGTACGCCAGATCGCCGATGGAAGCCGCACCCGACGGGTGCAGCAGCTTTTCCAGAAGTCCGGCGCCGGCACTGCCGAACACGCCTGCCATCATGTCAAACATAGGTTTCGCCCTTGATCCTGTCGCCGTCCACGAATTCCGATGAGATCACTGTCTGCTTTGCCAGCCTGGCTGCCGGCCGCCGGACGGCGGACCGACAGCCGGCTGTCGCGGATCAGTCGTCGCAGGTGATGTTGTTGCCGTCGCGGGTGCAACGGGCATCACTCTCGTTGACCATCAGCGCGCCCTTCAGCGCCAGCGTCGAGACGACGGCACCCGCGGCCGAGGCGATCATCGAGCTGCCGTTGTCACCCTTCAGCGCACGACGGGCCAGCTCTTTCTGGTCGTCCTTCAGCGTCGAGATGATCGAGTCGTACATCTGGATGCGCTGCTGCGACTGCTGGTAGTTGGCCAGGATCTGCTGGATGCCGGCGGTGGCGGTCGCATTGTTCGTGGAAACCGCCGTGGTGCCCTCGGAGGAAGACAGCTCGGTGATCTGGCGCTTGATGTCGTTCTGCGTTTCCTGCAGCAACTTGTTCATCGCGTCGACCTGATCGTTGTACTTCTTGTTCTGCATGATGACGATGTACGTGCACAGCGCCTTCTGCTGCGAAACGATGTCGCCGTTCATGTTCAGGCCGAAGCTGGAGATCAGATCGGACAGCATGTTGCCGCTGCCGCCCTGGCAACGCTCTTCGACGCCTTCGGTCTCGGCGCGCTTGGAGAACTGCTTGCCGAACGCAAGCTGCGCCTGGCTGAAGACATGCTGCAGCTGCGTCAGTCGGTTGCGCGCGGTTTCGTAGTACTCCTGCGCATCCTGGAAGCGCTGGGTATACGTGTTGATCTGATTCATGTACGCCTGAATCTGATTCATGATGTGCGTCGCCATGTTGCCGACGTCCGTCACCGGGATGCCGGCACCGGCGTTGCCTGCTGCGAAGGCGCAGGCCAGCGCCAGAGTGGTCATGAACGACGCTTTGCGCGCGCGACGGGAGTGGTTCTGGGTCTTCACGAGGCACCTCCGGTGTGTGCTGGACCTGATAGGGATGGGTTATCGGGTAAAGCTGAATGCAGTTTGTATAGGATACAACGTCTTAAAACGGGATTCCGGTCACAAAGTCAAGTCCCGACCGCCCGACGGCTGTCGCCGGACGCCTGAGTGGTCTTCTTGCCCGAGCCCTTGCGGCTGGCATAGAACTCGTCCAGCCAGTCGTCCGGACGGAGGGCATCGACGCCGACGCCCTTCTTCCGTGACGTTTCGTCCAGGAGACGGTGCAGGATCTCGATGTTGTCGGTCGACGCCGAGATGACCGCCAGGGCGTCGTCCATGCCGCGCAGGTTGAGCTGGCACACGCTCGACGCGTGGCCCTGCTTGACCAGGAAGCAGCGCGACCGCTCGTCCAGGCCCTTGACGACCTGGTACTCGGCATCGGTCAGCTTGAGACCATCGATGTAGTCCTCGCGGCTGGCATTGGGGTTCGGCAGCAGGATCATGGTCGCGGTCTGTTCGATCAGCGCGGCCGAGATCGAGCTCTTCAGCGCGTCTTCCGGGCTCTGCGTCGCGAAGATGCCAAGGCCGTTCTGCTTACGGATGGTCTTCTGCTTGTTCTTGGCGAATTCCTTCAGGCCACCCTCGCCATCGAGGATCTTCCAGAATTCGTCCATCACGTAGATCAGCGGGCGGCCGTCGATCAGCTCTTCGAGACGGTGCAGCAGGTAGTTGATGACCGGGACACGGACTTCCGGATTGTCGATGACGTCGGTGTAGTCGAACCCGATGATGTTGGCCTTCTGCAGGTCGATCGTGTCGTTCGGGTTGTCGAACACCCAACCGAGCGAACCGGCGTTGGTCCATTTGCGCATGCGGGCGAAGAGGCCGTCATCGCCCATGTTGGGCAGGCTCTTCTGGAAGTTGGTCATGCTGCGCAGGTGCATCGGGGTGTCGAGCATGTTCTCCACGGCGCGGAAGATGTCTTCCTCGTCGCGGGACGTGTACTGCTTCTTGCCGATCAGCACCTTGATCAGGTCGGCCAGGAACTGCACGTTCGCTTCGTTGCGCTCGCACTGGAACGGATTGAAGCCGGTGGGCTGGCCATTCTCGAGCGCGAGATAGTTGCCACCGCAGGCGCGGACGAAGATCTCGGCGCCGCGGTCCTTGTCGAAGAAGAAGATCGTCGGCGACGGGTTGTACTTCTGGACCTGGCTGAGCAGGAAGTTGATCAGCGCGGTCTTGCCGGTACCGGACTTGCCGATGACCATCGTGTTCGCGATCGCCTTTTCGCCCAGCGAATTCTCGGCGGGGTGCGTCGCGTGGAAGTTGAAGTAGTACGGCTGCCCGTTGGTGGTCTGCAGCGTCGTGACGCACTCGCCCCACGGGTTGTTGTCGCGCTTGCCCGAGGCGAAGTTGTGCAGCGGCGACAGGCCGAGGAAGTTCAGCGAGCTGACGTTGGCGATGCGCGTGCGGAACTTCCAGTTCGTCGGCAATTGCGAGTAGAACGACGAGGCGACCGCAAGGTCTTCCTTCGCGGACACGAACCCCGCGTTCGACAGCTCCGCGCGCGTGGTGGCCACGCGCTGGGCGAGCGCCTCCTGGCTCTCGGCGTACACGGTCATGATGAAGTGGTACTCGCCGAGGACGAAGTTGCCGGACGACAACTGGTCCATCGCGTAGTCGAGCTCGACGATCTGGCTGACCGCCTTGTCGCCCGACGAGATCATCATGCCCTTGGTGCGTTCGAGCACCTTGAGCGCGTCCTGCCGGCCCATCGGGCTGAAGGAATGGGTCAGGATGTATTCGAAGTCGAGGTACTTCAGCCCGTTGAGGATGCCGGGGAAAGTCCCGTCGACGTATTCCTTGACGTTGAGGATGGCGCCGAAATGGTTCACGCCGCTCGGCGTGTTGATGACGAAGTCGCCGCTCTTCGACGAGAACATGTGCCGGCTGACCGGCAGGTAGTTGTAGATCGGCGCGTGCAGCACCGGCACCGGTTCTTCGATGCGGTTGAGCACGAAACCGAGGAATTCGAGCGTTTCCGAGAAGACGACGCCATTCGCGCCCTCGTACATGCCGAGGCGATACGGCGAATAGTCCTTGATGACGGCCTCGACGTTGCCGGCGAGTTCGTGGATCTTGGCGATCGCCTGCTCTTCCTCCGCCTTGAGGCGGGCATGCTCGGCGGTCTTCTCCATCAATCGCTTGTTGCCCACCACCGGGCGGTAGATCATCGTCAGATACAGATCGTTCTGCATGATCTTCTGCGAGGAGAGCGCGCCGTAGTAGGCGTCGGACATCTCCTGGTTGAAGCGCTGGCGGAACTGGCTCTTGACGTTCACGCGCCGGCGGCGGCGGATGTCATGGACCCAGAACGCGACGTTCACGAAATCGGGCGCGCGCAGGGTCTGCAGCAGCCGGTTGAACGTGTTGTGGCGATGTTCGATCTCCCACTCCTCGCGACCGACGAACGGCAGGCCCTCGAGATGCCACGAGAGCAGGTAGTCGCCGTCCCGGGTCTTGATGACCGAGGGAGAGACATGGGACGAGAACGGGACGAACTCGCTGATGGAAGTGTCGGGATTGAACATGCGCTGGAGGAATCCGGGCTTGGCGTTGGAACGATGGCACAAGGGAGTCGCAGGAATCCGGAACGCAAAGCGTCCGGGGTGCCGCGGGAACCATGAGCCGACGCCGGATGTCTCCGATGTTCCGGTATCCGCCGGTCGGCCCCTGGAAGCCGCCGGACCGGGTTCGTTCGCACGAACCCGGTCCGACGTCGATCAAGCTTTCGCGGTCGCCTTGGCGGCCCGCTTGCCTGGCCCCGTCATCCTCCCGCTGAGGATGAAGGGCCCGGACATCCTGCGCTTCGCACCCGGACGCGACAACCGGTAGGCATTGGGGGAGAACACCCACATTCCCCCGTGGTCCTTGACGTTGCGCGCCCGCAGCTTGAACTGCAGGTTCAATCCGAGCAGGCGGAAGATCATTTCGTCGCGCCGTGCCATCTGCCGCATCACGTACAGGACGACCGGGATGAGCAGCAGGTACTGCAGGCCGAAATAGACCGCCATCAGCAGCGACCCACCCGCACCGATGAAGAAGGGGATGTAAGGCACCCCCATGAACATGGCGGGACGGGTACAACCGCGGAAGAGCACGTTCTTATGCATACACGGCCGGCAGGGCGTTGACGATCATCGCGGTGCAGTCGGCGTCGGCGGTCGCCTGGTCGCCCAGCAGCAGCATGCCGGCGATCTGGCTGGCCGCACCGATCAGCAGGCCACCGATCAGGATCGGCGCCACGTCCGAGATGCGCTTGTGCGCGAACGCGATCTGGTAACCGGCGATGATCACCGCGATCGTCACGATCGCGACCGACGCCATGTTCAGCAGGCCGCGGATGTCATCGAAGAAACCGCAGATGCGGACGTCGGCGCCTTCGAAGGTCTGCGCGAACAGCACGTTCGGCACCGACAGCACGGCGACGAACAGCGCGGCCATCAGGAACGACGAGACATTGCGGCGGGTCTGGTTGGACTTCATGGGGAACTCTCCTGGGTTAACCGGTATGGAAATGAGATGGAACGAGGGGTGGAGCCTGCGTCTTGATCCCGGCCGGCAAACCCTCCGCACGGCCTGTGCGGAAAACGCCAGATCGGAGTCGGGGGCCACGGTCGCCGTCGTCCGGCGACCGTGGCTCCTGTGCGGTGATCATCGCACCGATCGATCCCGTGGATCGATCAGGCGACGATCGGCAGGGCGTTGACGATCATCGCGGTGCAGTCGGCGTCGGCGGTCGCCTGGTCGCCCAGCAGCAGCATGCCGGCGATCTGGCTGGCCGCACCGATCAGCAGGCCACCGATCAGGATCGGCGCCACGTCCGAGATGCGCTTGTGCGCGAACGCGATCTGGTAACCGGCGATGATCACCGCGATCGTCACGATCGCGACCGACGCCATGTTCAGCAGGCCGCGGATGTCATCGAAGAAACCGCAGATGCGGACGTCGGCGCCTTCGAAGGTCTGTGCGAACAGCACGTTCGGCACCGACAGCACGGCGACGAACAGCGCGGCCATCAGGAACGAGGACATGCGGCGGCGGGTATGGGTGGACACTTTCATTGACTTGCTCTCCTTGGATCGAACGAGATGTAGCGGCATTGCCTGGGCTGGAACGCGCCCGACCATCGACGGGATGGCCGTGACGCCTGGATGGAACATCAGAATACGAATGCGTCGTCCTGTTTCGGGTCGCTGATGACGAAGGCCTTGTCCGACCCGCGCTCGCGGCGCTTCGGCGCGGCGGCCTCGGGCGTCGGCGCGGCCTCGGCGACCACTGCACGCGCCACACCGACGCTGGCGGTGGGCACGGCGCGACCGATCGGGGCTGCGGCCTCCGGGGCGGGCACCGGCGTCGGGACCGCACGGGCGACCACGGAGGCAGGGGCAGGCATCGCCGGCTCGGGCATCTGCGGCGGCGCGTCCGCCTCGGCGGACGCCAGTACAGACGCAAACCGGGAAGGCACTGGCTCGGCACGGGACGGGCGAGCGGAGGCAACCGCCGCCGGGGCGGGAACGCCAGCCGGCACCGGAAGGGACGGAGCTTCCGCGCCAGGCGCGGCGTTGTAGAGCGGGAAACGACTGACCGGAACCGAACGCCGCGCAGCGCGTCCGACGACCTCGATGGCCGGGGAGCCGGCGTCGGCATCGCCCGCACGGCCTTGCCGCAGGGAGGCGTAGATCTTCTGGACGTAACCGTGGCGGAACCCGGTCGAGAAATTGCCGGAGTAGTAACAACTGAAGGACTTGCCCCAGTCGCCGGCCGCGCGGTGGTAGCACTCGGCGAGGATCTTGGACCCCGCCGTCAGGTTCGTGCAGGGCTCGAACGCCTTTTCGTAGGAATCGATCCCGTACTTGCTGAGGTTGTAGCGGTTGACCTGGGCCAGACCGAGCGAGAAGTTGAACCCGCGGCCTTCGAGCATGCGGACGGTGGCGAGGGCTTCGGGAAGATTGCGGGGCTGGCGCACGAGGCGGCCGCCCACGACGCCGATGGCGTACGGATTGAACGCCGACTCGACCTGCACCACGTGGTGCATGACTTCGTTCGGCACGGACAGCCCCTGGCAGCCCATCAGCTCCATTCCCGGCAACAAGGCGCCCCCTCCTTATTCTCGGCTGCGTCCGTCATGCAGCGGTTGTGATCGATGTGACGGGACATGCCCGACGTCTCCATTTCCCCTCGGCAATAGTCCACAGCCCCGGCGGGACTGTCAACGAAACTTGCGAGACAATCATACCTGAAAGCACGCACTACGTCTCAGATTTGGCTCGTAACGCACGCTGGCGTATCCAATTCGGGCACCACGCAGCGCGTCGTCGAAACGGTTGCGGCAGCCCCCTGCCGATGCCGTAAGATCGCTTTCCGTCGAAAGGGGATGCACGGCATGACGCGGGCGCTGGAAACGGTTGCAACTGAAACGATTCCGCACATGGCCTCGCCTTCCCGTTTCCGCCCCCTTCGGCCGTCCGTTCCCGGCGACCATGCAGGGGCGGGACGCCGCCCGATCGCCACTCCATCCCGGCCCGCCGGACACCTCCGCCCTTCCCTTTTCCGGATCCCTGGGTCTTCGCAGGACGCCACCCCGTGAGCAACGACTCCTCCAACACCAAGGCCAAAGTGGCCTTCCTCGGCGTCCTGCTGGTCGCCGCCATCGCCATGGGCCTGTACCTGTCGGGCTACATCATCCTGATGATGCTGAAGCTGCATGGCAGCAAACCGCACTGGAACACCTGGCTGACCTACTTCCAGGCCATCCACCAGCCGCAGGTCCTGCCCTACGCCAAGAAGATCAAGATGGCAGGCGCGATCGGCTTCGGCCTGCCGGTCGGCGGCTGGCTGGTGCTGACGATCATGGCGCTGATGCCCAGGCAGCGGACGCTGCACGGCGACGCCCGCTTCGCCACCAGCGGCGACCTGGCCGCCAAGGACATGTTCAAGCCGCACAAGAACGGCATCGTCGTCGGCAAGTTCGGCGGCAAGCTGGTGCGGCTGGGCGGCCAGCAGTTCGTGATCCTCGCCGCGCCGACCCGCTCGGGCAAGGGCGTGGGCATCGTGATCCCGAACCTGCTCGACTACCAGGAATCGATGGTGGTCCTGGACATCAAGCAGGAGAACTTCGACCTGACCAGCGGCTGGCGCGCCAGCGTCGGCCACGAGATCTTCCTGTTCAACCCGTTCGCGGAAGACCGCCGCAGCCATCGCTGGAACCCGCTGACCTACGTCTCCAACGATCCGGCGTTCCGCGTCTCCGACCTGATGAGCATCGCGGCGATGCTCTATCCCGACGGTGCCGAGGATCAGAAGTTCTGGGTGAGCCAGGCCCGCAACGCGTTCATGGCCTTCGCGCTGTACCTGTTCGAGAAGTACGACGACGACCAGAAGATCGGCTTCCCGTTCTCCAAGCCGCCGACCATCGGCGCGATCTATCGCCTGTCCTCCGGCGACGGCAAGCAGGAACTCAAGCCCTTCCTCAAGGACCTGTCGCAGCGCCCGTTCCTCAGCAGCCACGCCAAGACCGCGTTCGCCGGCATGCTGTCGCAGGCGGACGAGACCTTCGCCTCCATCCTCGGCACGTTCAAGGAACCGCTGAACGCGTGGATCAATCCGATCCTCGACGCGGTGACCAGCGCCGACGACTTCCTGCTCACCGACGTGCGCAAGAAGAAGATGACGATCTACATCGGCATCCAGCCGAACAAGCTGGCCGAGAGCCGGCTGATCATCAACCTGTTCTTCAGCCAACTCATCAACATCAACACCAAGGAGCTGCCGCAGAACAACAAGGAGCTGAAGCACCAGTGCCTGCTGCTGATGGACGAATTCACCTCCATCGGCAAGGTCGACATCATCTCCACCGCGGTGTCGTACATGGCGGGCTACAACATCCGCCTGCTGCCGATCATCCAGAGCATGTCGCAGCTGGACGCAACGTACGGCAAGGACCTGTCGCGCACGATGATCACCAACCACGCGCTGCAGATCGTCTACGCGCCGCGCGAGCAGCAGGATGCCAACGACTACTCCGAGATGCTCGGCTACACCACCGTGCGCAAGGACAGCTTCACCCGCGGCCGCGAATTCAGCCGCAGCGAGTCCGAGGAGCGTCGCGCGCTGATGCTGCCGCAGGAACTGAAGGCGATCGGCTTCGACAAGGAGATCTTCTTCTACGAAGGCATCCCGCATCCGGTGATGTGCGACAAGATCAAGTACTTCCAGGACAAGTACTTCACCCAGCGCCTCCTGCCGGCGGTGAAGGTCGCGCCGATGGACATCAAGCTCTGATCGCACGGGCGGTTTGCCTGCCCCGTGCCTGACGCCGGTCGCGACGCGACCGGCTATGATCGCGGGACGTCTTCCGGGAGTCCCGCCATGCCTCGTTCCCCTCTCGCCGGCGCGCTCGCGCTGGCCTGCGCCCTGGTTCCCGCACTTGTTCCCGCCATCGCGTCCGCCGCGGATTCGACGCCCGATTACGCGCTCGACTGCGGCCAGGTCTTCGACAGCCGCAGCGGCAAGCTGATCGGCCCGCGCACGATCGTCGTGCGCGCCGGCAAGATCGCGGAAGTGCTGTCGGGCCGCAGCGAACCGGTGGCGAACGCGACCCGCATCGACCTCTCCGGCCAGACCTGCACGCCCGGCTGGACCGATCTGCACGTGCACCTCAGCGACCAGTCCAGCCCGAAGAGCTACGAAGAGGAATTCCGGCTCGACCAGGTCGACTTCGCGCTGCGCGGCGTGGCGTTCGCCCGACGCACGCTGATGGCCGGCTTCACCAGCGTGCGCGACCTCGGCGGCACGCCGGCGCTGCACATCCGCGATGCCGTGAACCAGGGCCTGATCCCGGGCCCGCGCATCTGGGCCGCGGGCACCGCCATCGCCACCACCGGCGGCCACGCCGACCCCACCAACGGTTACAACGCGACGCTGTCGCACCTCGTCGGCCCGCCCGGCCCCACCGAGGGCGTGATCAACTCCGTCGACGAAGCCCGCCAGGCCGTGCGCCAGCGCTACAAGGACGGCAGCGACGTCATCAAGATCACCGCCACCGGCGGCGTGCTGAGCTACGCACGCTCCGGCGATGCACCGCAGTTCACGGTCGACGAGATCCGCTCGGTCGTCGACACCGCGAAGGACTACGGCTACCGCGTCGCCGCGCACGCGCACGGCGCCGAAGGCATGAAGCGCGCGGTGCTCGCGGGCGTGACCAGCATCGAGCACGGCACGTACATGAACGACGAGATCATGGCGCTGATGAAGCAGAAGGGCACGTGGTACGTGCCGACGATCACCGCCGGCCGCTTCGTCGCCGACAAGGCGAAGATCGACGGCTATTTCCCCGAGGTCATCCGCCCGAAGGCCGCGCGCATCGGCGCGCTGATCCAGGACACCGCGGCGAAGGCGTACAAGGCCGGCGTGAAGATCGCCTTCGGCACCGACATGGGCGTGGGTCCGCACGGCGAGAACGCCCGTGAATTCGGGTACATGGTCGACGCCGGCATCCCGGCGTCGTACGCGCTGCAATCGGCCACGTTCTACGCCGCGCAGGTGCTGGGCGTGGACGACCAGGGCGTGATCGAACCGGGCAAGCGCGCCGACATCGTGGCGGTGCCCGGCGACCCGCTGGCGGACATCGCGGTGACGATGCAGGTCGACTTCGTGATGAAGGACGGCGTGATCTATCGCGACGATCACGGCCGCGACGACCGCGACCACGACGCGGAGGCGCGCTGATGTCGATGGAATGGGCCGGTTACGTGGCGGCGACGATGACCACGCTGTCGTTCGTGCCGCAGGCGGTGAAGACCATCCGCAGCCGCGACACCAGCGGGCTCTCGCTGGGCATGTACGTGGTGTTCACCGTCGGCGTCGCGATGTGGCTGGTCTACGGCATCGCGCTGCACTCGATCCCGATGATCCTTGCGAACGTGGTGACCTTCCTGCTGTCGGCAACGATCCTCGGCCTGAAGCTCAAGCACGGCTAGGCGGCAGGCGGCCTGCGATCCAGGCCGTCCACGCCAGCCACAGGCCGAACGCCAGGCGTTCGGCCAGCGCCGGTGCGACCAACGCCCCGCCCGCGACCGCGCAGGCGGGCAGGAGCAGCGCAGCCGCTCCGGTGACGCGTCGCCCGCGGACGCCGTGCGTCATCGCCCACGACAGGCCGCCGACGGCGAAAGCCAGCCACCACAGCGTCCATGCCGCGCCATGCAGCCCGGTGGCGAGGCCGTCCGGCTGGCGCGGATCGAGTGGCCACACGCCCTGCGCCGCGAACGCCACCGCCGACAACCACAGCACCTGCGTGCCGATCCGCGCCGTCCAGCGCGCCGACGACGGCAGCGCCGCACGCAGCGGCCACAGCGCGATCGCGACCAGCACGCCGCAGAGCCCGAAACCGGCGACGTTGAACCACACCGCTCCGGGCATGCCGATCGCGCCCAGCCAGGCCAGCGGATGCCCCGACTGCACGAATCCGGTCGCGCGCACGGCCGGCGATGCGCCGCAGGCCAGCGACACCGCGACGAACAGCGGCAGCGCGATGCGACCGGCGAGGATCGGCCAGCGGGACGAGGACGATGACGACATCGGGGCTCCGGTCGAATGAATCCGGTCGGACAGCACCATGCAGGCCGCCGTGACGGGGGCGGCAGTATAGCCACGCCATCGCGGCGAACCGCCGCATCCTGCGGTCTTCTGCCGCGATCGCGCCTTGGAATCCCGCGCCGCCGCCGCCATGATGACGGCCCCCGCCGACGGAATCCGCCATGACCGCCCTCCACGTCTTCGACGCCACCGCACAGAACTTCGAGGCCGAAGTCCTGCAGCGATCCCTGCAGACGCCCGTGCTGATCGATTTCTGGGCGGACTGGTGCCAGCCGTGCAAGACGCTGGGACCGATCCTGGAAAAGCTGGCCGAGGAGTTCGGCGGCGCGTTCCGGCTGGCGAAGGTCGACGTGGAAGCCGAGCAGGAACTGGGCGCGGCGTTCCAGATCCGGTCGATCCCGACCGTCGTGCTGGTGAAGGACGGGCAGCTCGTGGACGGTTTCCAGGGCGCCCTGCCCGAGGGCCAGCTGCGCGAGTTCCTGAAGCACCACGGCATCGAGCCCAGTGCCGTCGAACCCGCCGAAGCGGAAGTCGCCGAGCCGGCCGCCATCGACCCGCAGGCCGAGGTCGCGCGCCTGCGCGAAGCCCTGGCCGCCGAGCCCGACAAGGGCGAACTCAAGCTCGATCTTGCGCTCGCCCTGCTCCAGGCCGGCGTCGCCGACGAGGCCGAACGCCTGCTCGACGCCCTGCCCGCCAACCTCGCCACCGACGACCGCGCCGTGCGCGCCCGCGCCCGCCTTGGCTTCGCGACCCTGCTGAAGGACGCGCCGTCCGTCGACGCGCTGCAGGCCGCGATCGACGCCGACGCCGGCGACCTGCGCGCCCGCCACCTGCTGGGCGTGCGCCATCTCGTGGCCGGCCGTTCCGAGGAAGGCCTGGAGCAGTTCATCGAGATGCTGCGCCGCGACCGCACCTTCGACGACGGCCTGCCGCGCAAGGCGTTGATCGACGCGTTCCGGGTGATCGAGGACGAAGACCTCGTCGGTCGCTACCGCCGGAAGATGTCGGCGCTGCTGCTGGTCTGACCGGCGATGCCGCGTGCCCTGTCGCCGCGCACCTTGCGGCGCATCCTGAATCTCTGGCCGCCCTACCTGTTTGCCGGCGTGCGCGTGCGCAGCATCGGCGAGGACTGGCGCAGCGCCGAAGTCGAACTGCGCGCGCACTGGTGGAACCGCAACTACGTCGGCACGCACTTCGGCGGCAGCCTGTTTTCGATGACCGATCCGTTCTGGATGTTGCTCGCGATCCACGCGCTGGGTCGCGACTACATCGTCTGGGACAAGGCCGGCGAGATCGTGTTCCGCAAGCCCGGGCGCGGCACCGTGCGCGCCCGCTTCGCGCTGGACGACACGACGCTCGACACCATCCGCACCGCGACCGCCGGCGGCGAGAAATACCTGCACTGGTTCGATACCGACGTGGTCGACGCTTCGGGCGAGGTCGTCGCCCGCACGCGTAAGCAGCTCTACATCCGCCGCAAGCGCCGCGACGCGGACACGGCGCAGACGACAGCCGATTAGTGCGACGCCGCCTGGAAATACGGCGGCAGCGGCACCCGCCAGCACGGTTCGTCGGGACGCACGCGGTAACTGTCGAGGCATAGCGCGCGGCCGTCGTCGATCAGGCGAAGCTTCCGCGAGGCCGCGCCGATCGCGGCATGCCGCGCTTCGAGACGTTCCAGCACCGGGCCCGTGTCCGACGCTTCGGCGCGAAGACGCAACAGTTCGGCGACGAGGCGGATGCGCGCGTTCGTGTCCTCGATCTGCGCGGCGTAGTCGTTGTCGCCGGACTTCGCGATTTCGCCGAGGATGCAGCCGGCAACGTCTGAGGCACACTCCAGCCGCACGAACGACATCTCCGGGGGATGGACGACCTTGAAGCGGACGTCCGCCCGGATCTTCGCGGTGGTCTCCGGCGCGCAAAACGGCAAAAGCCGCATCGCCTGCTCGGCGACGGCCATGTCCTCGTCGAACATCAGCGGATCGGAGACGCGATGCACCAGGCCCGACGTCGCACGCTGTCGCAAGGCGCTTGAAGTGCTGGAGCGCACGTAGGCGAACTCGCCGCGAGCGGCATCGCACAGCGAGAACTCGCCCGCCGTCGGCGGTGCGAAGGCCGCCTCGCACGACGATGGCAGCACGAAGTCGCGCGGCACCTGCGCCAGCATCGACAGGAACAGGTCGGCATAGCTCGCGCGGACATGCCCGGCGGCCACGAGGCGCGCGATCAGGGTGTCGCTGTTCGCGCCGAGCCGCCGCCACGTCGCGATCGCCCGGCAGGCGCCGTCGAAGGCGACCTCGCGCCGTCCCTGGACGAAATCGAGCGCATAGCGGGTGCGCAGCTGGCCGCCGTTCTGGAGATGCTGCGGCAACGGCATCGCGGCGGGATAGCCGAACGGGTCGCGCAAGCCGGCATAGGCCGACAGCGATTCCATCCGGTCGAACCAGTCGCGGTGGCGGGCGACCACATCGGCGTAGGCCGCGGGATCGGCCTGCACCTGCGCCAGGCATTCGCGGCCAGAGGCGCACAGGTGTTCGCGGTCCGCCTCGGACAGCGTGTCCGGGTAACGTCCGACCGCCACGCTCGCCGGCTCGGACAGCGCGGCCGCGTCCCTGGCGGTGGCCTTCCAGCGGCGCACGTCCTCGGCGAAGACCGCGTCCCGTTCCCCCGCCGGGATGGCGTAGGCCAGCTGCCACAGCGTTTGGAACGCGTTCGGCCCGTTCAGCGCCGGCAGGGCGGACAGTTCGACCACGGCCGCCCGCTGGGCCGGGCTCGGGCCGCGGATCCTCGAAACGGTCCACAGCGCGACGCCCACGAATGTGACGGCCACCGCGGTGCCGCCTAGGACCATTGCCCATTTCCGCATGCCCCGCTCCCTCGCGTTCGAAAGGATGAGAATCCCGTCATGGATCGGGCGGGAAGGGCCGATTCCCGACGCCGTCCCGGGCGGGTATCCTCGCAGGTGAAACAGGGGAAAATCGAGATGGGATCGACGCGAACGGAGCCTCAGGAGGGCATGCCGGATATCGCCGGGTATCGGCTGATCCGCGTGCTTGGCTATGGCGGCATGTCCACCGTGTACCTCGGCCAGCAGCTGTCGCTGGGCCGGGACGTGGCGATCAAGGTCATGCGCCAGGAAGTGGTGACCGACGAAACCGGCCGTCGCCGGTTCGAGAACGAGGCCCGCACCATCGCCCGCCTCGACCATCCGCACATCGTCCGCATCCACGAGGTCGGTCGCACTGCCGAGGGCCAGCCCTACTACGTCATGCCGGTGTTCCCGCGCGGCCATCTCGGCCGGCGCAATCTCACCCGCGACGAGAGCCGGGTGCGCGAGATCCTCGAAGTCCTGCTGTCGGCGCTGGCCTACGCCCACGGCCGCGGCGTGGTGCATCGCGACGTGAAGGCCGAGAACGTGCTGTTCGACGAAGCCGAGCGGCCGATGCTGACCGACTTCGGCATCGCCCTGCGCCGCGGCTACGGCGCGCGCGTGACCACCGCCGGCGTCGCCGTCGGCAGCACCGCGTACATGGCGCCGGAGCAGGCCCGCGGCGGCGACGTCGACCTGCGTGCCGACCTCTACAGCCTGGGCGTGCTGGCCTGGGAAATGCTTACCGGCAGTCTGCCGTACAAGGCCCACGACGGCCTGTCGATGGCACTGAAGCACGTGCAGGACCCGATCCCGCGCCTGCCTGCACACCTCGCGCAGTGGCAGCGGTTCTTCGACCGCGCCCTCGGCAAGACCCCGGGCGAACGCTTCACCGACGCGCAGGACATGCTCGATGCCATGCGCGCCGTGCCGCATGCACAGAAGCAGCCGCTGCGCGCGGCCTTCGCGCGCCTGCGCAGCCGCACCGGCGCACGCCAGCTGGCGATCGCGGCGGTCGTCGTGGCCGCGCTCGCGGGCGGTATCGCCGGGCTGGTGCGACTGGACGAACGCAACAGCCAGCGCGCGCTGGCGGCGATCGCGCCCGGGCCGCACGCTGCCGCAACGGCCACGCCCGGCAGCGCCGGCCTCGATCCCACGCTCGGCGCGCCGGAGATCGATCCCACCGAGTCGCTGCTGCGCGCCGCGCCGGACTCCGCCGCCCAGGGGTTGATGGACGATGCCAAGCGCCAGTTGCAGCAGCGCCGGCTGATCGCGCCGGCCGGCGACAACGCCTACGAAAGCGTCATGGCCGCCTGGCGCACCGATCCCAGCCACCTCGGCCTGCAGGATGTCAGCAACCGCGTGTTCGCCGCGCTGGGCGACGAAGCCGAGCAACACCTCGGCAAGGCCGAGGAACCGCTGCTGCGCGACCTGCTGAGCCGCATGACCCGTCTCGCCGAACAGGACCGCGAGCGCGGCGCGGCGCAGATGACCCAGATGCGCAAGCGGCTGTCGACGACGCTGACGGCGCGGCTCGACCAGGCCCAGGCCAAGTCCGACAAGGCTGCCGCGCAGCGCCTGCTGGCCTCGGCGCGCAGCATCGGCATCGATGGCGCGCAACTCGCGTCGCTGCAGTCCCGCGTCGGCAAGATCGCGCAGCCGGGCGATCGACTGGCCGACACCACGGGTGACATGACGCTGGTGCAGGCCGGGGGCAAGCTGGTCGCAGTGTCGCGCTCGTCGATCAGCCGTGCCGAGTACGCCGAATTCGCGAAGGCCACCAACCGTGCGGCGTCGCTGTGCCGCGAGAAGGCGTCGCTGCTGCGGGTGCTGGCGCCGCGCACCTGGGACGCGCCGGGCTTCGACCAGAGCACCAGCCATCCCGTGGTCTGCGTGTCCTGGCAGGACGCCGAGGCGTATGCCCGCTGGCAGAGCGGGCGCGGCCGCTACCACTATCGACTGCCCACCGCCGCCGAGGCGCAGGCTGCGGCCCGCAACGACAGCGGCAAGCCCGTGGCCGAGTGGCTGAGCGACTGCGCCGGCGGCAGTTGCGTGCGGCACATGACCTCCGGGCGCAGTTGGCGCGGCGCCGGCGGCGGCCGCCCGCTGGAGGCCGCCCGCGGCTACGACGACGTGAGCTTCCGGCTGGTTCGCGAGATGTGATCGGCGCGGGTGCCGCGTCGAGACGGCGGGCCAAGGCCCGCCCTACAATCCCCGCATGTCCACGCCTCCCACGTTCGGCCGCCGGTTGCAGGGCCTGTTCATCGCCGGATTGCTCACCCTGTTGCCGATCTGGCTGACGTGGGTGGTGATCAAGTTCGTGTTCGTGATGCTGTCGGACCTCAGCAGGCCGTTCATCGATCCGCTGCTGCAATCGCTGGCGCTGTCGTCTCCGAAGACGCTGGGCTGGCTGGCGCAGGCGTGGGTGAAGACCGCCCTCGGGCTGATCGCCACCGTCGGCACCGTACTGGTCGCCGGCTGGCTGACCCGGCGCGTGCTGGGCCAGCGCCTGCTGGGCTGGTTCGAGGCGCTGATCGGGCGCATCCCGCTGGCCAGCACCGTCTACGGCAGCGCGCGCAAGCTGCTGGACATCCTGCAGACCAAGCCCGACGGTACCCAGCGCGTGGTGCTGATCGACTTCCCGCACCACGACATGAAGACGCTGGGCTTCGTCACCCGCGTGATGCGCGAGGCTGGCACCGGGCGCGAACTGGCCGCGGTCTACGTCCCGACCACGCCGAACCCGACGTCCGGCTATCTGGAGATCGTGCCGGTGGAGCGCATGACCCCGACCGACTGGACCGTGGACCAGGCGATGAACTTCATCATCAGCGGCGGTGCCGTGGCGCCGGAGACCATCCCCTTCACGCCGCCGGCCGCCGCAGCGGCCGCATCCGCGACCACGGAGCAGACGCCCGCATGAGCGCACATCTCCTGCACGACCGTGCGACCCGGCTGTTCATCGCGCTCGCCGCGTTCTTCTGCGTCAACGCCGTGCTGGCCGAATTCATCGGTGTGAAGATCTTCGCGCTGGAAGACACGCTGGGCATCGCGCCGCTGGAGTGGAACCTGTTCGGCCAGACCGGTTCGCTGAGCTTCACCGCCGGCACGCTGCTGTGGCCGATCGTGTTCGTGTTCACCGACGTGATCAACGAATTCTTCGGCACCCGCGGCGTGCGCATGATCTCGTGGATCGCGGTGGTGCTGATCCTGTATGCCTTCCTGTTCGCGTTCGCGGCGATCCATCTCTCGCCCGCAGGCTGGTGGGTCGAGGCGGTGCAGACGCAGGGCGTGCCCGATTACCAGAAAGCCTACGCCGCCGTGTTCGGCCAGGGCCTGTGGACCATCGCCGGTTCGGTGCTCGCGTTCCTGCTTGGCCAGCTGATCGACGTGTCGGTGTTCCACCGCATCCGCCGCCTCACCGGCGAGCGCCACGTCTGGCTGCGCGCGACGGGTTCCACGGCGGTGTCGCAGCTCGTCGACAGTTTCGTGGTGCTCTACATCGCGTTCGTGCTCGGTCCGCAGCACTGGCCGATGTCGCTGTTCCTCGCGGTCAGCAGCGTGAACTACGCCTACAAGATGCTGGCCGCGGTCGCGCTGATCCCGCTGCTGTACGTGATGCGCCGCGCGATCGACGCCTACCTCGGCAAGGAACGCGCCGAACAACTGCGCCACCAGGCCGCGCACTGATCGACGGCGTTGCCGGACCTTGCCGGTCTTGGCGCTTCGGCACCCCGGTCCCCGCAGTGACCTTTGGCCGATGCCGCGACCGGCGATTCGCGCGACCCTCCCCGGGCTTCCATCGACCTGCGGCCGCACCCTGCCCGCAGGCGCGTTCCTTCCACGCCCGGAGTCTCCCATGTCCTCGAACGCTTCCGCCCGCCGGCCCGCGCTGCTCGCGCTCGCCGTCGCGGTGGTGCTGGCCAGTGCCAGCGCCCTGCCCGTTTCCGCCTTCGCTGCCGCCCCCGCGCAGGCGACCGCCGCCGAATCCAGGGCGCAGCAGCTGAATCGCCTGTACGACGAGTACTGGGAAGAGACGCTCAAGCTCAGCCCGCTGCAGGCCACGTTCCAGGGCGACCCGCGCTACAACGACCAGTTGCCGAACTTCCTCACCGAGGACTACCGCAAGCAGTCGCACGACTTCACCGTGCGCTGGCTCAAGCGCATCGAGGCGGTCGGTCCCGATGGCTTGAGCGGCCAGGATCGTCTGAGCTACGACATCTTCGTGAAGAACGCGAAGGACACGCTGGAAGGCGAGCAGTTCCCCGGCTACCTGATGCCGATGAACCAGTTCACCAACCTCGCCGGCTTCGCCGCGCAGCTGGGCTCCGGCACCGGCGCGCAGCCGTTCAAGACCGTGAAGGATTACGACGACTGGCGCGCCCGCGGCGGCAAGATGCCGGCGATCTTCGACCAGGCCATCGTCAACATGCGCGAAGGCATGCGCACCGGCGTGGTGCAGCCGAAGGCACTGATGGTGAAGGTGCTGCCGCAGTTCGACGCGCTGATCAACGACGATCCCGAGAAGACCCTGTTCTGGGGACCGATCAGGAACCTGCCGGCCACCTTCTCCGACGCCGACAAGGCGCGCATCACCGCCGAATACCGCACGATGATCGCGCAGGAGATCATGCCGGCGTTCAAGCGCATGCGCGACTTCATCGCCAAGGACTACCTGCCCGCCTGCCGCGACAGCGCCGGCATGGAAGGCCTGCCCAACGGCAAGGCGTGGTACGCGTTCAACGCCTACCAGAGCATGTCGATCCGCCGCTCGCCGGAGGAAGTGCACAAGATCGGCCTGAGCGAGGTCGCGCGCATCCACGACGAGATGCGCAAGGTGATGGCGGAGGTCGGCTTCAAGGGCACGC
Organism: Lysobacter sp. DMC104; assembly: GCF_056313665.1. Lineage (NCBI taxonomy): Bacteria > Pseudomonadati > Pseudomonadota > Gammaproteobacteria > Lysobacterales > Lysobacteraceae > Lysobacter > Lysobacter sp. DMC104. Next base: position 20,556 of record NZ_JBQUZW010000004.1, on the reverse strand, counting down.
TGCAGGAATTCTTCCAGTACCTCAACACCGACAAGAAGTTCGACTTCGCCTCCGAAGACGCGCTGCTCGCGCATTACCGCAGCATCGAAGCCAAGCTCGAACCCGGCCTCAAGCGCGAGTTCCGCCTGATGCCGAAGGCCGGCTTCGAGATCCGCCCGGTCGAAGCGTTCCGCGCGCAGTCCGCTGCCGGCGGCGAATACCAGTCGCCGAGCGAAGACGGCAGCCGTCCGGGCATCTTCTACGTGAACACCTACGACCTGCCCAGCCGCAAGACCTGGGACAGCGAGGACCTGTTCCTGCACGAAGCCAAGCCCGGCCATCACTTCCAGATCGCGATCCAGCAGGAGCTCACGGGCATCCCGAAGTTCCGCCGCTTCGGCGGCGAGACCGCGTTCGCCGAAGGCTGGGGCCTGTATTCGGAGACGATCGGCAAGGAGCTGGGCATGCTCGACGATCCGTACATGTACGTCGGCATGCTGCAGAACGAACTGTGGCGCGCGATCCGCCTCGTGGTCGACACCGGCTTCCACAGCAAGGGCTGGACCCGCGACCAGGTGATCGCCTACATGCGCGAGAACTCGGCGGTAAGCGAAGTCGATGCCGTTGCCGAAGCCGAACGCTACATGGCCATTCCCGGCCAGGCGCTGGCGTACAAGACCGGCCAGATGAAGATCACCGAACTGCGCGCCCGCACCGAGAAGGCGCTGGGCAGCCGCTTCGACATCCGCGCCTTCCACGACGAGATCCTCGGCGACGGCGCGGTGCCGCTGGACATCCTCGACGCCAAGGTCGACCGCTGGATCGAGAGCCAGAAAAAGAAGTGATCGCGATGCGATGACGCAACACGCGAAGGGCGGCTTCGGCCGCCCTTCGTGCGTTCGGGGCTCCAGCATCTTCCTTCTCCCCGCCCGCGGGGAGAAGGTGCCCGAAGGACGGATGAGGGGCGAGACGCGATCGAAAGGCCGTCAATACGCCTTGCTGCTACGTATCGCGCTCAGCCGCTCCGGGGGCGCGAACGTGTCGGGCCGTGCCAGCGTCCAGTAGTCGCGGAACACGGCATGGTCGCTGATGCGGCCGCCGAGCAGTTCGCCGGGTTCGAGGAAGCGGTACAGCACGTTGAGCGAGCGCACTTCGGTCGGCGACACGCGGCGCAGGATGTGCTCCGGACCGAGCTGCGACGGATGTTCCAGCCCCGCGGCGCACAGCATTTCGCGCAGCGCCTTGAGCGTGTGGCGATGGAAGTTGTGCACGCGCGTCGCCTTGTCGGGCACGTCGAGCTTGCGCCAGCGGCTGGCATCCTGCGTCGCGATGCCGGTCGGGCAGCGATCGGTGTGACAACTCTGCGCCTGGATGCAGCCCAGCGCGAACATGAAGCCGCGCGCGGCGTTGCACCAGTCGGCGCCGAGCGCCATCGTGCGTGCGAGATCGAACGCGCTGGTGATGCGCCCCGCCGCGCCGACGCGCACGCGATCGCGCAGACCGAGGCCGACGAGCGTGTTGTGCACCAGCATCAGGCCTTCGTGCATCGGCACGCCGACGTGGTCGATGAATTCCGCCGGCGCGGCGCCGGTGCCGCCCTCGCCGCCGTCGACGACGATGAAATCCGGCAGCAGGCCGGTCTCCTGCATCGCCTTGGCGATCGCGAACCACTCCCACGGATGGCCGATCGCCAGCTTGAAGCCCGCCGGCTTGCCGCCCGACAGCGCACGCATCTTCGCGACGAATTCGAGGAGTTCGATCGGCGTGGAGAACGCCGAATGCCGCGCCGGCGACACGCAGTCCACGCCCTGCTTCACGCCGCGCGTCGCGGCGATCTCGGCACTGACCTTCGCCGCCGGCAACACACCGCCGTGCCCCGGCTTCGCGCCCTGCGACAGCTTCAGCTCGACCATCTTCACCTGCGGGTCGACGGCGTTCGCGGCGAAGCGCTCGTCGCTGAAGGTGCCATCGTCGTTGCGACAGCCGAAATAGCCGCTGCCGACTTCCCAGACCAGATCGCCGCCGTGCTCGCGGTGGTACGGCGAGATCGAACCCTCGCCGGTGTCGTGGTAGAAGCCGCCGCGCTTGGCACCGGCGTTGAGCGCGCGGATCGCATTGGCCGACAGCGCGCCGAAGCTCATCGCCGAGATGTTGAACACGCTGGCGTCGTAGGCCGCGTCGCCGTCACCGCCGATCCGGATGCGGAAATCGTCGGAGGCGATCTTCGTCGGCATCATCGAGTGGTTGATCCACTCGTATTCCTCGCCGTACACGTCCTGCTGGGTGCCGAACGGGCGGGTGTCGTTGACCGACTTCGCACGCTGGTAGACCAAGGCACGCTGCTGGCGCGAGTACGGCACCTCCGCGGTGTCGGACTCGATGAAGTACTGGCGCATCTCCGGGCCGATCGACTCCAGCCCGTAGCGGAAATGGGCGAGGATCGGATAGTTGCGGCGCAGGGTGCTGCGGGTCTGCAGCAGATCCAGTGTGCCGAGCGCGGCCAACGCGGCGAAGATCGCGAACGCCCACCACCAACCGTCGCCGAAGTACGACGCCGCACACAGGGACGACAGGGTGAGGAGCAGGCTGGCGAGATAGGCGGCGTAGCGCGACATGCAGGGCGATCCGGGTCGGGGCGGACGAACGGTGCGGCGCACCGCGCCTTTCCCCGTCGACGCCATCGTCGTTGGTGCCCGGGGCGGGACTCGAACCCGCACGACCTGCGTCGGGGGATTTTAAGTCCCCTGCGTCTACCGTTTCGCCACCCGGGCAAAGTTTTTTAAAACAATTACTTACGTGAAATTCTTGAATCAGAGATCCGGAGCCTGTTGCAGTTGGTGCCCGTAGGGTGCCCGATGTGATGCAGGAAAGGGCTGACTACGAAACCGCTCACTGCGTGTCGCGCTAGTTCCGCACGGGGCGACGTCTCCCCGCTTTGAGTAGCGGGCCGATCTAGAGTCCGTGGTTACTGTATCCGACCTTTGATGTGTTCTGCGTAGGCCGACGGCGTCAGCCCGCCCAACGCCTTCTTTGGCCGCTCCTCGTTGTATTCCCGTCGCCACTGTTCGATCAGCGTCCGTGCGTGCAGCAGGTGGGTGAACCAGTGCTCGTTGAGGCATTCGTCGCGTAGCCGGCCATTGAACGATTCGATGTATGCGTTCTGATTCGGCTTACCCGGCTCGATCAAGCGCAGCTTCACGCCGCGTCCGTGCGCCCAGACCAGCATCGCCTTGCCGCAGAACTCCTTGCCGTTGTCCGTCCGGATCACCTCCGGCAAGCCGCGAACGCGGGCCAGTCGGTCCAGCACACGGACCAGGCCATGGCCCGAGATCGCACGCTCCACCTCGATGCACAACGCCTCGTGCGTCGCGTCATCGACGATCGTCAGACACTTGAGCACACGGCCATCGGCGGTCCGATCGAAGACGAAGTCCATCGACCAGACCTGGTTCGCGCGTGTCGGTCGCACCAGCGGCTGCCGCTGGCCCGGCAACACCTTCTTGCGCTTGCGCCGGCGAACCTGCAACTGCGCCTGCCGGTACAACCGTTCCACGCGCTTGTGGTTCACCATCACCCCCGCCTGCCGCAGTTTCAGATGGATCATCCCCACGCCGTAGCGCCGATGGCGCTGGGCCAGCGCCACGATCCGCTCCCGCAGGTCCACGTCGCGATCGGCACGCGGCGCGTAGCGCAAGGCGCTGGCACTCATGCGCACCACCGACAGCACACGCCGCTCGCTCAGCCCACGATCCACCATCTGCCGCACCAGCACGCGTCGCGCCCGCGCGGTCACCACTTTTTTCGCAACGCCTCCTTGATCACTTCGTTCTCCAGCACCGACTCGGCCAGCAGCTTCTTCAGGCGCGCATTCTCCGCCTCCAGCTCGCGCAGGGGTTTGGCCTCGGACACGCTCATCCCGCCGAATTTGCTCCGCCACTGATAGTACGAGGCCTCGCTGAACCCGTGCCGCCGGCGCAGCTCCTTCACCGCCAGGCCCGCTTCGGCCTCACGCAGAAACCCGATGATCTGCTCTTCGGCAAATCGCTTCTTCACGTCCAATTTCCTCTCTCCGGGGAATTGGACTCCAGATCCGGATGCTACTCAAAAGCGGGGAGACGTCGTCACCTCCCTATTTGCATCCGCAATCGACCGGAACACGCATCATCCGAACAAATAACCGTTCCATGAGTCACCGCACAACAACTATAGTCACGGCGACACCAAGCCACGATTTATCGAACAAGCAAGTCGAACTCGTCAGATGTGACAATTTTCAGCCCCCCATCCGAGCCGAACAGCTTGATCCTGATTCGTGCGCGATGGGTTGATCTTTGCTCCTTTTCACCAGCAGGTATAGCTGGGGATGCGCGGATATCTCGCTCAATATCCAAGACAAAATTCGCCGCCCTTCCATCCTTCAAGAAATGAATCTTTCTCTGCGGCTCAAGCAACCCATCCTCAAGCCGATGCGGATACTCGGCCCACTGCCCGCCCTCGTTTATCTCGACAGAGATAGAGAACTTCACAGCATCCCTTTCGTTGTTTTCTACAGTGATCGCATAAAGCGAGTCGCTCTTCTTGACTGTCTCGACGCGAACCCCACTGGCGGCGCTGGCGCAGCCAGAGAAAAAGAAGATCCACATCGCAACCAAAATCAACTTCACTACTTTCACTTGACCTTCCTACACGCGTCCAGCTCATGCCGCACTACGAACTCTCGCTCCCCAAGGCTCGGCCGCGCGAGCCCTGAAAGTGAACCAGGTCCTACGGATGGGTCGCAGGCTTGAATATCCCATCTTCGGAACATGCGCCATAGGGATCAACAACCTTGAACTGGTTAGAAAAAAGCTCCTGCTTCACTTTCCCATCAACGACAACCCTAAAACGGAAATAGGGTGCCCTATCGCATCGCGGAGCCACACCTTCTGGAAGCAGCGGCGGAGAAATTTCAAGAAAATTCAACACAATCCTGAGCTTCTCCCGTACCTTGGCGTGATGAACAACGGACAACCCTTCGGGCGTACCGTGCTCTATCTCGTAGGGCCACGCGACCCACTCTCCGTCATCAAGTATTTCTGCATTGGAATAGAAATTGACTGGGTCTTTTCCATCGTTCTCCACTTCCAAGATCACGGACTCGTTTCGGTCATACGAGCCCTTCAGGGATTCGTTCAAGAGACGAACCCCCGAAGCATTTGCAGCGCATGCGGGAAGTAGCGTCCACAGCAGAAAAATCGCGACATTCCTCATTTCCTACCTCCACCCATTTGTTGAAGTGATTCCATCATAGTCAACAGAGACATCGATCCGACGAGCACCAGAAGCCCTCATCCTTTTCAAGTCCTGGATAAGGTCGGTACAGACTTCGATACACCCGCTCGTTTGCCCCTTCTTTGAGTCATGCAAATACATATCATGCCGACCAAAGGTCTTCGTGCCCGGATATGGGACAAGCCTACCTCTCCAAGTCCCCCATATCTGCTCGCCACCAGCAGGCACTCTCTCAATCCCACCTTGAGGACTAGGTGTCAACACATAGCCGCTGCCATATTTTCGCGTACCGGCCATACGATCCGGATTTGGCCCAAGGTCGATATAGTACTTCCCCTCAGGGGTCGGCCCCCAGTTTTGGATGTCCTGAGCAGCTGATGTCCTGTAGTCATATTTGATCGCCGCCGCGTACTTTCCTGAGCTTGCCTTGCACCGGCGTTTCACGGTCGTGAGGTTTCCGTAGTCACCAGCGTAGAGAACAATTTCCTGCCCCGTGTACTCAAGCCAATCGAGACCGAGGGGATCACGATTTCCCAACGCGTTTCCGCCAGCGTAGCCGTACGTGCTAACACCACCAGAAAGCCCAATCGGATCACTCTCCACGTACCGTCCCGTGGTCGGATCGTAGTCCCGGAAGTAGTTGTAGACCAATTCGCTCGCCGCATCGTACCGCTGGCCCGGGAAACGCATGTCGAGGGTGAGTGCGATGCCGTCGCCGTCGGGGTCTTCGTTCGGCGTGCCGTTGCCAAACGCTTCGCCGGCCAGATCCCAGCGCCACACCGCCACGTCGCGGTCCGGGTCGATCGCCACCCGTGGGCTGCCGAGGGCGTCGGGTTCAAGGTAGTACAGCTTCTGGTTCGTGCCAGCGCCGACCAGCAGGCCGACGGGCAGGTCGTCCAGCCAGATCGCCTGCTGGAGCGCGTTGCCGGCGGCGTCGTAGTCGCCGAGCCAGTGGCCGGCCTCGTCGTACATGGTGTGGACGGTCTGACCGCTGCCGCTGCGGTACACGCGCTCGCCCTTGGTGTTGTAGCGGTAGTCCATCGCGACGACGCCATCGCGCTTGACCTGCTTCAGTCGGCCGGCGTCGTCGTAGGCGAACTCGCGGACCATGGCCGGTACCAGTTTCGTCGGTGCGGCTGTCGACGCCTTGCCTGCTCGCTTGGCCGCACGCGCGATCTGCGCGCGCGCCTGCACCTGTGTGCGCCAGCTGCGGGCCTGCGTGTCCACGGCAAGCGCCGGGCGGTGGGCCACCAGCGCCGCGGTACCACCGATGCGGATCGTGTTGCCCGCCGCGTCGTAGGCCCGGTTCACGCTGCCCGCGCTGCTCAGGCGGTGCGTGCCCACGGCGTAGGCGAGGCTGCGCGTGGCACCGTTGGTGTCCGTCGTGCGGTCGCCGGTGGCGTTGTAGCCGTAGCCCTGCAGCAGCGCGTTGTTTGCACCGTCGCGGACCTCGGTCAGGCGATCCAGGCCGTCATACGTGTACTTGCGCTTCGGCGGATCGGCCTGGCTGGCGTTGCGCAGCGAATCCAGGTTGCCGGCCGCATCGAACCAGTAGCCTTCGTTCAGTCCGCCGGCGCGGTTGTCCTCGACGAACCCCGGCCGGCCGCTCGGCGTGCGCGAGCGGGTCAGCTTCCGGCCGTTGCCGTAGGTCCACCACCACGCGGAACCGAACGGATAGTGGACGGTGCCCGACAGCAGGGTCTTCGTCTGACCATTCGCCAGCGTCACCGTCAGGTCCGTCGCATCGCCGCGGCCGTTGCGGCCGATCCGCACCTGTGCGCCGTCCGGATAGGTCATCCCGAACACCAGCGCCGTCGGCGGCCGCGGGCGACCCGGCGCATCGGTGTCGTTGCGGATGCGTGGCGCATGGTCGTAGCGCACCGTGAAGCTGCGGCCCTGCGTCGTCTGCACCTTGCGCGTGAGGTTGCCGAAACGGTCGTAGCAGAACGCGGTGCCGTCGCTGCTGCCGACCGTCATCCGCGCGAGGCGGCCGACATGGAAGGTCTCCCCGGCCGGGCACTCGGCGGGCGCGGTGTCGTAGGTCAAGCCGAGGTTCCGGGTGCTGTCCGGATACGTCACCGAGGTCACGCGGTCGATCAGGTCGTAGCCGTAGGTCGCGGTGATGTTGCGGGCATCGATGCGGGTGGCCAGGCGGCCGGCCGCGTCGTAGGTCGACGTCGTGGTGCCGGTGTCGGGGCTGATCAGTTCAAGCAGGTCGCCGAAGCCGTTGTAGCGGTAGAAGGTATTCAGCTCGCCCGGGTCCGTGACCTGCACGACCCGATCCAACGCGTCGTACTGCACCTGGGTCCGCGCCGCGATGCCGCCGACGTTGCGGATCGTCGTGCGCAGCCGGCCCAGGGCGTCGTAGGTGTGGCTGGTGTCGCGCAGCAGCGGGTCGCGCTCGGAGGTCGCATTGCCGACGGCGTCGTAGCCGAAGGTGGTGCTATGGAGTTCACTGTCGGTGACGGCGTGAAGCCGCCCCAGCGTGTCGTAGACCCGCGAGAGCGTACGCAACACGGCGCCGCTGGCGGTCGTCGCGTCCTCACGCATGACATCGCCGGCCGCGTTCAACGTGAACGCCATGCGGTTGCCGTCGTTGTCGATCACCGCGGTCAGTCGTTGCAGCGGGTCGTACTCGAATACGGTCGCGCGGCCGTCCGGCAGCACCATGCGATGTACGGTGCCGCTGGGGTCGTACTCGATCCGGGTGATCTGGTCGTCGTACTCGGTGGAGGCATCGGCACCGCGCACTTTCTGGGCGAGGATGCGACCTCGACCGTCGTAGACCAGATCGGTCACGATGCCGTTCGCGTCCTTCGCCGACAGCACCCGCCCGGCGCCGTCGCTGGCGAGGATCTCGACGGTCTGGGTCAGGGCATTCGTGACCTTCCACAGATCACCCTTGCGATAAGGGCAACTCGTCGGCGCGGCGGTGCAGGTCGCAGCATCGGCCTGGCGGTAGGTGTAGGTCGTCGTGTCGTCACTGCCGGAGAGCGGACCATCCACCGTCTTGAGCAGGCCGATGGTCGGGCACGTTCCCGCGGCCACATCCGCCTGCACGCAGTAAGCCAGCGTGGTCGTGCGCAGGTCGCCCGTGACCGGATCGGTCTGCGTGATGGCGGTCATGCGGCCGCTGGCGTCGTAGCTCCACTGGGTCTTCGACTTCAGGACGCCAGCAGCATCACGTACCCGCACTTCGGTCAGGCGATTGAGCGTTGGATCGCGCACGAACTCGATCCGTCGCTGCTCGGGCTTGCCGACCGCTTCGATGACAGCGGAGCGGTAGCCATTCGTCGCGTCGTACTCGTAGTCGGTGAAGGTATTGAGGCGATCGGTGCTGCGTGTCAGGCGGCCCTGCGTATCGAAGGCCTGGCCGTCCTGTCCGCTCTGGCCCAGGCTGCTCACCGCAGTGACGCGTCGATACAGCCCCGGCTGGATCGTGTAGGTCTTCGTGTCGCCGGTGTCGGTCGCGACCGTGCTCTGCGTGTCGCTGTCGTAACTGACCGTGGTGACGTTGTCGGGGCTGCCGAACGCGCGGCTCTCGATCGCCCGGCCGCGCGCGTCGTACTTGAATGAGGCGTAACGATGGCCGTCCTCGGCGATGATGCCGGTCAGGTGGTGGCGCTGGCTGGGGTCACCGATCAGGCCCGCTTGGGCATAGCGGTACTCGCGCACGCGCTCGTCCGGATACACCACGCCGGTCAGGTTGCGCTCGGTGTCGTAGCCATAGGCCACGGCCGAACCATCGGGCAACACGATGCGCCTGAGCATCTTCCCGCTGTCGTACTCGAATCGCAGCACACGGCCCTGACCGTCGGTCGCGGTCGACAGCAGGCCGTTGGCATAGGCCAATGTCACATCGAGGCGCGGGTCGGCCGGCTGGCCGATCTTGAGGAGGACGCCGGTCGCGTCGAACTCACGATACTCGCCGTTCGGCGACTTCAGCAGCCAATGCCCGGAATCGCTGTCGACGAGCAGGAATCGGTCGACCGAGTTCTCGCCGCGGTAACGACCCGTCGACATGCGCACGAAGCTCTCGTAGGTGCCGCTTTCGTCGACCACACTGACGGTCGTGTCCGTGCTGGCGCCGAACACACGGTCATCGAACGTATGGCTCCAGCCGATGCCCGAGCCCGGATCGTTCCGGAACTCGTGGTAGGCATGGTAGTAGCGGGTGAAGATGTGGCCCGCGAAGTCGAAGTCCGGCTCCTGCCGCGCCTTGTCGCCGGTGGCTGGATAGCAGGGGAAGATGCTGGCCTTGCAACTGGCGACCTGCTGGACCGGACCGGTGATCGTGTAGGACTTGATGTCGTAATTGCACAGCACCGGCAGGGTCAGGTCGCCGTTGCCGTCGTTGGGCGTCTCATCGCTTAGCCCCGTGTAGCGGTACGGACAAGTGTAGGGTGCCTTCTTGAAGATCTTGAACTTCCTGATGCCCGATGAACCCGATTGGCACGTGTAATTCGTCTGGTACAGGTGATCGCCGTAGTCGACGGTCCCGCCACCGGTGCCCCCGGTGACGCTCCTGTAAGGCGTGGTCCGCGTGTCCTCGATCAGGACCGGCGCAGCGTAGGTGCAACTGGGATTGGCCGCGGCGTAGTAATCCATCATTTTCGACACGAGGTTGCCCTCGTCCGCACACCAGTTCGTCCACGGTGTTCCGGTGGCGGGTGTGCAGCCCTGCCCGCTGGTCGGGGGCGAACTCCCGACACCGGTCGCCATGTAGGCGGCGGCATACAGGGCAGAAGCCGGCTGATCCTTCACGGCGTAGGAATACGACGCCGTCTGGTTCGTGGCCATGCTCCCCAGGTCCGTCGTCTTCTGTTCGAGCAGTGCGCCGATGTCGGCGTTCGTCGGTGCCGAACGCATCTTCTGCTCGGCTTCGTCCAATGTGTTGCCACACAGGCCGCTGTAGCAGAACTGCGATGTCGCCTTGGGGACGACCTGTGCCATCGCGCCGACGGCGGCCACCACGGCGAGCTTCACCGTCAGGATGACGCCGAACCAGCGGCGGGCGATGGAACGGCCTCGGGGGGCCGTGGGGTTGCGATCTGCACTCATCGAATCTTCCTCGTCGAAGTGATGCATGGCAGGCCATACGAACGCGGCTGCCGGAGACAACGTGTCACGGGTGGAAACGGGTCTAACGCTGAACGGGCTGGTCCGCGAAATGTCGATGCCGACGGATGGCGAAGACCACGATTGCGACCAATACGACGATCGAAGCGATCCAGCTGAACGCGATCAACGCCACCGCAAGGCGAACAAAGAACTGCACGGACCTGACCCCTCATCGAAATTGAATGGACGGACATCCCGCCCGAGCAACCTTGCGCCTAGCGCGCGCCCATCCGCATGGCAGGCCCCTGCGCATCGTCGAAGCCCTGCGCCTGCGTGCGCGCCATGTCCTGGTCCTGCCCCTGCTGGCGCATCTGCATCGCAGACTGGGCCACGGACGAGGATTGCTCGACCGACTGCGACAACGCCTGTTCGACGTGTACCGCGATCCGGCGATGGCCGGGGTCGTCGAGTGCGCCCTGCACGACGAACACGGTCTCCGGGCGTCCGGTCTGCGGATCGATCCTGTTGCTGGGCACCACGTGATCCACGCCGGTGAAGTTCCAGCCCGGCGTGGATACCGCCTGCGCCACGACCGCGGCGCCGAGCGTCTCGCGCGCTCGCTCGCTCAGGCCCGCCATGCCCGGCGCGGCGTCCGCCTTCTCCATCGCGCGCTGCGACTGGAGGTAGAGCCCGTGCGCGGGGTGCGTGGACGCCGTCATCCCCGGTGCGGTGTGTGCCTCACGCGCGGGCTCGACGGCATCGCGTTCGTCGTCGCGTTCCGGCTTGCTCGCGCCTGCGGCGAACATGGGCGCAGCGGGCGAGAACAGCGGGACAGCACCGTCCGGGCGCGCTTCCCGGTGTGTTGCAACGACCTCGTGCGCCGGCGGCGGCACGGTGCGTTCGAAGGCATCCCGCGTCGGTTCCGGGGATGGCGTGGCGACAGGCTCCGCATGCTCGACCGGCGCGCGCTGCAGGCTCGGCGCGCGCGCGACCGCTGTCTGTGTGTCTGGGTCTGCGATGCCGGTCGCCGGCAGATCATGGGCGGCCTGGAACTGGCGCACGGCGTGTTCGGTCTCGGGACCGTAGTGACCGTCCTGCGGCAGCGGTTCGCCCTCCGGGCCGCGATAGCCCTGCCGATCGAGTCGGAATTGCAGCAGTTCGACCTGATCGCCACGCGTGCCCGGGCGCAAGGCGTCGTCAGGTGCCGAAGTGTCGACGCGCGGCGCGGTGGACACCGCGGGCGTCCGTGGTTCCGGTTCGGGGGAGAGAACCGGCACCACGTCTGGCGCGCGCGCCGACGCTTCGGCAATGGGAGAAGGCGTGTCCAATGCATCGACGGGTTCGCGTGCGACGCCATCGTCCCGCCGCCGGCCCGTGACCTGGATCGTCTCCAATGCCGCCGTCTCCGGCTGCGACAGCCCCTGCCGGTTCGCTTCGCGCATCGTCTGGACGTGTGCGTCGCGCTCCTGTTCGGTGGCGCGCTCGATGCGCTGGTCGGGCGCTTCCGGCACTGGCACCTCGAGGTGCCGCGTGCGCACCTCGGCCAACGCCTGACGGATGTCCTCGCTGCTCGTCACCGCGGCGATGTGGTCGACGCCCTCGCGGTCGCGTTGCAGATGCACGATTGGGCTGTCCGCCCCGATCCGGCCATCAGGCCCGGGCTTGAGCTGCACCGAGCCCGGGCCCGACAGTGCGTTCTCCGTGCGCGTGCGCTGCATCGCCAGATCGATCGCCTCGCGCCACTCCGGCTGAAGCTCCGTCCCGGCGACCCGGTAGCGGTACATCAGTTCCTCGTGCTGCGTCGCTTCCGTGGTCTTCGGGCCGTGCGGCAGCGCCGTCGAGATCTCCTCCGCATGCTGCTGGAGGTTGGCCTGGAGCAATACCCGCGAGGCGTTCAACTCCAGCCGCAGCGCACCTTCCGCATGATCGTTGCCCGGAAGCGCCGTCCGGTGAATCCAGTCCCCGTCCGGCTGGTGCTCGTAGAGCTTGCCGTCCGATGCGATCAGGCGGTCGTGGTCGGTCAGCGCCGTCCGCACCGCCTCCGGCATCGGACCGAACTTCTCCCAGCCGTACTGCGCGTAGGCCGCCTCGTAGCGGGCGGCGATGCCGGCAGGGCCGTTCACCACGTTCGCCTGCATCACCTCCAGCGAGGCGCGGGACAGCGATGCCGCGCGCTCCGGGCTCGCCGTCTCGACCTCGACGATGTCCAGGTCGTTGCGATCCGCACCGACCACCACGCGGCGATGCCATTGCCCGCCATCCGCATCGAAGGTCCATGGCGCGGGCTTGAGGCTGCCACGGTCGTGTTCGTCGGCAGGCAGGCGGAACGGATTGGCCGGTGGTTCGGCCTCGCCCAGCGCCAGCGCCGTGGCGGTGTTCGTGGCGCGGTAGTTCAGTTCGCGCGCCTTGTCGTAGCTCGCGACCACGGCCGTTCGCGCCGGGTTGTCGGTAGCATCGAGCGTGGCATCGACCAGTCCCTGCCGTTCCCATGCGCGGCCGTTGAAGGCCCACGGCACGCCCGTGGCATCGGACTGGTGGAAGATCGCGTGGTTGTCCTGCAACTTGGCGAGTCGATCGCCGACCGAACTGCCGGCCACGGCACCGGTGGCGATGAAGACCATCGCGCCGGGACCAGTCTCCCAGCCCATCGCCGCACCCGCGACCGCGCCGCCAGCCCAACCGCCCATGCCGCGCGCGCCGTAGTGCGCCAGCACCGACTTCGCTGCCTCCGGGTTGTCCAACGTCAGCTGCGCCGCCGCCCGATCGCCGGCGGCAGCCGCTTCGACCACGCTCAGCACGCCGCCGGCCGCGGCGACGCCGAAGGTCACCTTCATCGGCAGCGGCATCGGCGGCTGGTAGGCGTGCAGTTCGACGTTGGGCGAGTCCATCACGCGGGCGAGCATGGCCTCGCCGGCGGGCATCGCAGGCTCCGGCGCCAGCGGGCTGCGCACGACGGTGCGTCCGTGCGACACGCCGCGTAGCAGCGACTCGTCGACTGGCTCCGGTGCCTGCTTGGCCACGGTGACGACTTGGCCGGGCACGGCAAGATGCGAGTGATCCGGAACGAGTTGAGTGATTTCGCCCTGCGGCGTGTCGCGGCCGATCTTGGGAAAGTGCCGGAACAGCACGCTGCCTTCGGTGGAATGGTGGATCACGTTCATCCGCGGGTCCTGCGTCTCGTGCAGGCGCTGGAACAGCGGCTCGCTCGACAGGGCGTTGCGGTAGTCGGTCATCAGGTTGAGGCTGCGATCCCCCAGTCCACCGCGCAGGTAGCTGCCACCGATGTCCGAGTGCACGCCGGACACGGTCACGCTCAGGAAGCGCCCATCCTCCGACAGACCGTCGGGCAGGATGCGATCGACCGGGAACAGGCCGCGACGCTCGTCAGCGGCGTTGATCTGGAAGCCCGACACCACCGACGGCGGCAGGCGCCGGTCGAAGACTTCCATGTACCCGGTCGGCACCGGGTCGTACAGGCCGACCGCCATCGGCGTCATGCCGGGCGACTGGAGATAGCGTGTATAGGATTTTGTGGGATGCCCCAGTTCATCCACGCTATCGATGACACTGTCCTTCGCCGGGATACCACGTTCGTGGATCATCCGGGCGACGAGCGGCACTTCACTGGCGCCGCGGCTGAAGCCCTCCAAATAGATGCTCAGTCGAGCATGGGGATCGGCCTCGAAGATATCCTGCGCCTTGGTGACTAGCTTCGCGTACATCTCCTCCGCTCGCTCAAGGCTGGTGCGACCCGTGGCACCATCAATGTTCTTCGCAATGGTGTTGGTTTGTGTACCTGGGCCGGGGGAGTATTCAACGTGAACCCCCTCAACGCCGGCATCATACAAATCCCTTGCCTGCGCCTTGAGCTTGGCGACATTGGTTGCGTGGAGTGGATCTTGATCGACATCGTTGCCCGTTCCATCCAGCAATCCGACCAGAAGATGGGAGTGGGGGTCGTTGCGGTCGAGCAGGGTCGGCGTCTGGAACCGGTACAGTCGATCGGCCGCAGCCTCATAGCGGTGCACCTGATCCGGTGTCGCCAGCGTGTGCGGCACGTCGTCGGTCGGCAGACCGTCTTCGCCTAGCCGCACGACTTCCTTCTTTCCGCTGCCTCCCATCCATCACCCCTTCGGTCAGTACGTCTTCGTCCAGGCAAGGATCAAGTCATTGCGCCATGCGCTGTTCGGGTTGCTGGGGTCCGCCAATTCTTTCTGCACGATGCGCCCCCGCATGTAGATGTTGATCGTCCGGTCGTTGACTTCGAGCAGGATGTCGACCGATCTTGCGGATGGGTCGTTCTCCCACCCCGGCTTGATCTCCTCCCGCGCCACGTTGTGCAGGACGAGGCGATCGGGAAAGATGTCCTTGAGGTCAATTTCGGCGTGCCGTGCAACGCCGTCCAACGCCGTCCAACGCACATCAGCAGGTGGAGGGAATACCTCGCTGGCCATCACGATGTGATCCGCATACCACTTGTCTTTCCAATCAGGGGAACGTGGCTCACCGGATGGCCCATCTTGTACTCTGTCGGACAACTCCTGCGTTCCCTGGAAAACAACACGGCATTTCAGCGTGTTGTAGCAGCGCGCGCCGAAGCTGAAACTATCGAACCGTATTGGCCACGGTTCTTGCGGTGCTTTCTTCTTGAACAGCTTGCCCAGAATGAACATTTCGGCGCCCTCGGGATCGGTGGGGATGTCGTCGATTGCACGCGACACCGGGAATGATGCGGTGCCCGGCGACGCCGCGGCAACGACCGCGAGTTCGCGCTTCGGCAGCACCGGCTTGCGCTTCGCGATCACCGGCAAGCCATTCAACGGCAGCAGGCCGAGTTCCTCCCGCGTCCGAGCATTGATCATGTCCAGCTCACGCAGCAATTGCTGATCGTGTAGTCGATCCCCCGGACCCGCATCGCCCATCCTGATTTCTACCATCGCCCTGTCTCACCCCTTGATCCGCCACTCCGTCGCGCCCTCAGCACCACAGGAACACCACGGCGCCAAGCAGCCATCGCGCCAGCCAAAGCACAACGTCTGCCACCCGCTCGATCCGCGCGCGTTCCCGCTCGTCCCCCTGCCTGCGGCGCCGCAATCAAGCCGCCCTCCCGGGCCGCTCGTGGGATTCGCGCCAGATCCGCCAGTAGATTTCTTCGCGATGCACCGGCACCTCGCGCGGGGCGTCGATGCTGATCCGGACCTGCTGCCCGCGACGCATGCGCAACGTGCCGCCGTAGCGGTCCTCGCCGAACCGGACGAACACCGCATCGCCGATCCGCAGGGACTCGCCGGCTAGCAGTGCGGCCACGTAGCAACGTTTGCGGCGTTGCCGGTGACGCAGGGCGATGAGTGGCTGACCTTCGTCATCGACGACCGACAGGTCGCCTGGCGCGGCAATCGCCACCGTGTAGTGATTGCCCGCCTTCCCACGGATCGTCAGGCGCACGCTGTCGCCGATGCGGATGCTCTCACCCACGCGGCGGGTCAGGACCAGCATGGCAGCCTCCCGATGTCCGTCGCGCGCGCCGGTTTCGATACGCGGCGACGCGGTGGTGGCGTCCGCACGATGCGCAGCACCTTGGGCGGATCGATGCACAGGCGGATGTCCCGCAGCGGCTGCGCACCGTCGATCCGCAGGCACACGGCCTGCACGGCGATCGTCGTCGGGCCGATGGTGAAGGTGTCCGCATCACGCAGCGCGAGGACATGCGCGACGCGCCCGACACCGGAAGGCGCGCTCGCGTGGAAGCCGCCCACGCCGCCGAGGTCATGGCGCACCGACGCATCGAGGTAGACGTACAGAACGTCGTCGATGCGGCCGGTCAGGTGCAGGCGCGTGTCCCGGCCGATCGTGATGGATTCGAGCAGGGTGCAGTCGAGGATGGGCATCAGGCGCTCCTCGCGTGCTGGTATGCGGCGCAGCCGGTGGTCGGCGACCACGTAGGCAGTGATGCCGTGGCGCGGGCGACCCCGCGCCGGACGCCCGCAGGCGGGACGTACTCGGGCGGCGGCATGGGGAACCGGTTGCCGACACCCACGTGCAGGCTGTCCAGGCAGTCCGCGGCCAGTTCGATCACCTCGCCCGGGAGCCAGATGCGGACCTCGTACTGGCCGAACTCGAAGCGTCGGCACCCGTACAGCGAAAAGAGGTAGCTCCAGACGCCGGCGCGGCCGGAGACGGGATGGATGGCCTCGCCGCCGAGCGTGAGGCAGGTTCCCGACGGTGCCCACGCCCCGAAGGCGATCCGCTCCCCCTGCCGAGCGTGGATCGTGATCCCGGCCTTTTCTCCGAGTCGGAGGCTTCCTCCAACTTGGCACGTGACGACTTGCATCCTGCTCTCCTTATGGGGCGGCCGGGGCAATGCTTCTCCCCGGCAAAGGGGGTGTTACAAAAATAAGTAGCATTGCTATTATTTGATTGTCAACTTTTTCCGTAGTACGTTTGACCCCCGACCCAAGAGCCACTCCTGTGATGGACAAGTTCACCCGCGCTTTCGCCGAGGCGATGGAAGCGACACGGACCCGCAACAGTGAGGTCGCCAAACGTGCCGGCGTGGTCGATGCCTACGTATCGCAGTGGCGCAACGGACGCCGCCCGATCCCGGCAGGGCGCGCGCCGATCGTCGCGGAGATGCTGGGCGTACCGCCGGAACGCATCAGCGAACCGTATGCGCGGCTATTGCTGTCGGGTTGCATTCCGCGCGACGGGATCGGGTCGGGCACCGTGCCGAACGGCCATCTCGCGGTGGACCGCCTGCATTCCTTCGATTACGGCGATGGCCCAGGCTTCATCCTGCTGCCGGAATTCCTGGTGCGTCAGAAGATCGGCATGACGCCGCTGGACGAAGTGCGCTGGACCTTCCAGCCCAACGACGCGATGGTGCCGCTCATTCCTGCACGCACCGTGGTCCTGATCGATGTCCGCACCCTGACGCTCGACCGGGTCGTCGACGGCGGGATCTATGCCTTCACACTGTTCGGGCGGCCGCACATCCGGCGCATCCTGATTCGTCGCGAAGGTTGGGTGCTGTGCATGCAGGACACCGACAGGGATCGCATCCTGGTCGAAGATCCGGCGACGACCCAACTCGCGCTGCGCGGAGCGGTCGTCGGCTGGCTGTAGCGCCGCGCGCCCCACTCAGGGGCACGCCGTTGACAATGAAGCCTAGCCCCCGTAAGACGGGGGCGACGGCGGGTTATTGACCGAAACAGGGGCAGGCATGGACGCTCGGGCGTGGAAAACAGTCGGCAAAGGCGTGGCGATAGCAGCAGCCTATTGCGCTACATTTCTGGTCCTGTGGCAGCACTCGTACGACCAGTGGTATCTCCCTGCCGGATTGCGCATTGCGAGCTTGCTGCTGTTGCCTATGCGCTACTGGCCTTATGTGTTCGCGGGTGATGCAGTCGCCCTGCTCGAACTTCGCGCGCCCAAAGCCGAGCAATACAGTCCGCAGTGGGCCTATCTCAGCCCGTTCTTGTTGGTGACGGCGATATCCGTTGTTCCGTTCTATATCCGGAAGAAATTGATCAAAGATCAATTCATCCTGAAGAGATTGCCCCTAATAGCTGCAGTCGCAAGCATCTGGTCAGTGATCGCAGGAAGAATCATCAACATCGCCTTGGATGGCCCGACGCCGCCATTCACAGCCGAACGATTCATTGGCTTCGGCGTTGGCGGCTATCTTGGCATCCTCATGGTCATGCTGCCCTGTCTGCTGTGGCAGCAACGCCATGAATGGCGCAATACGCACCGCCAAATCTCTCAGACTCTTGCGGTTTCGCTCCTGATGGTCTTGACTCTCTACGGATCGGCGATGATTCCCATTGAAGCGGGATCAGCAATTCGCCTCATGCCGTTGATATTCATGCTGTTACCGTTGACATACATGACCATCTTGCATGGATGGCACGGCGCAGCAATCGGAACACTGCTGATCAATTTCGCAATCGCGCTTGCACTTCCGAGCATACCCATGATCGGAAGCTCTGACTCGATTGTATTGATAGCACAAACCGCGTTGGCCGCAGTCTCCGCCGCACTTTTGGCGATGGGCGTTCGCATCTCCAATTTGCATAGCCGATCTGGCGACTATTTGCGCGACGAAATTCTCATCATGCGCATGCAACAGCATTATGCAGACCACGAAGCGAAGACTATGGGCGCCGTCCGCGCAATGTTCCAGTCTTTCGAACGCAGATTCCGCGAGAAAGCACTACTGCTCGCCTATGCACGCGACGATCTGGACGCCTATCGCAATGCAGTCGCGCAGACGCTCAAGGACGAAGGGCTTTATCGCCAAGCGATGGATGCCATGTCCTCCGGTGTGGAGTCCGCGAGGGCATTGGCGCGACACAGCGAACTGCTCTATCCCTTCGAGATCGAAACCTACGGCCTGTATGCCGTGCTGACCTCGGAGTCCTTCGCCGAGCGGTGGAAGGGCCGCGCCCGCCTCCGACTGGTCTTGATTGGACGCTCTCCCAGTAGACTCAGTGTTCCACTGCAACTGGCCGCCTATCGTGCGATTTGCAGTGCGATGGATGTGCTCGCAATGATGGCGCCGACCGAGGTCACGATCCAGACCCGGGGCTGGTACCGGCGCGGACATCGGGGCATCACGATCTTCGTGGACTGCATCCCGACAGCCGAGTTCGTCCGCATGCCAGAAATCGAGTCAGCGCTACAGGAACTGGAAGTGCTGGCGCGAGCGTATGGCGGCGCCAGCAAGCACCGCCAAACGCACCGGATCGGCATCCTGCTTTCCGAGCCAGAACAAAGCGCCTAGTTCGCCGTGTTCAACGCGCGCACCCACCAGTATTGCGTCGCCCCGCTTTCGATCAACATCACCTCGACCTCTTTCGAGCGCAACAGCACCCGGGCGTTCCCAGGCGGCAAGGCATCCCCGGGCAACAGGACACGATCCGCATCACGACCGATCGGCAGCACCCATTGCACATCGCCGATCCTGCCCACCGCCGCGCGCACACCACCGGCGCTGTCGTTGATCTGCGTGTAACGGATACCGCCACGCTCGAATTCGTAGACCCTCCATGCGGGATCAGCCGCAAGATCCAGCGCAGGTGGAAGCGTCTCACCAAGCCCCTGGCTAGCCTTTGGCGCTCCGTTGTCATCAGAAGGGCAACAGGCCCAAGCCATCGAGGGAAGCAGCATCACCATCGCCAGCGTCGTGCCGCGTAGGGCGGTCAATCGCACGTCGTACACGTTCATCGCATTCTCCTTGGATTCCTTGAAGTGTTCGGCACGCCACCAACCGCAACACGCCGCGGCAACGGGCATCGACGTGGGAGAAGGGACGGCGAATCGAGGCTACGCGACGCAGATTGAAGCAGGCAGTGCGGAGGGGCGCAGCGATGCGATAGCGGGGCTACATGAGATGGCGTGCACATCGGCTTGTGGCACGGAAGTTTCAATGACGGCCCGCCCGATAGACCAGATCACCCATCCGGTCGGCGCGATACGGTCAGTGCGTCAGGATACGCACGCAGGAGCGAAGCACCTGATCAGAGGTATTGCTGGAAATGGGACTTAGGGCCAGTAGTGAATTCTTGCGCCGCATCCGTCTGTATTTGTCCGATATCACAGTTCGCCGTGCCCCATCCCGGTGTCTTCTGCAACCCGCTCGTAGGGCACGGTCATAGGCCACCCCATGCTCCGCCCGCTGGCTGTACGCCGCCCGCGCTGGCAGCGACCGCCGGAGGGTCTGTCCAGCCATCGGTTTCTCGGGGCGCCCGGGTCAAAGACGCCGATCCTCCGACGCACTTCCAACGCTGTCATGGCGCCGCCCGACCGCTGCGCGTCTCCGCCGAGATGAGGTGGGGGGATCAGTCCCATCTACATGGTGGGATACCGTGGCGCGACGAACACGAAGACCCCCGGCATGGGGTTCCATGCTGGGGCGTATGCTGTACTCGGGTTGCCATCGGCAGTGGCATGCCGACCAGAGCGTCGTCAGGCGCCGTGCTGATCGCCTGTAGTCACTTATCCCTTCCGGGACTCACTGCCGCGGGCCACTGGGTTTGGCGTCAAGGCCGCGAAGCGTTGACCATCCATGCCCACGCGGACGTCATCACCCGAGCTTCTTGCGATAGGAGGTCGTCGCGGCACGGAAACCCGCCGGCACCGGTAAGCCGTCGGCGGGCGCAAGTTCGATTGACCTGAGACGAATCATGTAGCCGCCCGGGAGGTGAGTTCTCTACCCTCGACAGACCAAGGAGAACTCATGAAGAA